>JAFAYE010000001.1:2171944-2482222 GCA_019240525.1 Candidatus Eremiobacterota bacterium
TCCCCTCGGCGCGGGGCGCGATCGGCATTGGCACATTGGTGAAGGGTTGATTGGTTTTGAGGGCTTTCGGGCACTCCTCGCTCACCACGAACTGCACGAGAAGATCGCCATTCTGGAGACACCCGGCAGTGATGCCGACGACCTGCGTAACATGCAAACGATTCTGGCGATTCAGAAAGGCGCGCTGGCGTCGCGGCCGTGACGAGCGCCCCGACCGGAACGCAAAGGTACGTCGCGCACTTCGACGTCGACGCGTTCTATGCCAGCGTTGCCGTTCGCGACAACCCGAGTTTACGCGGCAAACCGGTCGCGGTAGCCGGATCGAGCCGGCGCGCGGTCGTGCTAACGGCTTCATATGAAGCGCGTCCGTATGGCGTGCGCTCCGCGATGCCGCTCTACAAGGCGCGCGGCGCATGCCCGCAGCTCGTTGTGGTTCCACCGGAAATGGCGAAATATCGCGCCGTCTCGCGCGAAATCTTCGGCATTCTCTCGGCTCGAGGTTACCCTGTCGAGGGTCTCTCTCTCGACGAAGCGTTTGTTGGAATCGGCGATGTGGAATTCGAAACGGCGCGCCGGGTCTGTGCCGATCTTCGCTGCGAGATCTTTGCCGCGACAAGGTTGACGGTCAGCGCGGGACTCGCGACCGGCAAGATGATTGCGAAGATCGCCTCGGACACATGCAAGCCCGATGGTTTGCTGGCGATTGCGCCAGGTGAAGAGGCCGCATTTCTCGCTCCGTTGCCGGTGGGCCGTCTGTGGGGAATCGGGCCGAAAATGCAAGCGCGCTTGGGCGTCTTCGGAATAACGACCATCGGCGAGCTTGCACGCATCGACGACGCCCGTTGTCGCGAACTCTTCGGATCGTGGTGGCGCGAAGTCTACGATTTGGCGCGCGGCGTCGATCGCCGCCCGGTCGATCCGGTGCGGGAGACTAAATCGATTTCGACCGAGGAGACTTTCGAATACGACGTTCACGAAGAGCGGCGATTGATCGAGGTCCTCCGCACCCAAGCTCGCGAGCTCGCCGAAACGCTCGAAGGCGAGCGTGCCGTGGCCCAGACGATCGGTGTCAAAGTCAAGCGCGCGGATTTCACGGTGGTCGGTCGGCAGACGCACCTCGCCGAGCCGACTCGCGATGCTCGCCGCATCTTTCGCGCCGCCGTTTATTGCTTGCGCCGCGCGACGTTGGAGGGCGTGCCGGTGCGGTTGCTCGGAACGCGGGTTTCTTCATTGTCGGAAGGCGACGTGCTGCAAACCAGTCTTTTCTAGACGACACGTTGCGCGCAAACCACAGCCAATGTCATCCTGAGCTTGTCGAAGGATGCGGGCGATCATGCTTCGACAGGCTCAGCATGACACGTTGCGCGCAGGCAAATCATTTTTGTCATCCTGAGCTTGTCGAAGGATGCGGGCGCTCATGCTTCGACAGGCTCACCCTTCGACAGGCTCAGGGTGACAATGCGTGCTTCGACAGGCTGAGGGTGACAGGGCGGTTCATCAGATGTGATCCGTCGCCCAGCAAAAGTCGGCGCGCGTCGCATCGAGCGACCGCACGAGGCTGACGCCTTCCTGCCGCAGCGGCGCCGCCATCGCGATGGCGCTCTGTCGCGTTCGTACCGTGCATCGGGGCAAGTGCTCGCGCGCGTTACCGGGCGGCAACCATCCCGTAACGCGTCGGAGATCTCCCGCTGCGGCTCGAAGGAGGGGCGCAATGATGCGGCCATCGCGTGCGAACGCATATTCGTCGACGATATACGCGTCGTTCGTCGGGTCGCGCATACCCAGGACGTAGGCGACGATGCGGCCACGCTGCCGCATGACGAGATTCGTTTCGTCGCCGCGGCGATGCTCGGAGCCGTGACGGAGTCGCATAGCCACCCAATCCCAAACGCTTGCCGGACGCAAGAACGCAATCCGGCGCTTCCCTTCGCACTGCGCAAAGATCCGACGCACCTCGGCCCAATCGCCCTCCGCCAGGCGCGAAACCGTTAGACGCTCCGAGGGCAGCGTATCGGAACGTAGCGTAAACCGGCGCGAGGGGAGCACGCGAAAACCGAGTTCCAAATAAAACTGCGGCCGGATATCGCAGAAGAGGTAGCCGATATCGTAGCCTTCGCTGCGAGCGCTGTCGAGCGCTGAGGCAAGCATAAAGCTGGCGTAGCCGCGCCCGCGCAACTCCGCGGGTGTGAAGACCGCGCCGAAACCGATCGCTCGCACTCTGCGCGTTTCGTTTCGAAGCGTCCGCTCGTAGCGTTTAAACGATGCGACGCACGTTGCCCCATCGTACAGGCCGATCGTGCGATAATGCCGGCGCCCGTAGGGGCTTCGCGCGAGCTCCGACGTCTGAAGGAGATACTGCTCGAACGTGCGCCGGCCCGACCAGAGCGGTGCGGTCAACGGCAGAACGTCGCGCGCATAGACCTCGAGAGGCATTTCGCGCAGATGCAAACGAGCTGCCTCGCTAGCCGAGCATGTCGAGGAACTCGGGGGTCTCGCCAGAGCGACTCGGTCTTCCCGAAGCCGTGACCAGCACGTCGGCGCGCGCTCGGCGCAAGCCGTACTCCAGCGCGCGACGCTCGCGCTCGAAATAGTGTTGCCGCGTCTTGTAGCGGAAGGTGTAGTACGTAAATTTTGCCGTGCGCGACGCGCGCGCGTCTCCGGCGTTATCCTTGGGGATCATTCCGTACCGCTTGCTAAAGAGAAACGCCTCAGGTGAATAGTAGCGGGGAAAGGCGCCTGCGCGTACGTTAGCGATCGCGACGCGATCGAACTCTCGGCCCCGCGCAGCCTCGATGCTCAGAAGTTGAACGCATCCGCCGCAGGAATCATCGACTTCACAAGTTTCTAGCTCGCTCTCGATGCGCTGCTCGGCGTAGCGCAAGACATCGCTCAGATCGGCGCCCTCGTTGCGCCTTAGAAAACCATCGAGACGGTCGAGAAGCCGGCGCAGCAAGATTTGCTGCGCTCGCGCTGCCGCGGATCCGATATCGCCTTCGCGTGCGAGCCCTTCACGCCAAACGGTACGTGCGAAGGTACCAAACGAGGCCGGGTCTGCGATTGAGAGCCAGCCTTCGCGCAAGCGTCGAAAGCGCTGTAGTCGCGTAGCGGCTGCCGGCGGAAGCGCGTCGTCGAGCTCGCCGCGAACGACGTTCCACCCCAGGCGCAGATCGCGCTTGGGATTCCAGCGCCCTGCGCGCGCAGTCGGCGGCGGTTCTTCGTCGAAAGCAAAGAGCTGACGCTGCGGATCCGGCGGATCGCCGCAAAGAAACGCAACGGATGCGTCGGAGAGAGCGAGGGCGCGGCCCGATAACGTGCGCAGCAGCCAGTCGTGCCGAAAGGGATCGTCGACGTTCCACAACAACGCGAGCGCGTCGAGCGCGCGGCGGTCGGCAAAAACGTTGACGTCGCCGGCCACGACCGCAGGAATGTTTCGTTCCAGCAGCGCGCGTTCGTAAGTTTCGACGGCTCGAACCGAGCGAAAGAGCACCGCGACGCGTTCGGGGGGCGAGCCGCGTTCGAGCCAAGAGGCGACGCGTTGAGCGATGGCCTCGGCTTCTTCTCGCGCCGTGGGAAACCGAGTCTTTTCGACCTTCGGCGTCCGATGCGTTCCATGCAACTCGGTTTTGGAATGCGCCAGTGCAAAGACCGCCTCGGGTGTGGTCAGGCGGGTCTCGGAGATCGCAGACGACGGATCGCCGCACAGCGTGACTCCCCGCAGGCGTTCGCCATAGAGACCGGTCAGAAAGCGAAGTTCGGCGGCAGTCAACTCTTGGGCGTCGTCGATAAATGCAAATGGGTATCGCCGCCGCTGCGATTGCGCGAAGGCGCTATCCTCGCGTAACAGTTCGGTCGCGGCAATTACCGCGTCCCGTCCCGTCATGCGAGCGCTCGAACGCGTGACGTCGAGGTAGCGTTCATAGAGTTTAGCAAGGATCTTCGAAAGATCGATCTCCCGGCGCCGTTGTCGCGAGAGTTCTTGTGCGGTGGCTGCAAGGGAGTTCTGATGGTTTGTCTTCGTTTCGGCGATCAATCGCGGATCGGCGAAGTTCGGCGGCTGCGCGTAGAACTCGGTCGCGCCGGTCAGCGCGCACGAGAGGAAGAGCGTGGGCTCGACGCCGCCATCGCAGAGCCGGCGAATCAAGCGAAAGGCGGATTGAAGAAAGCGTTGCGGCCAGTTGAGCGCGGCCACCTCGGGATCGAGTTGACCCTCGATGAACTCTTCCCATTCGAGTGCAAAGAGCGGCATACAGGCATCGGCAAAAAGGAGCTCGGCTTCGACGTCGTCAACGAGCGTCGGCGCCTTTCCGGCATCTGCAAGCAGCCCGACAGCACACTTTTCGATTCCCCCTGGCGCGTGAAGCATCAGCGATTCGACCGTGCATTCCGTACGCCGCAGGCGTGCCGCGCGCTCGGCCAGCGCGGTGCTCTTGCCGGTGCCCGGCGCCCCCACGATAGCGAAACACTCGTCGAACGGCGCTTCGACCGCGTCGCATTGCTCGGCCGTCAACTCGAGCAGGATCAACTGCCGAAACGCCGAGCTTCGGGCGACGGTCTCGCCGCGCAGGCAATCGCGTAAGCGCAATAGCCGCACGGAGACGGATCGTGGGTGGGTGCGAAGTGCTCGATCGTACCCGAGGAGAGCTCGTCGCTCAGCTCGACCATTCGGGCCCGCGACCGTTCCAGATCGCGGACTTCGATATTTCGGCCGACGTGCACGACAATGGGTCGGACGTCGAGCAGCGCATCCTTGAGCGGAATAAGGACGAGTTTCGTAACCTTGTCGCCTGCCGCGGTTCGCGCCAAGTAATAAAACGGCAACTGAAAGTCGCGAAATCGCCGAACTCGTTCCGCGTATTCGGGGACGCTCGTAGCGATGCTACCGGTTTTGTAATCGACCACGGCGACCTCGCCGGAGCGTACGTCGCGGTCGAGTCGATCGATGTAGCCGATGAACGCACGTCCCTCCAGATCGAGTTCCGCGGCAACCTCACGGCCGAGTACTTCGAACGGCGCCTCTTTCTCTTGCACGAGCAGCCAATCTACGTAACGTTGTGCGGTCCGCTGTGCGCGCCGAACTGCCAGCTCGAACTCCACGCGCGTACCAAATCCGGGGCGATTCCGCTCGAAAGCCCACGTGACGAACTCGCCCACGCGCCGGCGCATCGCGGATTCCTCGTTGTGAGTCGGCCGGGGAAATTCGCCATGAAAATCTTCGAGCGCCAGGTGAAACGCGGTGCCGTAGGCTGACGCGGCGGAGCCGCGGTCCTCGACCGCGGTGCATACATACTTGTAGAACCATCGGCGCGCGCACTCCACATACATGTTGAGCGCGCTCGCGCTGAAGTGCTTTGGCCGTGCCGGCACGCCGCGGGGGTCTTCGGTCGGCGCAGCGACTGCGAGCGCAAACTCGCCCGTATCGGCGCTTTGCGGCGCACGTGAAACGCGATCTTCGCTCTGCGTGAGGTCGAAGACGGCGCGGATCGCTTCGCGCAGTGCGTCGGACTCCAAATCCTCGGGCAGCGCTCGAATTCGGCGCATCCGTTGCGCGAACTGCAGTACGGCGTCGCGGTCGTTTGGTGGCAAGGCGAGCTGTCCGCGGTCGATTGCTTCGAGCAGCACGCCGCCGCGCCGGACAAGCGTCGCGTAGGCCGCAGCAACGTCGTGATCCACACCGGAATACGGCGAACGAAGGAGTCGCAATAGCGCCGCTTGCGAAGCGGTGCGAAGCCACTGGACGGCATCCTCGAGAAAAGAACGAACGCGCGGGGAGTCGGGAACCACTTCTCCGGAAGTTAAAGCTCCCACCAGGCGCCCCTGCAGCGAACGTATAAACGCCATCGGATGCGACGCATCATCGTCGGAATCACCGGCGCGAGCGGAAGCGTCTACGGCTACATGGTGCTGCAAGCGCTCCGCGCGATCGGCGGCATCGAAACGCATCTCGTGCTAACCAGCGCGGCGCACCGAACGATCGAACTGGAAACCGACATGGCGGCCGACGACTTCGTGGCCCTTGCCGACGTCACACATCGCGACGACGATCTGGCCGCCGCGATTTCCAGCGGCTCCTTTTTAACCGACGGCATGCTCGTGATTCCTTGCTCCATGAAGAGCGCCAGCGGCATTGCCTATTCGAACAATGCAAATCTGGTAGTGCGAGCTGCGGACGTTTGTCTCAAGGAGAAGCGCCGCCTCGTTCTCGTCGTGCGCGAAACGCCGTTGCACTTGGGACATTTGCGCACCTTGGCGCTGCTCGCGGAGATCGGCGCGGTGATCCTCCCACCGGTACCGGCAATGTATGCAAATCCCGCCAGCGTCGACGACATCATCGCTCACACGGTCGGCAAGGCGCTCGATCAATTCGGTATCGCGAACGAACTCTTCAAACGCTGGCGCTCGCCCGGCTAACAAGTTGCCGCGCAAGCGGCACGTCGCTGAGACGGTCGACATTCACCGCAGTTTCGGGATAGGGCGAGATCAGTGCTCGGACCGGCGCACCGAGAATTCGCTCCCCGCGGGCTTCGGCGGCTGCAATCGTGAGCCGGCCAAGAGCGAAACGCGCCAACATGTCCCACCCGAACAACGATGCTAGCTTCAGAGGGCTTTTTCGGGCGGCGCCCAGACGCTCGATGAAGCGCTCGAGCCTTGATAGCGCGCGGGGCTTCATCGCTGCTATTCCGCCGCCGCAGAACGTCCCATCGCGCATGCGTGCCCACGTATGCGGTACGTCCGGAAAGCGGCGCAGATGTGCCTGCTTTTCAACGCAACCATAGGCAATGTCGGCGCGCAGCGCAGCGACGCGGCGCACGAAATCCTCGACCGAAGCCGGGGTGAGCACGGGTAGGTCTGAAGCCACGATGAGCACATCGGCGTCGCCGTCGAATCCGGCAAGGCCGTTGCGCAAGCTCTCGCTGATGTGCACGCCGTCGGCGCGCAGTTCGTCGGCAAACGTTAAATCGCGGTGCGCGGCCATTGCGGGGGGCGCAACCACCACGATTCGGCCCACGCTCGACGCGCCGCGCAGCGCTGCCAGGACGCGGCCGACCAACGTCGTTCCTTCGATTTCGACGAACGCTTTGTTCGGTGCCCCCGGCTGCAGCAGTGCGACGTCGTCTTGCGGCCCGCCGGCCAGCACAACGGCATGCATCGTCATCCCGACGGGCATTCCGCGAGCCAATCCGGCGTCGCTGCAAAGGCGGTCGTGAACCGTTCGTAGGCCGCGGGCAGGTCGAGCCGTTCGCAGAGGGCGCCGATTCGATTCGCCTGCGCAGCGAGGGTGAAGACGCAGGCGCCCGAACCCGCCAAGAGGACGTTCGTCGCACCAGCGCGGCGAAGCGCGTCGATCGCCGTCGCAATCTCGGGCACTTGCGACGCAATCGCATTCTGGAAGTCGTTTTGCATGAGCGACTCGACGCGCGCGAAGTCACTTCGCTGCAACGCCTCGAGCAATGCAAGCGATACAGACCCCTTGCGCGGCCGCTGCGGGCGCACGTGACGATCGAGCTGTGCGTATGCGTCTGCGGTCGAAACCGCAGCGGGGGGTTTGACGATCAACAGGTGCCAGCGCGGAATCGCACCGGCGGGCGTTACTCGCTCGCCGGTTCCTTCGACCAAAGCCGCGGTGCCGGTGAGAAAGAACGGCACGTCGGAACCGAGCGATCGCGCGAGGCTCAGCCAGTCATGCTCCGCGGCGTTCCCGATGGCGCCGGTCATTGCGGCGCGAAGCACCGTCGCCGCGTCGCTCGATCCTCCGCCCAGACCCGCTTGCGTAGGAATCCGTTTGCGAAGCTCGACGCGAATCGGCAACTCCCCCAGCGCGCGCAGCGCGGCAAATGCGAGATTATGTTCGCCGTCGAGATCGCGGCGATCGCAGCTAAAGCTGAACCCCGAGCTCGGCTCGATCGTCAGCTCGTCGGCCAGGTCGATCGGCACCATCACGCTGCGTATTGCGTGGTATCCATCGTCGCGACGGGCAAGCACCTCGAGCGTGAGATTGATTTTTGCCGGTGCCCGAAGGGTCAGCATTGCGAGCTTCCGTTTGCCGCAGCGAGAGAAGGCGCCTTCGCGTCCGGTGCCGCAGTAAGGGTTCGAGGCACGTTAGACAGAGTGGGTTTAAGTTACGACGCGCAACGCAATGAATTTTGCGCCTACGTCCTTCACGAATCTCAAACGCCGTACGGTTTATTGCTCGGCAACTTCAAGACGTACGCGCAGTCGACGGCGAAGGGCGGGGTGCGCGGGTTATGGGATGCGGACACCGATCAAATTATCTTCGGAACGCACCATCTCGCCTACCGCATGGCCGATCGAACGTTCTTTCCGCATCAAATCGAGCGCGAGCTGACCTTTCTGCCGTACGCGCAGATCTCGGAGTTCACGCTCGACCATCGCATTCATGTAACCGAATCCTTTTTCGTTCCGCACGGTGCGGAGTTCGACCGCGCCGTATCCTTCGTCGTCGACGTGACGCTCTACAATCCCGGCGCCGCCGAGATGGAGGTCGCGCTCTTTCCGTGGGCGATGCTGGTCGGCCAGCGCTTTTACGGGGAGCCCGAACATGAAGTGCGCGCTTGGAACGACGGCCGCTTTATCTGTTCGAAGAACCTCGAAACCGGGGGGGAACGATGGTGGGGAGGCTCGCGCCATCCGGTTGCCGTCGAGCTTTCATTACGCGAACAGGTTTTGCTCAAGTCGATGCGACGCGGAAGCCTGGCACAGCCGAGCGCACCGCCAACCGGGGGCGATTCGACGCTCGACGACCCCGCGTTACAGCAGCCCCTCGAGGACGTGACGCCCGAGCAGGCGGAACTCGTCAGCCGGCGGATCTTCGGGGCTTTCGAATATCGAATCGCCGTCGCTGCCGGTGCGCGGGAGTCGTTGCGGCTGGCCGTCGTCTATCATAAAGGGGGAACCGAGCGCAGCCGGCCAGTCCTCGAATCGCTGCTGCGCGATCCGCGAGCGCTGCATCACACGCAAAACTATTTTACCGAGCGGCTCGCCGACGCGCGCTTCCTGGTTCCGTCGCCCGAAATAAGCCGCGGCGCTGCCTGGGCCAAGGCGAACATGCTGCGCATCGTCAAGGAGTATCCACACGGCTGGGGTGCGACCAACTCACCGCCGTCGGACATCTTGGTCTCGCGCGATACCTCTTGGCTCGTCCACGGCTTCGATTACTTCTGGCCCGAATTCAGCCGGAACGCGCTTGAAGTTTTCAATAACGCGGTCGAAGAGAGCGGATTGATGGTGGAGTACGTCCGCGGCGTGAGCGGTTATAAGACGGACTACGATCTCAACATCAACGACGATACGCCCCTGCATCTGATCGCGATGCTCCACCATTACAACGCGACGCTCGACGACGCATGGGTTCGCGAGCGCATCGGCTTAGTCGTCAAACTCACCGATTACATGCTGACTCAACGCGATGCCCACGGTTTGATCAACTGCCGCGCAAAAGGCGTCGACATGTACGGGATCTCTTCGTGGCGCAATATTATCCCGTACTACACGCTCGACGGCGCGGTGACCGAGATCAACGCCGAGGCCGTGTATGCTTTGGAAGCCTCGGCGATGCTCTGCGCGGTGGTCGGCGATAACGATCATTGGGAGCGATATACCGGCGAGGGCCAAGCGATGCGCTCGGCAATGATGGAGCACCTTTTCAACGACGACACTGGAGCGTTCGTTCTCAACTACGACCAAGACGGCAACTATCAAGACAACTTTACGGCCGACGAGGTCTTTCCGGTGCTCTTCGGCATCGCCAACGCGTCGCAGCAGCGGGCCATCCTCACCCGGCTGCTTGAAGCGGATTTCGTGACCCCGGTGGGTTTGCGCACGATCTCGACTGCGGATGCATGGTACTTTCCGTCATACGGGTTTGGACTGCTCGGCGGCATTTGGCCGGATTTAACGATCTGGTGTTCGGTCGCGCTGGCTCGGAACGGCATGACCGATGCGGCCGTCGAGTTCCTCAAAATTTCGTATGCGGCGATGGAAGGCGGAAGTCCGCGCAACACCGTTCCCGGCGAGTTCGCCGAGTGGTTCGACGGCGGCTCGATGAGCAATCGCGGAATGTATCTCTCGCCGTGGACGGGCGCCAAATACCTGTGGGCGATCGCGGAAACCGTTGGCGGGCTCAACGGCTATCGCACGAGCGGGCGACCCCACTTGGCGCCGTTGCGCCCAAAGGGATGGCAATGGGTCGCCGCGGCCCGAGTTCATTGGGGCGGCCGGCGGTGCACGTACGTCGTCGACCTTCGCAACGATACGATTTACGGCGACATGGCCGAGCTTTCCGCGGAGGAGCCGTTCACGTGCATTCACGCTGGACGCGACGTCAGCGACGAGGTTGCGACGTCGCCGGTGGAAGTCGGCGCAATTGCCTTTGAAGATGATGCCGGCGCCGTGCGAATCTTTCTTGGCAATCAGCTCGATCGCGCGCGAAACGTCCTGATCGAATTTCGAGGCCATACGGCGCGCATCGATATGGCACCGGGAGAGTTGCGCGAAGTCCATCTCATCGGCAAGCCGAGCGATCGTCGTGCACGAGCGGCGAAGCTCGACGTCGTCCGACCGCTTGCCCGGGTATAAGAGAACGATGCATCCTTCGATGCGCTTTCCTTCGCTCGTGTTGTTGGTAGGCGCGGGAGTGCTGCTGCTCGCGGTCGCGGTCGGCGAGCGCATGGGGAATCGCGTTATTGGGCAGGCGACCGAGCAGACGCTCCAATCGGTCATCCCTTCGGCGATTACTCCGCCGCCAAACGCTGCGCCGAAGCCTTATGGCCCCGACTGGAAACGCTCGCAGGCGCTCTCCGCTGCCGGCGATCCCCGTTTCCCCGACCCGAGGGTTCCGCCCCAGCCGCTGCCGACGCCGCTGCCCTCGCCGACAGCTCGACCGACGCCCGTGCCCACGCCAACTCCGAATCCCAATCTCCCGGTCTGGCGTCAGCGCCCGTTCGCGACGTTTACGCCTTCGGCAGCTCCGTCGGAGAGCCCGACGCTCGTACCGCCGACCGCGGAGCCGGCACCTGAAGAGACGCCGACACCGTAGCGCGTCCCCAATGTTCTCATTGGGAACGCCTGATATGATAGAGACATGGAAAGCACGGGAACGGTAACGGTCAAGCGCGGGCTCGCGCAGATGCTCAAAGGCGGCGTCATTATGGATGTCGTCACGCCTGAACACGCCGCGATCGCCCAAGAGGCGGGCGCCGTCGCCGTGATGGCGCTCGAACGGATTCCCGCAGACATCCGCGCGCTGGGCGGCGTCGCCCGAATGAGCGCGATCGACTTGATCCGCGGCATTATGGATGCGGTGACGATTCCGGTGATGGCCAAGGTGCGCATCGGGCACTTCGCCGAGGCGCAAGTGCTGCAACAACTGGGGGTCGACTACATCGACGAGTCGGAAGTTCTTACTCCAGCGGACGATAAGTATCACGTCGACAAGCACGCCTTTACGACGCCTTTTGTCTGTGGTGCACGCGACCTCGGCGAAGCCTTGCGGCGGATTGCCGAGGGGGCGGCGATGATTCGCAGCAAGGGCGAGGCCGGCAGCGGCAACATCGTTGAAGCGGTGCGGCACATGCGCGCGATAACCGACGCGGTTCGAGAGCTCAACGTCGTTCCGAAGGAAGAGCTGGTATCCCGAGCACGCGACCTGGGCGCTCCGATCGAACTCGTGACGCAAGTCGCCGCCGATGGAAGATTGCCCGTCGTGCTGTTTTGCGCCGGCGGCGTAGCGACGCCGGCCGACGCGGCGCTGATGATGCAACTTGGGGCCGAAGGAATCTTTGTCGGAAGCGGAATTTTCAAATCGAAGGATCCCAAGCGGTTCGCGCGGGCGATCGTCGATGCGACGACTCACTTTAATGATGCAGGCGTCGTATTGGAAGCGTGCCGGTCGCTGGGGATCTCCGAAGCGATGGCCGGCCTCGATCTTCGGACGCTCAGCGAAGCGCAGCTTCTCGCTCCCCGTGGCAACTAACGTCGGCGTCCTCGCGCTGCAAGGCGATGTCGCCGAGCATTCGGCGGCGCTGCGGCGTGCCGGCGCTCTGCCCGTCGCCGTCAAGAGTCTCACCGACCTCGCGCGCGTCGATGCTCTCGTCATTCCGGGCGGCGAATCGACGACCGTGATGAAGCTTCTCGAGCGTGCCTCGCTCGATCGAGCGATCATCGATCGCGTTCGCCGGGGAATGCCGGTTTGGGGCACCTGTATGGGAATGATCGTCGCAGCGCGCCACGTCGCCGATTTGAATCAAGCGACGCTCGGCCTGATCGACATTACCGTGCGACGCAATGCCTTCGGACGCCAAAATGAATCGGCCGAGATCGACTTGCACGTGGATGCTCTCGGCGAACCGGCATTTCCGGGCATTTTCATTCGCGCCCCCTGGATCGAGCGCTGCGGCCCTCGGGTTGAACTGCTCGCCAAGCGAGATGGCCACGGCGTGATGGTACGCGAGGAGAACGTTCTGGCAACGTCGTTTCACCCCGAGCTCACACGCGACGCGCGCGTGCATCAGTACTTCCTCGCGATGGTCTGCGGGCAAGATGGCGGGCGCCAAGGGAAGAGTTCCACCGCGGCGTAACTCCAGCTTGAGATGTCTAGCCGGGCCGCCTCCTCCGATTTAGAGGGGGCCGGATTTCAAGGGCAACTTCCGCCCGTCGAGCCGCTGCTCAGCGAGGTGATCGCTACCCTCACGCTCGCGGCGCACGCGTATCTCACCGAAGAGGATGGTCATAAGGCCGACCATTCGTCGGCCGAGATTGCTATTGACGTCGCGTCTGCCGCATTCGAACGCGTCAAAGAACGATTGCAACCCGATCAGCGTTTGGCGATAACCCAAATGCTGACCGAAACGCGTTTGACGTTCGTCCGGAAACGAGGCACCTAAATGCCTCGTTTTCATAGCGCGACACTTGCGCCTCTCGCTTGCCGGCGCGCCGGCCGCCGGGATCTCGCTCCATGAGCGAGGTGCTCGTCCTCAATTCCACCTACGAGGCGCTGAATGTCACCAGCTTCCAGCGCGCCGTCAAACTGATTTTCGCCGGAAAGGCGGAGGTGCTGCACGGCCGCGAACGCATGCTCGCGTCGCCGACGTTCGCAATGCGCATGCCGTCGATCATTCGCATGCTCTATTACATTCGCCGCCCGATGCAGAAGGTCGCGCTCACGAAGAAGAACGTCTTGATCCGAGACGATCACGCCTGTCAGTATTGCGGTACGCGTGGCGAGCGCATGATGACGGTCGATCATGTCGTTCCGAAGAGCCGCGGCGGGGAGTCGACCTGGGAGAACCTCGTTTGCGCGTGCATGCGCTGCAACAACCGCAAGAACAATCGAATCCCGCAAGAGGCTAACATGTCGCTCCTTCGTAAACCGCGACAACCCAAATATATCCCGTGGATTCAAATCAAGCGCAATACTCTGCCCGACGAATGGGGCAAGTTTCTCTTCCTTTATAACGTGTCGATCGACGAGCGAGTCGAGGCCTAGGACGCTCTGTAACCGCGTTACACCGCGAGGGGAGATCGTCGCGGTCTCGGGCCGCGGCACGATGATGGGCAATCGCGGCGTTTTGCACGACGAGGCGAGGGAGGTGGTCCGGCCGTGGCAGGTACGGCGATGGATTACCTGCCTGCTGGAGTTTCGCGGGCGCCGTCGCGTGGTGATGAGTCCCCGCCGCTACACCGAACTCTTCTTTCTCGACGAAGCGACCGCATTGAGCGCAGGCCATCGCCCGTGTGCGGAATGCCGCCGCACCGACTATCGGCGCTTTCAAGAGTTATGGCGGTCGTGCTGCGACGAGCGATGCGACGCCGACAGCATGGATTTGCGACTTCATCGCGAGCGGCTCGACGCAAAAACAAAGCGCACGTATCGCGACGATCTCGCCAATTTGCCCGACGGGACGTACGTTGCTCTCGACGATGACGCATGGCTTCTCTGGCGATCGCAGCTCCACGCGTGGTCCGACAGTGGCTACGGGCAGCGCCGCGCGCGTCCGGCGCACGGGCAAGTTGACGTGCTGACGCCACCCGCCTTGGTGCGAATCATCGCTGCGGGCTACATCCCGGCGGTTCACTCCAGCATCGAATCGTAGCTCGCGGCGCGCCGCGATCCTTGCAGGGAAAGTCACGGCGACTTGGGCATTCTGCGGGTTGCCTTGGACCAGCATCGGACACCCTACTTTCAGGCGCTCCTCGATTACGTCGACGCGGGCGTTCTGCCGTTTCACACCCCTGGCCACATTCAAGGCGGGGGAATGGATTTGGCATTTCGCGAGTTCGTGGGCGACAATATTTGCGCGATCGATCTCACACCGATGCCCGGCATCGACGATTTGCTTCAGCCGACCGAATCGATCAAGGAGGCCCAAGAGCTTGCAGCGGAAGCTTGGGGCGCCGATCATAGTTATTTTCTGATCAACGGCTCGACCAGCGGCAATCAATGCATGATGATGACGGCGGTGAATCCCACCGACAAAATCGCGGTGCCGCGGAACTCGCACAAATCGATGCTCGGCGGTCTGATCATGAGCGGCGCCGAGCCGGTTTACATGGCGCCCGAAGTCGACGAAGCGTTGCGCATGGATCACTGCGTCACTCCGGCAACGGTCGCGCGAACGCTCGAGCAGTATCCTGATATTGCCGCCGTCTATCTCGTCTCGCCGACGTATTACGGCGTGGCGGCCGATCTGGCGGCGATCGAACGCATCGTCCACGCTGCGGGAAAGCTGCTGCTCGTCGATGAGGCGTGGGGGCCGCACTTTCATTTTCATCCAAGACTTCCGCTCTCGGCCACGAGTGCGGGTGCCGATCTCTGTATCAACTCGACGCACAAGATGCTCTCCGCATTCTCGCAGTGCGCTATGCTCCATCAGAAGGGCGACCGCGTGCGGCTCGACCGGCTCTCGTCGGTGCTCAAGATGTTCCTCTCGACGTCGCCCAATTTGCCGATGGTTGCCTCGCTCGACGTGGCCCGCAAGCAGATGGCCACGCAAGGGGAGGCGCTGCTCTCGCGGGCCATCGAAATCGCGAACGAGATACGAGCGCAGATCAACGAAATTCCCGGTCTCTACTGCTTCGGGGAGGAGCTGCGCGGGCGTGCGGGTGTCTTCGAACTCGATCCAACGAAGATCACGGTCACGGTCACCGGCCTCGGGTATACGGGGTACGAGGCCTCTGAAGTGCTGCGCCGGCGTCACAACATCCAAGTCGAGCTTGCCGATCTTTTTAACGTCGTCGCACTCGTTACGATCGGTACGACGCGCGATGCAGCCGAACGCCTTATCACCGCGCTGCGCGAAATGGCGCGCGACGATCGGAAGCTCGACATGTTTGCTCCCTCGGGGATTCTCGAACAGCGTTTACGCCGTGGGACGTTCCGCTTGCCGCCGATGCCGCCGATGCGGATGCGACCGCGCGAAGCGTTTCTCGCCGACGCGGAGTTCGTGAGTTTTCGTAACTCGGTGGGACGCATTTGCGCCGAAACACTCACGCCGTATCCACCCGGAATACCGGTTATTGCGCCTGGCGAAGAGATCACGGCTGAAATCGTGGATTACGTCCGTCTTGAATTAAAAGCGGGCGTGCGTATTCAGGGCCCGTACGATCGCGAACTTCGCGTCATACGCGTGGTGAAGGAGTGATCGTGACGGTCGCGAAGCCCTCTAAGCGCGTGCACGTGGGGGAATAGGCACGGAAGGCAGGATCGATATTGGCGGTTAGAGTTCAATCCGTTTCCCCAAGTTGGGAGCTCTCCCAACTCCTCGACATCTTCCCACTGGCGATACGGCAAGCGCTCGTCCGTCTCAACAACATCGAAGATATCATCGAAGTCGTGCTCGATCTCGGCCGGCCGCCCGAGGCCCGCTTTGAGAGCGACTTCACTTATCTTGCCGACACGCCCGTCAGCCACGAAGATATCGCGCACGTATGCTCGCGTATCTCTCCGTTTGGTGCCGACAATCGCGCCGGCATCGAACAGACGCTGCATCGCATCAGCGCCATTCGCAATCGAACCGGAAAGATCGTTGGACTCACCTGCCGGGTGGGACGAGCGGTCTACGGAACGATCGACATCTTACTCGACGTGCTCCGAAGCGGGAAATCGATCTGTCTGCTAGGGCGTCCCGGCGTCGGCAAGACCACGATGCTGCGTGAATGCGCGCGAGTTCTTTCTGAAGAGCGAAAGCGCGTCGTGATCGTCGATACATCGAATGAAATCGCCGGAGATAGCGATATTCCGCACCCCGGCATCGGCTTGGCCCGGCGCATGCAGGTCGCCGATCCCGCGCTTCAACACGCGGTGATGATCGAGGCGGTGGAGAACCACATGCCCGAGGTCATCGTCATCGACGAGATCGGCACCGCCGCCGAAGCGGAGGCGGCGCGCACTATCGCGGAGCGCGGCGTAACGCTCATCGGTACCGCACACGGCCAGACGCTCGAGAATCTCTTAATGAATCCAACGCTTTCCGACCTGGTCGGCGGCGTTGGCGCGGTCACGCTATCCGACGAAGAAGCTCGCCGGCGCGGCACCCGCAAGACCGTGTTGGAACGTAAGGCTCCGCCGACGTTCGACGTGGTTGTCGAGATTCGCGATCGAGATCGCCTTGCGATTCACAAGAACGTCGGCGAAGTGATCGACGCGTTGCTGCGGGGGTATCAGCCGCAGCCCGAGATTCGGCAGCGCGAGCCGAGCGGCGAGGTCACCGTCGTGCAAGAGGCCGATACCGAATCGATGCCGCGCCTCGCCGAGGGGTACGATCACGATCGCGAGATTGAAGAGCGCGACCGGCCGATGTCGATCTTTCCTTATGGCGTTTCGCGGAACAAGATCGAACGAGCAATTACGAATCTGCGCGTCAATGCGTCGATTGCGCGCAACTGGGACGACGCAGATGTCGTGCTCACGCTCAAAACGCTCGAGCGCAAGGAGCAGCCAAAGCTCAAGCAGATCGCTTCGGACAACGTCCCGATCTACTCCATTAAGACGAACACGACGACTCAAATTCAAAGCGCATTGCGCGACGTCTTTAACCTGGGCTCGATCGACAACGAGGAGCTGGCACTACGCGAAACCGAGGAAGCCATCTATCAGGTGCTGCTCAACAATCAGGCGATCGAGCTATCGCCGCAGACGTCGTACATTCGCCGGATGCAGCATCAGCTTGCCGAACGTTATCGCTTGCAATCGCGCAGTACGGGTCTGGAGCCCAATCGCCGAGTCCGTATTTATAAGAACGCAGAGATGTGATTTCGGGCACATCTTGTCATGCTGAGCCTGTCGAAGCACGCCTTGTCATGCTTAGCCTGTCGAAGCATGATCGGCGCATCCTTCGACAAGCTCAGGATGACACAGGCATCCTTCGACAAGCTCAGGATGACACAGGCATCCTTCGACAGGCTCAGGATGACACAGGCATCCTTCGACAGGCTCAGGATGACACAGGCATCCTTCGACAAGCTCAGGATGACACAGCATCCTTCGACAAGCTCAAGATGACACGCGGCTCGCTTGTATGTTCGTTGTAATCGAAGGAATTGAAGGGAGTGGCAAGAGCACGCTCGTCACGGCCTTGGCCGAACATCTCAAAGCCGGCGGTCACGCCGTTGCGGTGACGCGCGAACCGGGTGGCACACCGGTGGGCGACGCGATCCGCGAGATCTTCTTGCGCGAATCGATTTCGATTACTGCCTTGACCGAGAGTTATTTGGTCAATGCGGCAAGAGCTCAGCACGTAGCCGATGTGGTCCGCCCGATGCTCGAGCAAGGGCGGATCGTGCTCTGCGATCGGTTTACGGATTCAACGCTCGCCTATCAGGGCTATGGACGGGGGCTGGACGTTGGAGAACTGCGGACGCTCTGCGCAACTGCCGCCGATGGAATAGAGCCGGACTTAGTGCTGTTGCTCGATCTGCCGGTGAGCGTAGCGCGGGCGCGGTTGCGCGAGCGCGCGGCGGAGGATCGGATCGAGAGCGAGGACGACGCCTTTCACGAGCGCGTGCGCCGCGGATTTCTCGAGCTCGCCGAGGAATCGCTGCGTCACGTCATTCTCGACGCTACTACGCCGCCGCAAGCAGTCCTCAAAGCCGCGCTCGACGGGTTGAGCGCGCGTTTGGGCCTTCGAGTTCCGTGAGCGGGCTGCAGTTTGACGTCGTCGGCGCTGAGGGGCCGAAGCGATACTTCGCAAGCCTAACCCCGGAGCAACTCGCGCACGCGTATCTCTTCAGCGGACCGCAGGGAGTCGGCAAGAAGACTTTCGCGCGCCGCCTCGCGCAATCGCTGCTCTGCCTTGCGCCAAAGGATGGCGTGCTGGGCTACGACGGCACGTGTTCGTCGTGCCGCTGCTTTGGCGCGGAGCACGCGCACCATCCTGATTTTCTCGAGTACGAGGGCGTTTTAAAGATCGGCGACCCCGATGCGCCGGCCGGGTTCGGTCAGAGCGAGGATTTGACGGCGCGCGGTCTGGTGCGGCAGTTGTCGCTGCAATCCTACAGCGGCGGCATGCGCATCTTGCTCCTTGGCGACGTCGTTTTCGCCACGCATGAATCCGCGAATGCAATGCTCAAATTTCTCGAAGAGCCGCCGCGCGGCGTTGTCATGATCTTGACCACTGCGGCGCCGGGGCGCTTGTTGGCGACCATCCGGTCGCGCTCGATCGAGGTGCGCTTCCCGCTCTTGTCCAAGGCGCAGGTACGCGACGTGGTGGAGCGGCTGCATTACGGCCGCGACGACGCGGAACTTGCGGCGTCGCTGAGCGCAGGCAGCGTGACGCGCGCCCTTGCGACGCTTCAAAGCGACGAAGAGTCCTTGCGCGGTCAGGTCGCGCGTTGGTTTTTTGATAGCGTCGCCGGCAAATCGCCGCAAGATTCGTGGGCGACGCGGGAGACGCTCGACGAAGGCTTGGAGACCGTCAAGACGTTAGTTCGCGATTGGATCGTTGCCGCCGGAAATGACGGCGTGGCGCTGGTTTCACTCGATCACGCCGAACGCTTGCGGCGATTAAAGCCGATGGATCGGAAATCCGCCGTAGCGCTCCTCGGTAAGCTCGACGAGGCTCAGCGGATCGCTCGCACCAACGTCAGGCCCGAACTGGTGAGCGAGTTCGTCCGGATGGCGCTTACCAGTATCCCCTAAAGGCTACGTCGTCGTACTGCTTGGCAAACGGAAATGCGAGGTAAGCCAAGACGATCGCTTTCACTGCCGCCAATATTAGCTCGTACGCGATCGGTCCCAATGCCGCTCCGGCCGGCGCGACCGCATAGGGTAACCAAATCCAAAGGACGACAAAGACGATCGCAAGGATTGCGGCTCCCAATGGATTCGCCCGTACGGCGCGAAAAGACGCGCCGATTGCCAAGTTGCCCGGCATTCCGCCGATCGCCGCGGCCGGTATCGTATAGATGAGGAAGAAAGCGACGACGATCTGCAAAACGATTTGCAGGATCGTGCTGCCCAAGAGCATTCCGGCGTACTGGGCGACGTAAAGCAGAAAATAGAATCCGATCGTGGCGATGAGAATGCCGCCGGCTTTTCGCCGCCCCTCCTCCCATGCATCGTCGAAAGTCGCGCGCCGCGAGCGCCACACATCGTTCGCTGCAATGACCGCTACGCCGAAGCAAAACCCGTACGCCAGATTGATGATGATACCGAAGAGCCAGCTGCCTGCACCGCCGACCGCATTCGTAAAGAACGGCGTGATTTGCGAAACGAGCAGATCGACGACCGCCGCGAGCAGGGGCATGACGAATATCGAGGGATGCCGCAGCAGCAGCGGCACGGCTTGGGCGTACATCGCGAAATCAACCCGGAGCGGATTGCGCCGCAGCGACATTAGAGACGCGCTCCTTCGAGTGCGTGACGGCACGAGCAATCGCCGTCCGCGGCGATATTTTCGACGATTTTCGCTATCGCGTTCTTGACACGATCGTTGTTGCGGTTGAAGACTTCGATCACCTCGTGATGCGAGACCGGCGGCATCCCTTCGAGACCGACGTCATAATCCGTGATGAGTGCAATGTTGACGTAGCAGATCTCGAGCTCGCGCGCGAGATATGCTTCCGGGTACTGAGTCATATTGATGACTTCCCACCCTTGGCTCTGGAACCACTTCGACTCGGAGCGCGTCGAAAAGCGCGGCCCCTGGATCACCACGACGGTTCCGCGGGCGTGGGTCTCCACGTCGAGCGACAAGAGCGCTTCGACGGCGACGGGTCGCAATGTTGGGCAATACGGATCCGCGAAGCTGACGTGCGTCGTCAGCGGTCCGTCGTAAAACGTGTCCTTCCTACCGCTGGTCCGATCGATCAATTGATCGCAGACGACCATCGAACCCGGTCGAACCTCTCTTGCGAGCGAACCGGCCGCCGTCGGACCGATGATCGATCGTACGCCGAGCTGCTTCATCGCCCAAAGGTTTGCTCGATAGTTGATCGCTTGCGGGGGAAAACGATGATCCTTGCCGTGGCGTGGAAGAAAGGCAACGCGCCGCCCGGCGATCTCCCCAAGCGCAATCTTATCGCTCGGCGGACCGTAGGGCGTCTCGATCCATTCCTCGTGGGCTCTCTCGATGAGTGAATAAAATCCCGATCCGCCGAAAACGCCGATCTCGGCACGCCTCTCGTTCGTCATGCGTCTTACCTCTGGACGCTGCTCGGGTAATCCTGTCTAGCGATTAAAGTCGGACGGCTTAAGGTCGTCCAAGAATTTTTTGAATCGCGCCATTTCAGTATCGTTGATCGGTTTTTTCTCCGCAGTCGCTTCTTCAAGCACGATCTTATCGGAAACAAAGATCGGCGCGGCGACTCGGAGCGCCAGCGCGATGCCGTCGGAGGGCCGCGCATCGATCTCCTGGATCTCGCCGTTGGTTCGCACGATCAGTTTTGCGAAGAACGTCGAGTCCTTGATGTCGTGAATCACGACTTGCTCGAGGTTCGCGCTGAGCGTCTCCAGGATGTTGCGCATGAGGTCGTGCGAAAGCGGACGCGGCACGGGCGCGCCTTCCAGTGCCAAAGCAATCGCCGTCGCTTCAAACGGGCCGATGAGAATCGGAAGGTAATGCGATCCGTCCATATCTTTAAGGATGACAACGGGATCGTGCGTGAGCAGGTCGATCCCCAGCTTGTCGACCTTCATTTGGCGCATATGAAAAGGTATCCGACATTCTCGCCGGATTTTCTTGCCGGCTGCGCGAACCGCCCCGCTCGAACCATGCCACTCTCATGCGGAATCGTCGGGTTACCAAATGTCGGTAAAACGACGATCTTCAATGCGCTCACGCGCACGACCCAAGCCCTCGCAGCGAACTATCCGTTCGCGACGATCGAGCCCAACGTCGGCGAGGTCGCGGTGCCCGACCCGCGCCTGCCGGTGTTGGCGGAGATCGTCAACGCGAGGCGCGTCATACCGGCGACCGTCCGCTTTGTCGATATCGCGGGTTTGACACGCGGCGCCAGCAGCGGCGAAGGGCTCGGAAACGCATTCTTGAGCCACATTCGCGAGACCGACGCCATCGCAATGGTCGTGCGCTGCTTCGAAGATGGTGACGTCACGCACGTGGAAGGCCATCCCGATCCGCGCCGCGATTTCGAGATCGTGGCAATCGAATTGGCGCTTGCCGACCTCGCAACCATGCGTAAGCGCGTCGCGAAGCTCGAGCGGGACCTTCGCTCGCAGCCAAGCCAGCGGCCGTACCTCGAGGCAGCCCAGCGTGTGAGCGAAGCCCTCGAGGAGGCGCGCCCTGCGCGCAGTTTTGCGCCCGGCACGCTCGAGGCACAGGTTGCCGCCGACTCCTTCTTGCTGACGCGCAAACCCGTGCTCTACATCGCCAATGTCGACGAGTCGCAGATCGGGGGCAAGGGCGAGCAGGCGCGAGCCGTTGAGGAGATCGCGCGCGAGGAGCATGGACGAGCCGTGATCCTGAGCGGCAAGCTCGAGGCCGAGCTGGCCGGACTGCCGGCCGGCGAAGCGGCGGAGTTTCGCCGCGAGGTGGGCCTCGCGCGTAGCGGCCTCGACGATCTTTCCGCGGCCGCCTACGATCTGCTCGGATTGATGACGTTCCTGACCGCAGGGGAAAAGGAAGCCCGGGCGTGGCCCATCCCCAAGGGCACGAAGGCGCCTCAGGCCGCCGGCACGATCCACAGCGACCTGGAGCGGGGCTTCATTCGCGCCGAGATCGTCTCATACGACGATTACGTGCAATTTCGCACGATGGAGGCGCTTCGCGCCGCGGGGCGAGTGCGCAGCGAGGGACGAGAATACGTAATGCAGGAGGGCGACGTGGTGAATTTTCGCTTCAACGTCTAACCCATAGATTATGACGACCGCTTTGCGCGAGACCTCGGTGCGCGATGTCTCCGTTTTCGGCGATGCAATCGCCTATTTCAACGAAGCCGCCGACCTGCTCGAGCTCGATGCCGGGATGCGCCGCATTCTGACGCACCCCTCGCGGCAGATAATTTTTTCAATTCCCTTCCAGCGCGACTCGGGCGAGTTCGAGGTCTATACCGGCTATCGCGTGCAGTACAACTTTGCCCGCGGTCCGGCAAAAGGCGGAATCCGCTTTCATCCGCGCGTGACGCTCGACGAAGTGACCGCCCTGGCATTTTGGATGACCTGGAAATGCGCCGTCGTCGATCTTCCGTTCGGCGGGGGCAAGGGCGGCGTAACTTGCGATCCGACCACCCTTTCGTCAAACGAACTCGAACGCATCACGCGTCGCTACGCCGCCGAACTCGTAGAAGTCGTCGGTCCCGACAAAGACGTGCCGGCTCCCGACGTCAATACGACGCCGCAAGTCATGGCCTGGTTCATGGACACGTACTCGATGCACGTTCGGCAGAACATTCCCGGCGTCGTTACCGGCAAACCGCTGGAGATCGGCGGGTCGCGCGGGCGCGTCGAAGCCACGGGCCGCGGAGTGACGATCTGCGCGCTGGACGAGATGGCAGAAATGGATCTGCGACCCGACAAAGCCACGATCGCCATTCAGGGTTTCGGAAACGTCGGTATGCACGCAGCCAAACTCTTCGAAGAGCGCGGCTGCAAGATCGTCGGCATCTCCGACGTTACGGGCGCGTACTACAATCCGGAGGGCATTTATGTGAACGGCGCGATGGAACACGCGGCGCGGTTCGGAACGCTCGAAGGTTTCAAGGGTGGCGAGAAAATTACGAATGCGGAGCTGCTTGCCAGCGACTGCGACGTTCTCGTTCCCGCAGCGCTGGAAAAAGTCTTCACACCCGAAACGGCCGTGAAGGTGAAGGCCAAGCTTATCGTCGAGGGCGCGAACGGCCCCACGACTCCCGAGGCCGACCGAATTTTCCGCGAGCGCGGTATCGTCGTCATCCCCGACATTATGGCGAATGCCGGTGGAGTGACCGTCTCGTACTTCGAGTGGGCGCAAGACCGTATGGGCTATTTTTGGAAGGAGCCCGAAGTCAACGAGCGCCTCGAAGACTTCCTCTTGTCGAATCTCCACCAGATTCGCTCGATCGCAAACGCGCGCAAGGCGACATTGCGCACCTCGGCCTACACGTTGGCGATCGACCGCGTCGTCAAGGCATCGAAGCTTCGGGGCATTTACGCGTAAGTAACGAGGCGTCTGATTCGCATCGCGGCGTGCGCGTATGCGATTAGGCGCTCGAGAACAAAGCGGCGCCCGGCATCGGCGGTGTTGGAAAGCTCGCGCTCGATTGCGGCCGTCGCTGGGGCAAGGCGCTCATCGAATCGCGCCGCTCGTGATTCGCGTAAGGCCGCCGCAAGCTCGGCCATTTCGGAGTCGAGCGCCGCGGCGAATGGCAGCAGCTGCGGAATGGGAAAGCTGCCCTGCGTTTCGAGTGCTGTTTCAAGAGCGAGCGTTGCGAGACCAAATCGCTGCGACGCGGCGAGAATGCGCAGGGCGCGTTCTGCCCCGATCGTTTGAGAGCGGTACGGCTCGTTGCGCGTGCGGCCGATCGATGCCTCGACCGTCGTGCGTACTTTCCAAACGTCAGTACGGGCGGTTTCGATGGCGCGGCGTCGATCGTCTGCTGGGCTCGCGTACGCGAGCAGGATGGCTTTGGCTAGGCGGCGCTGTGCGTCAAGCAAGTCGGCGAGCAAAGCGCGCGTACGCCGGTGCTCCCGGGATGGCAGCACGAGGTAGCCAACCATGGCCAGCGCGCCACCGGCCAGGGTATCGAGCATCCGTGCATCGACGGTGGTCGTACCGGGAAGCCCGCGCATGCCCAGCACGATCACGACAAAAGATGTAATCGCAACGGTGAAGAGCGCGTAGTTCGGATTGAACGCGAGGTACGCTAAGGCCGACGTGACGAGCAGTCCAATCGTTTGCAATGCGGCATGACCACGCAAGGGTACCGCGACGAACGTGGCGATCACCGCGCCGGCTAACGTCCCGCCGATGCGAGCGAATCCGCGCAGGAAGGTTGTCTGGAAGTCGGGTTTGAGTACGATTGCAGCGGTGAGCGGAATCCAGTAACCGCGATCGGCTTGAAAGTGACGCGCAAGCACCATCGCAATTGCGAGCACGAGGGCGAAGCGAAAGGAATCGCGGCTCAACCAATCGACGTGACTTCGGATATAGGGGCCGGGCCGGGGCTTGGAGAGCAGATCGAAGGCTGGAACGCGGCCGGTTGCGAGCATCGTCGCGGCTTCGAGCGCGTCGCGCAGATGCGCTTCGAGGTCGTCGATGCCGGCAATCTCGAGCTCCTCGTGAATCGCCGGTTTTGTGCCGCGAGCGGCGATCGTCCTCTCACCGCCGAGCAGATCGGCAACCTTGCTAAGCTCGTGCGCGGCATTGGCGACCACTCGCGAAAGCGCGGCAGGTGACTGATTCGACGGAGCGCTCACCGCCAATGCGCCCAAACGCCGGCGGATGATTTCTGAATCTTCGAGCAGGCGACGTAGTCGCGCTATTTCGGCCGCATCGGCGAACGGTTGCGGATCGGCGAGCACTTGCCGCGCAGTCGCCAGTGGTGTAATCGGCGGAAACGCGTGTGAGTTATCGGCGAGTGCAGTTGCGTATACAGCCAGGTTACGATAGACGTCCGCAAGAGCGGCGCGCTCGGCTCCTCGTCGTGCGAAGGGCCATGCGAGCAGCACGAGCGCGGCTTGAATGATGCCTCCGGCGAGGACGAGTGCCGAGTCTTGAGCTGCGGCGGCGACCGTCAGCGGCTGGCTCGAGAAAAGAATGAAAGCGACAAATGAGTTGAGCGCGACGGTCGAAGCAACGGGACCGATTTGTCCAATCGTACCGACGGCGTATCCCGCAACGAACGTTGCCGCTACCAAACCCGGCGTCGAAGATGACGCAAGCGCTCCCACGAAACTTGCCAGCGACATACCAAATCCTGCCGTCACGATGGCCTTGAGGCGCGTTCGGTGAACGCCCTGCAGCGAGGTAAATCCGGTGATAAAGGCGCCGATCGCGGCCGGAACGCCGAGCGCCGGCGCTTTGTGCACGGCTGCAATGACGAGCGGAATCGCAACCCCGATCGTGCAGCGCAACGCGAATCCCGGCTCGAGCGCGGATCGATCGAAGGTGCCGACCGCCGCTCCCAGTTCGCGCAGCCACGTCAGAAATTTCATGTCACTCCCACGGGCTTCGAGCGGTTCGAGAGGCCATGGAATAATTCTTCGAGACGCCATGGATTGAGTTCAATGATAGCGGCCGGCGCCATCGATGCATTGCAGCGCAAAGCTGCACGCAGCGTCTCCGCGTGGGCTGTGGTCTGGCTTCTAGCGCATGGTCAAAGGATTGATGCCGGGATTATCAATGGCTGACTGGGCTCAACCTGGCGTGACCGCCTGGAGATGGCGGAGCAGCACAAATCAATACACTGTATCACCGCAGTCGGCTAGAAAATTGCGGCCGATGAGCATGGCGACGCCGAGCACCGCGAAGCGAAACTCATCTATCTCGCTCAATCGATGCGCCGCTCCGTGTAGCCGGCTTAGGTTGGGAGACGAAATACGCCGATAGCGTTTGCTCTCGGCCGATCGTTCGAACAGCTGCGGATCTGCGAGGATTTGGCGTGCGTTGGCAAGTGGGGCGTTCGGCAAATCGCAGCGTTGCCGCTGGCGAATCTCCGGGCGTACCGCGTGAAGCGGTTTGCTCGAGAAAAGACGAACGCTACGAACCAGCTCAGCCCGACCGACGCGGCCGGTCCCCAGTCGCCCGAACGCGATAAAGACGGTCCAAACGGCAAGAATTCGCGTGCGATAGAGGCCTTTGCAGCGCTCGAACAAGCACGTGATCGACAGAAGGCCTAAACAGGATGGGGGGGGAAGTCCGGCCCCCGCCAACCTACGCGTCCTACCCGGCTATCGCCCGCAGTGCCCGGGTGCATTGGGCCAGCGGTCTACGCCCAAACGCGGCGCTAGCTGCAGTTCGATGCGTTGCGACACGATCCGCCCTAATGACTCCCGTTGTCGCAGTAGAACTGCACATAAGTGGGCGTGCCCAGTGGGAGCTCAAAGCCGCCCGGCCACTCGTACCAATTGATGGTCACCGTGTTGCCCGAAGGCTCTCCGGAGGGCGGCCCAATAGGCGTCTGCCAAATATAGCCTCCGCTTCGAGATTGTAGATACAAAGCGAAACTACAGTTCGTTCCGGGAAATCCGCCGCTGTCTTTAAGAGTAAAGGACCAAACCGGCTTCCCCTTCTGCGCCACAAACTGGACGTTGTAGCTGCTGGAGTTCTGTAGCTCTAGGTAAATCACGGGGCTGTCCCCGGATGTGCTGAATTGCGGGAACGGTGTGCCATTCCAGGGTTCTATGTCCCCGGTGCCGTGCCCGAAAGCATCGACGGCGTAGAAGGTTTGGCCACTTGGAAGGTTCGTCTTCCCGAATGATCCCGACACCGTGACGCCTTCGTACGTGTCCAGGCTAAAACTTCCGCCACTACCATTCATGGTAAACTCGTGGCAAGCACCCTGGAAGATCCACTCCGCCTGTGGTGGAAATGCTGCGCAAGTTTGGAACAATGGGCGTACGCGAGTTGATGATGGCAAAGTCGATACATCCGGCGGCGATGACGGGACTGACGACTGCCCACTACAAGCTGTGAATGCTGTCATACCTGCTACTAGGAGAAATCGACTAGCTGATAACTTCATTTTATTTGATTCCCTCCTTAATTGGTTAGGGCGCCGATGCAGGTGGGGAAAGCGCTTTTCGAAGGAGGCTTGCTCTTGCCCTGCTTGACGGCGCAAGGGCAATGAGTCGGGAGCGGCTCCGTCATGAAGTAATGTGCGATTCTATTGCGAGAACGGCACGGAAGCGGGCTCCGCCCCCGCGTGAGGCGAACATTTCGTGATCGTTGTCGGTCGAAGGTGCCGACCGCCGCTCCCAGTTCGCGCAGCCACGTCAGAAAAACGAGGCGCCGAAATGCCGGCGCCACGCTCACTTACGGGTGCGCGGCGTACGGGTCTTCGAAGCAGTATCTCTTGTCCGAGCAGCGAGTGCCGTTATAGACAGCCGCGAGATCGACTTGGGGTATGGCTGTGCCGTACGCCTTGTTGATCGTATCGATGAATGCGTACGCGATGAGCGCATAGCCGCTGTTCGAAGGGTGGATGCCGTCGAAACTTAGCACGCCGCCTGGTAGCGAGAATCTGGAGCCCGGCGTTTGATAATAATATCCCAACGTGCAGCAAAGACCAGGTGAGATGGACGAGGCGAGCTGGAAATAGGGATTGGCGGGATTCCCACTCGCCAGGCCGTGGAAAATGCCCTGGATGTCAACAAGCGGGACGTGCGAGGCCGTTGCAGCGTCAGCGATGCCTTGGTTGATGGCATTGTTGAGCACTTGTACTTTTCCAGCAAATGCAGGGGTAATGTAATTCATTCCGAGCCCGCTACCCTTCACGGGCTTACAGCCCGGCTTTGGGTTTGCGCAATCTAAGTCTGGAATGTTGCCGTTATAGGTATTGGCGTACTGAAGAATCAGGACCGCACCCGGAAGCGTCAGGTATCCGCAGGGCGCTGACGTTGACGCCGGGACGCAACCATTCGGCGTTCCGAGGCCGTATTTCTTTGCGATCGCCGGTAGGTTATGTTGCAAGCCGCCAAGTGCGAGGAGGCACGAAGCGTAGCTCTGGATGCGGCACTGCCGGTGTGGATGTGGCGGCACAGTCACTCGTTGAAAGTAGCCCGTTTCGAGAATATTGGGCAGATTTGCGACGACGACGCGCGCGCCGGCATGTTGCAAGGTTGAAATCGTCGCGCGTAAATCTGCTTGCGCCTGTGCGGCGTTCCGGTCGCCGCCGACGAATCGGCCGCCGCTGCCCATATATTTGAGCACGTCGTTTGCGCCCAGCCATACCGTTGCGAGCGTAGGATGCACCGACGCGGCCGCGTTGACTTCGGTCAGGTTGCCGCCGAGCCTCGTGAAGTTTCTCAGTACTGGCCAGAACGTGCCGCTCTCTTCGTTGACGACGTCGCTTAACAGTCCCGGGATGCCCGGCAGGGGGCTGCACGTATCGGTTTCGGGCTGGTGAATAACGTTGGCTTCGTGCAGCGTGATGCCGGGGACGCCGAAATCGCGGATCGTCGTTGCATTTGGATTCATCCGCACACGCATTGAGGCGCGCAGACCGAATCCGGCCTGATTGAAGGAGTTGTCGAACGTGCAGGGATCGCTGCCTTTGAACTGCGCGAAGGGCTGGTACAGATTATTATTCGGAACTATCTGATTGTCTAGGCCCGGCCCTTTGATCAGCGGTAACGGACTTTTCGCTGGATCGTAGACGGTATTGATGGCAGTCTCGACGCTCGAACTCGACGCCTGTTCGACGAGCAGCGTCCACCAGCCGTTCTCTTGCGTAGGAGGAATTTGGCCGCGCGTGTTCGGCAAGGGGTTCTTGACCCCCGTCTGGCCGAGAAAACCGTCGGCTTGATATCCGGCGGTCAGGCTATCGCCGACGCCCACGATCGTCGTCAAAACCGAAGACGCGGCTGGTCGCGATCGCGCTGCATCGTGCTGAAATGGAATCATCGCGCCCGAGCTTGCATTGCTGCCGGCGCACGCCGTCAGCACGCCCAACGCGAGCAATGCGATTGTTTTTTTGACGTCTTGTAGTTGCATGATAGCCCTCTGAGCTTACAACGGAAAAGCGTTTGGTGAGCCGATGCCGATTTGAAGTTGGAGCTGCGTCGCCCGCAGCCCGCCGATGGCTAGTCCGCACGCGTTGCCAATCGCCTGCTGAACGGTCAGGCACTTGATCGCGAGCACGCCGTCGGGTCCTTCGTTCGTCGGTCCGCCGCTATTCAGCACTGCCTGGACGAAGCCGTATTTCGAGATGCGCTGCGAGACCCCGAGAAAGTAGGCGATGAGATGCTCCGGATAGGGGTCGGTCGGCAGATAATCGCGCGCGCTTTGCGGCTCGAAGAAGATCGTCGTGCCGTGAATCGGCGTGTACTCTAAATAGATGACTTGTGGAAGCTGCATCGAGTTGCCAACGTTGGCCCCCGCCGTATGTACTAACCACTGCGGAGCCACGGTGAAGGTGCCGAACATCTTCGGAGTCTTCAAGAACGGCATCGTGATCGCGAGTGCGTAGTATTGCGCGGTGCGCACGGGAATGTTTTCGACCGGCCCGTCGGGCAGGTTGTACGTAAAAGGCACGACGTCGTTGTTATTCGGCGAAAAGCCAATCTGACCGCCGCGGGCGACATAGGTCGGCGTAATCACGATCGGAACCGCGCCGGGTCCCGGTATCTTGTCCGACTTGAAGAGAAACATTTTGTGAAGCATGAAGACGCCGAACGTATCTTTCGTGCGCACGTTGATGTTGCGGCCCGTCCCGGGACCGCACGCGCCCCCGCCGCTCAAGTCGGCGCACCCGACCGGGTTGACGAATCCCGCCAAGTAAACCGGCGCGGTACCCGAATTGAAGCCATACGGCCAGTGCTGGAGCTGGAACATGCTGATGTCCAACTTCGTCGACCAGTTAAACTTGTAACCGAGCTGGGCATCCATGCCGCCCATAAGCCAACCTTGCTTACCGTACGACCCGATATCGCCGTAAGGGTTAGCCATCGAGAAGTCCACCATGTACGTGAATCGATCGCCGGGCAGCTGCATGACTCGCACCGGCTCCTGATTGACGGGGGGTGCTTGCGCGACGCTTGCGCTCGGCTTTTGCGGCTTGGGTTGACTCATGACGCTTTTGATCGCGTCGTTTGCGCCGGGAATGATCGATCGTTGAAAAACGTCAGCCGTGCCGTCTGCGGCTGCGGGCAACGCGCAAGTTCCGATCGCAAATGCCGCCGCAACGGCGGCCATCGAGCGGAACAGGTTTATCAGCATGCAACAACTCCCGGCAGTAACAATGGTTATTATTTAGCGCGGCTATTAACGCGGAAGTTGCGCTTAAACTATTGTAAATCCTCTCGAATTTAAACGCCGAGCGGTGCAGCCGGCTCCTCTGCGGTGATTTCGCCGCGCGATTTTCCGTCGTGACGCGCGCGGTCGCCGCGCAACTCGAGTGATTTAATGATGACGTAAAGCACCGGCGTGATTGCGAGATTCAAAAACGTCGAGACGAGCATGCCGCCGAAGACGACGGTTCCCAGCGAATGCCGCGCCGAGCTGCCGGCGCCCGTCGCGAAGACGAGCGGTATGACCGCGATGACGAAAGCGATGGAGGTCATCAAAATCGGCCGTAGTCGCGTCTGTGCGGCGCGCATCGCCGCTTGTACGACGCTCGCTCCCTCGCGCAACTGCTGATTGGCAAATTCTACGATCAGAATCGCGCTTTTGCTGGCGAGTCCGATGAGCATAACGTAGCCTACCTGAGCGTAGGCATCTTGCGCTAGGTTTGGATCGGAGAGACCCGGTATCGGAAGGTGACGGAAGTTCATGAACCCGAGCGCTCCGAAGAGTGCGGCAGGCACCGCGAGCAGCACGATGAGCGGATCGATAAAGCTCTCGTACTGCGCCGACAAAACGAGGAAAACGAAGACGAGGCCAAGCGCAAAGATAATCGTGCTCAAGCTGCCCGCTGCGATCTCTTCCAGTTGTAGACCGGACCATTCGTAACTCATGCCGGCCGGCATCGCGCGCTGAGCAATTTGATCCATAGCGCCAATCGCTTCCCCCGATCCGTGTCCCGGCGCGTTCTGCCCGTTGAGCTCGATGTTGCGATAAAGGTTGTAGTGCGTGATAACCGGCGCTGCCAAAACCTGATGGGTCGCCACCAACGCGCTGAGCGGCGTCATGACGGTACCATTCGCGTTCGTCGCGGTGGTTGCAGCGCCGGGCGGCGAGGTCGGGAACGGGTTCGTGCCCGTGGGAATCGCGGAATTGGCGGCGGAACCGGAGCTTACGTAAAGGCCTTGCAGTGACGAGACGCGGTTACGGAAAGGCTCGTCGGCCTGCACGTCGACCTGCCAGGAACGGTTGAGATATGTAAAGTTGTTAACGTAGAGAGACGCGAGGTCGACTTCGAGCGTGTCGAAGATGTCGTTGAGCGAAATGCCGATTGCCTTGGCCTTGTCGCGGTCGATGTCGATCTGAACCTGCGGTGAGTTGATGCGAAACTGCGTGAAAACGTTCTGAAGCCGCGAATCCTTCGCCGCCATGCCCATGATCGTGTAGGCGGTTTTGCTCAAGGCCGGTAACCCGAGATTGGTTCGATCTTCGAGCTCGAACTGGAACCCTCCGAAGCTCGATACACCGTTGATCGCGGGCGGATTAACGGCGAAGATTTGCGCCTGGGGTACCTGCGAGAAGAAGCCATAGTTGACGCGACCGATGACCGAGTCGATGCCGTCACCCGCCCCCTTGCGGTCGCCCCATGGCTTGAGTAAGACAAATATCAGACCGCGATTCGGAGCACTTCCGGCAAAGCTGAAGCCGCCGACGTTAAACATGTACTTCACTTGCGGCTGTTGCCGTATGATTGCTTCGGCTTTCTTCGAGATCTCCGTTTCGGCCGCGAGCGACGTGCCTTCGGGTGCTTGAACTAAGACGATGAAGTAGCCCTGGTCTTCGCTCGGAATGAACGACGTCGGCGTTTCCACGAACATGAGCAGCGTCACCAGAAGTGCGGCTCCGAAAACGCCGATGACGATCCAGCGAAAGCGGAAAAGCCGCGGCAGCTCCGACGCGTACCATTGACGAAAACGCTTGAGGCCCGCGTTGAACCAGCGGAAGAAGACGAACTGTGATTCCGTCTCCCCGGTCAGCAAGCGGGCAGACATCACCGGTGCCAAGGTCAATGCTTGGAAGAGCGAGATCGTAATAGCCGCGGCGATGGTCAACGCGAACTGCTTGTAGAGCTGGCCCGTCGTGCCGGGAAAGAAAGCGACCGGAATGAAGACCGCGAGTAAGACCAGCGACGAGGCGACGACCGCGCTTTGAATTTCGCGCATCGCTTGGGCTGCGCTTGCGATGCCGCTTTGGCGCCCTTTATTCATCTCGATATGACGTGCGATATTCTCGATGACGACGATGGCATCGTCGACGACGAGACCGGTAGCCAAGGTTAAGCCGAAGAGCGTGATCGTGTTGATCGTGAAGCCAAAGATCTTCATGACGAAGAACGTTCCGATCAGCGAGACCGGAATCGTCACCGCCGGAATCATCGTCGAGCGCGGGTTTTGTAAGAAGACGAAGATCACGAGAACGACCAGGACGATCGACAGCAACAACGTGATAACGACTTCGCGAACCGATTCGGCGACGAAATCGGTCGTATTGAATGCGACGGTGAAATGCACGCCGGGCGGGAATTGTTTGGCGAGCACGTTCATCTCGGCCAGCACGCCTTTGGAGACTTGCAGGGCATTGGCCGTCGGATATTGTTGAACGCCAAGGCCGACCGTTTGCGCGTTGCCGTTAAAACGAAGCGAACTGTTATAGTTTTCCGCGCCGAGCTCGACCCGCGCGACGTCCCCCAGGCGCGTGTATCCGCCGTTCGGATTCGAGCGCAAGATGATGTTGGCGAACTCTTCCGGGCTCGAAAGTTGGGTTAACGCGTTCACCGTGTAGGTATACGGCTGATCCTTTGATTCGGGCGCGGAACCGATGCTGCCGCTAGCGACCTCAGCGTTCTGCTCCTGCAGGGCCGAGACCACGTCACCCGCATCGAGGCCTTGTTGAGCGAGTAAATGTGGGTTGAGCCAGACTCGCATGGCATACTGGCGCTGGCCAAAAACGATGACTTGCGATACGCCCGGAACGCGCGAGAGGTCGTTGACGATGTTGAGCTGAGCGTAGTTGCTAAGGAAGAGCGTATTGAGCTGCTTGGAGTTTGAGGTCAGGGCGATACCCATAACGAAGGAGCCCGAATTCTTGGTCACCTGAACGCCGACTTGCTGCACTGTTGCCGGCAACTGGCCGATTGCCGATTGGACGAGGTTCTGCACGTCGGCGGCCGCGATATCGAGATTGGTCTCGAGCGTGAACGTGCACGTGATTTGCGACGTCCCTTGCGTGCTTTGAGAACTGATGTAGCGCAGACCTTGAACCGTGTTGACCGCTTGCTCGAGCGGCGTAGTAACCTGTGCTTCGACAGCCTGCGGCGACGCGCCGACATACGTCGCGCTGATCGTGACGACCGGCGGCGCGATTTGCGGGTATTGCGCGAGCGGGAGGGTCGGCAGCACGACGAGGCCGCCAATCAGTATGATCAACGAGCAGACCGCCGCGAGGACGGGCCGGGTGAGGAAGACCTTGGTCACGTTAGCCCTACCAACCTACAGGCGGAAGCCTCGGTTGCGGCGATCGCGAGGATCTAAAAGGCCTGCTCCGCGTGGTACGAGCTGCGCGAGAGCGGGCTGGAAACGACTTGATGGAAGCCACGCTGCTTCGCCAGCGCGCCGAGGCGATCGAATTGCTGGGGCGTAATAAACTCGGCCACCGGCAAATGCCTTTTGCTGGGCTGCAAGTACTGGCCGAGGGTGAAAATATCGACGCCGGCCGTGCGCGCGTCGTCCATGGCCGCTTCGACTTCGCAGTCGGTCTCGCCCAGCCCAAGCATCATCGAGGTCTTGGTGTAGCGCTGCGGCGCGCGCCGCTTGGCGTGAGCGAGGACGGCCAGCGACTGATCGTAACCGGCGCGCTTGTCGCGAACCGAGGGTGTCAACCGACGCACCGTCTCCAAATTATGCGCGAAAACGTCGGGTTTGGCATCCAAGACGATATCTACCGCGCGCAAATCGCCACGATAGTCGCCGCTGAGAATCTCGACTCGCGCCCCCGGAGCACGTTCGTGAATGGCGCGAACGGTGTTCGCGAAAATCAGCGCGCCCCCGTCGGGAAGATCGTCGCGATCGACCGCGGTGACGACCAAATACTTCCAGCCAAGGTCCCGAACGGCGTCGGCCACGCGCAGCGGCTCGAGCCAATCGACGAGTCCGCGCGGATTCCCCGTCTTCACGTTGCAGAAGCGGCATCCGCGCGTGCAGGTGTCGCCGAGAATCATGATCGTTGCGGTACCCGCGCCCCAACATTCGGCGACGTTCGGGCACGCCGCTTCTTTGCACACCGTATGCAGCGAAAGCGCATTGACTTTGGCTTTCACCCGCTCGTACTCGTCTCCGATCGGGAGTGAAACGCGCAGCCAATCGGGTTTACGAGCTCTTCCGCCGACAAGATCGATCTCGATCGCCACGTTATGCCTCGATCAACTCCGCGGGCGTAAAATCGACCTCGAACGTTCGCGCCAGTTCCTCGAGGAGAACGCGCTTTGCCTCGGCGACGGAGAGCCTCCGTCCGCTCTCTTTCGCGAGCGATGTGATGCCCCGGTCGTTCAAACCGCACGGCAGGATCAAGCGATCGTAGTCGAGCTCCGTGCAGACGTTGAGCGCAATCCCGTGAAGTGAGACCATCCGCTGTATCGCAAGGCCGATCGCACAAATTTGGTTGCGCCCGACCCAGACCCCCGCGTGCTCGCTCCAGCGTTCGCCGCGAACGCCAAAGCGCGCGCAGGCATTGATCACCGAGGCTTCGAGCGAGCGCACCAAGGGTACCACCTCTCGAAATCGCTCGAGCTTTCGAATCGGATAGACGACGAGCTGCCCCGGACCGTGATAGGTGACGTCGCCGCCCCGCTCGATCTCGACGAGATCCACGCCGCGACGTGAAAGCTCCTCGGCCGAAAGGAAAACGTGCTCGTGCTTTGCCTGGCGCCCGAGCGTCACGACCGGCGGATGCTCGACCACGATCCAAGTATCGGGCTCGCGCCCTTCGCGCACGCGCTCGTGCAACTCGTGCTGTAGCTCCCATACTTCGCGGTACGGCTTGAGGCCGAGCTCCAGCAATCGTGCTTTCAATTAGTTTCCCGCGGCCACCGGCGTCTTTGGCTTCGGATTCAAAACATGAATCGCTTTGCCATGCGCGGCTTCGGCGGCGTCCATGATGCCTTCGGTAAAAGTGGGATGTGGATGCACGGAGAGTCCGATGTCTTCGAGCGTCGCGCCCATCTCGAGAGCGATAACGCCTTCGCCGATGAGCGATTCGGCTTGCGGCGCCACGACGTGCATGCCGAGCAGCGCGTCAGTCTTTGCATCGGCAACGAGCTTGATCAGACCCTCTGTCTCGTTCATCGTGCGTGCGCGGCCGCTCGCCGTCAGCGGAAACTTGCCGATACGCACCTCGAATCCGGCCGCTTTGGCCTCTTCTTCGGAGAGACCGACAGTAGCGACTTCCGGGTCGGTGTAGATGCAGTTCGGAACGGCAACCGGATCGAACGCCGCCGAACGATCGCCGTTGATGACTTCGGCGGCAATGACGCCTTGTTTCATCGCGCGATGGGCGAGTAACGGCATGCCCGTCACGTCACCGATCGCAAAAATATTAGGCACCTTGGTGCGCTGCTGGCGATCGACGGCAATGAAGCCGCGCTCGTCAACGTCGATCCCGGCCGCCTTGAGCTCGAGACGATCGGTCACCGGCCGGCGTCCAACCGCGACGAGCACCATGTCGAACTCACGACTCTCGTCTTTTCCGCCGGTACCTTCGCCGTTGAAGGTCGCCCGCACACCCGAGCCCTGTTTCTCCAGCTTGCCGACTTTCGTGCTCAGCATGATCTCAATGCCTTGTTTTTTCAAAATCCGGCCGAGCGTTTTTCCGATTTCGAGATCGGTGCCGGTGATAATTTGCGGCATCATCTCAACTACGAGCACGTCGGCGCCGAGACGGCGATAGACCGTCGCGAACTCTAGCCCGATGACTCCACCGCCGATGACGAGCAAACGTTTGGGAATGCGGCCCAGTTGTACCGCGTCGTCGGAGTTCACGATGGTCTCCCCATCGCGCGGCCACGCTCCCACGTCGACCGGCGCCGAACCGGTGGCGATGACGATATCATGCGCGGTAACTCGCACGGTTTCGCCGTCGCCCTTCACCTCGATCTGCGTCGGCGATACGAACGATGCTTCGCCGCGAAGAAACTCCACGTTGTTTGCTTTGAAGAGCGTCTTCACTCCGCCGACGTTGGCATTGACGACATCATTTTTGAACTTCGCAACGGCTTCGCGTTCGACTTGCGCCTTTGGCACGGTGAGCCCGAGCGTTCCGGCGCGTTCGATGTGCCGAATGACTTCGCCCACGTGCAGCAATGCCTTGGTCGGTATGCAGCCCCAGTTCAGACAGACGCCGCCGACCTCGTCGCGATCGATGCAGACGACCTTCTTTCCAAGCTGCCCGAGGCGAATGGCGACGTGATAGCCGCCCGGGCCGGCGCCGATGACCGCGGCATCGACCTGACGTTCTGCCGAATTGTTCATGCGGTCAAGTTTCGCACCGAGCGAGAGCGTTCCCCAGGGCGGAGGCGAAATGGAGTGATCCGGTGGCCAGAATTGGATGGGCCGGCCTGCTGCCGGAACTCGATCGCGATTCGATCGTTCCGCTTTATCGGCAAATCTACGAACTTCTTCGCGAGGCGATTCTTGCCGGAACGCTTCCCGAATCGACGCGGCTGCCTCCAGAGCGGACGATGGCTCACCGCCTTGCGGTGAATCGCAGCACGATCGTGCATGCCTACCGTGAGCTGGTCAACGACGGCCTTATCGAGCAGCGCGTCGGCTCGGGCTCGAGGGTGGTGCCTCGGCTTCGCGGAGGACAGCCCGAGCGTGGCGCCGGCGTACCATGGTGGGTGACCTTGCCGCCGTGGCGCGTCGGCGAGTTTCCCAACATCTTGGGCGAGCTCGCGGCCAAACATGAGCCCGGTAGAATATCCTTCGTGCAGGGAGTCGCGCCCGACGAGCCTTCGCCCTTGGCCGAGCTCGCCAAGTCCTTCGCACGCGTCGCGCGCGATCCGCGCTTCGTGCTCTCCTACGGCGATTCGGAAGGCTACGAGCCGTTACGCGATAACATCGCCGCGCGCATGAACGCGCGCGGCGCGACAACCGTTACTCCGGGGAGCATCATCGTGCTAACCGGCTCGACGCAAGGCATCGCGATCGTCGCGCAGAGTTTAGCCGAGCCGGGCGACGAGATCATCGTCGAGTCGCCGTCGTATCCCGGGGCGCTTCAGGTCTTCCAAATCAACGGTCTGCGTGCGATCTCGGTGCCGGTTGACGATGACGGCATGCGCGTGGATCACGTCGAGGCGGTATTGCGTACGCGCCGCCCGCGCTTCATTTACACGATGCCATCGTTGCACAACCCGACGAACGCGACGATGAACGCCGATCGGCGGGAGCGCCTCGCGACGATCGCTCGGCGCGCGGGCGTTCCGATCGTCGAAGACGACCCATACGGTCCGCTTGCGTCGGGCGGCGTGCCGCTCGTCGCCCTCGCGCCCGATCACGTCGTCTACATTTCGACCTTCTCCAAGACTGTCGCGCCGAGTCTGCGCGTTGGTTGGCTGGCGGCGCCGCGAACGATTCTCGAGCGTCTGTTGCTGCGAAAGCAAGCCTATGACATGGCGACGAGTCTTTACGTGCAAGCGGCGATCGCCGATTATCTCGTGCGTGGTTACGACGCGCACCTGGATCAGTTACGCGGCGAACTCCTCGAACGGCGTGCGATTGCCGACCGAGCAATTGCGCAGCATTGGCCCGCCGGATTGAAGGTCAGCCGTCCGTCGGGCGGCTTCTATCTCTGGGCTTCAACACCGCGCGAATTGCGGGCCCGTCCGCTGCTCGACGCCGCCGAGCGGCTCGGTGCCTCGTTCCTCTTCGGCGAAGCTTTTTTTGCGAACTCCGGCGGCGACCATTACTTCCGGCTCGCGCTCACCGCCGTGACCCGCGAAGAGATCTCCGAAGGGATCCGCCGCATCGGGCAGGCGATCGCGACGCTTCGCTCGTGAGCCCGATTCAACGCCGTCTGCTGCGATGGTACCGCGTTCACGGGCGTTCCGCGCTGCCGTGGCGAACGCTGCGCGATCCCTATCGCACGGTGATCAGCGAGTTCATGCTCGCGCAAACGCAAGTCGAACGAGTCGTGCCGAAGTTCGAAGCCTTCGTCAAGCGCTTTTCCGGCTTTGCTGCACTTGGGCGAGCTTCGCGCGCCGACGTGTTGCGGCAATGGCGCGGCCTGGGCTACAATTCGCGGGCGGTGCGGTTGCACGCGCTGGCTGGTATCGTTGTCGACCGTTTCGGCGGCGCGCTGCCCACCGAGCGTGGCGAACTGCAATCGCTTCCCGGCATCGGTGAGTATACCGCTGCCGCGATTCGAGCTTTTGGCTTCAATCTTGACGACGCACCACTCGACACGAACGTGCGACGCGTGGTTCAGCGGCTCTTCTTCGGGCTGGAGTATCCGCGCGGTGCGCCGCCGGCGGACGTTGCTTCGCGCGCCCGCGAGCTCGTTCCACGCGGGCGAGGACACGATTGGAGCTCGGCCGTGATGGACCTCGGCGCGATGATTTGCACGGCGCGTGCGCCCAAGTGCATGCTCTGTCCGCTGCGCGTCGATTGTGCGGCGGCGCCGGTCGACGCCGCGCGTCTCGAGGCTCTACGTGCCGCCGCTCGGCGCGCGAGCCCGCAGCCGAGCCTTCCGTTTGAACGAACGACGCGCTACGCGCGCGGCCGCATCGTCGATCGCCTGCGCGAACTTCCGCCGGGCGCGCGCATTTCGCTGCTCGATCTGCACCGCTCGATCGATGTCGCACCGGGGCGAAGTATTGAGGAAGTTCGCGAGTTCGTCGCGGCCTTGGAACGCGACGGCTTGGTGACGCACGACGGAAGCAACGTCGGGCTGCGCGAATAGCGCATCGTGGCGCGCATTCCGTTTCCGCGCAAGAAAGTATCGCGCCGAGTCGCGGTCGAGGCCCTAGCAATTCTCGAAAAGACCTATCCGCATGCCGTCACGGCACTCGAATATGCCAGTGAATTCCAACTGCTCATCGCGGTGATTCTCTCAGCGCAGTGCACCGATGCCCGAGTCAACGCCGTAACGCCGGCGCTCTTTGCAAAGTATCCGACGCCCGAGAAGCTCGCTCGCGCGCGCCAAGCCGACGTCGAAACGATCGTCAAATCGTGCGGCTTTTTCCGAATGAAAGCAAAGAACATCATTGCGTGCGCCGCCGACGTCGCCGAGCGCTTCGGTGGCAACGTACCGCACGAGCGCGAGGATCTCGAATCGCTTGCGGGAGTCGGGCGTAAAACGGCAAGCGTCGTTATGGCCGTCGCTTTCAAAGCCGAGGCGCTCGCGGTCGACACGCACGTCTTTCGCGTTTCGCACCGTCTCGGACTGACGCTTGGGACGACGCCGCGTCAGGTTGAGGACGATTTGACCCGGCTGGTGCCGGCGCCGAAATGGGGAGACACGACGCACTGGCTGATCATGCATGGGCGACAGGTCTGCAAGGCCCCGACGCCGCTCTGCGATCGCTGCCCCGTTAACACGCTCTGTCCGACCCCGCGCATCATCAAGAGAATGCGTGCGCGCTAATAATCGGGGTCTTCGTTCGATGGGGGCATATGCAAAAAGTATTGCGAGCCGACGGAACTTTTGATCGGCTTGAACGCGTGGGGCTTGCCGGTGAAATTGAAGCAGTCGGAAAGGTCGTCGGCGCGAACGTCGGTCGTGCCCAGCGAGCCGAGCGCAAACGCTTCCTCTGTGAACTTCAAAATGCTGCCGAACTCGTGCTGGGCATGAGAAACGTAGCCCTGCTTCGCGTACGGACCGATAGCAATGAGCGGCACGCGAAAGCCCAGCTCGAACGAGTTATACATCGGCGGGGCGACGTGGTCGTACCAACCGCCCCAGTCGTCCCAGGTAACGAAGACCGCCGTACTCTGCCAGTAATGGCTTTCGCCGATAGCGTTAACGACCGAAGCGACCCACGACGGCCCGGTTCCATTCGTAATTCCCGCATGATCCGACGCTTTCGCGGTTGGCGTTACCCAGACGACGCTGGCCAGATTGCCGTTGGCAATGTCGGTCAGTACTTGTGAGGGCGGCGAGACGACGTCAGTCGCAAACTGCGAGCCCTCGCGAACGTGCTTGATTGCGTCGGGTGCGTTCCAGAGACCGGGGCCGGGGTGTGACTGATAGTAGCGCCACGTCAATCCCGCGGCCGAAATCAAATCGGTCAGCGAAGGGCGGTCGAAACACGGATATACCTGTTGATCTTCGGTTCCGTTGGCGTCGATAAGCATCACCAGAGAGCCCGACGGTGAATCGCAGCCTCCGGTAAATCCTTGGCTCGGATTCAACGGCAACTCAGACGCCCGCAGCGAGGAGCTCGTCGAGACCGTCGACGTGCCGCTGAGAATGTACTGGTGTGCGGCAAAACTCGGCCCTTGCTGCGTCGCGAACATATCGTCGCCGAACGCGTACTGTTGCGCCATCGTAAAATACGGCTGGATTTCCGCCCGAGGCACGTAGCCGTAAGCGCGCAGAGCCGCAGCCGGGCATTGCGCGCTCTTGCTCGAGCACGAGGAGCGGACCAGGTTGAACCCATCCATTCGACCCCCGTCGAACGCCGTTTCGAAGTCAAAGTGCGCGTGGTTGATATCGTACGGTGCGGTGAGCGACTCTTTCTGCAAGGGGATTCGATCGCCGTTTGAATTCGTTCCGGCGGCGACGACATTGGCTCCGGGCAATCCCGCAAAGAGATTGTCGGGAGTGCGATTCTCTTGAAAAATGATGACGACGTGTTGAACTTTCCCGCTGCCCAAGAGCGGAACCCGCATTCGGTGCTGCGCTGGCGGAGCGAGCGGCTGCGAGGACGCGATGCGCGGGCTCGACGATTGCGCGCAGGCGCTCAGCGCCGCGCCCAGCAGAAACGCGGAAGCGAGTTTCACGCGCGTCCGACCAAGCCCCGCGAAATCACCAAACGCTGAATCTGCTGCGTGCCTTCATAGATTTGCGTGATCTTAGCGTCGCGCATCATTCGTTCGACGGGGTAGTCGACCGAATAACCAAATCCGCCGAGCACCTGCACGGCATCGGTCGTTACCGACATCGCCACGTCGCCGCACTTCAGCTTCGCCATTGCGGACCAGAGTGTCACATCCGGCGTTCCCTCGTCGCAACGTCGGGCCGCCTCGTAGAGCAGCAATCGCGCGGACTCAACCTCGGTCTTCATATCGGCAAGCATAAAGCCGACGCCCTGATGCTGCCCGATCGGTTTGCCGAAGGCGATGCGCTCCTTGGCGTAGTTGGTGGCGTACTCGAGTGCGCCGGCGGCAATGCCGAGCGCTTGTGCGGCGATTCCAGGCCGGGACTTGTCGAGCACTTTCATCGCGATCTTGAAACCCTGACCCTCTTCGCCCAAACGGTTGACGGCAGGCACTTCGCAATCTTCGAAAACGAGCTCGACGGTCGGTGAGCCGCGAATTCCCATTTTCTTCTCGGAGTTGCCCACAGAGAACCCCGGCGTGCCTTTCTCTACCACAAACGCGGTAACGCCGCGCGATCCGGCGGCGGGATCGGTTACCGCAAAGACGCAGACGACGTCGGCGACGCTGCCGTTGGTAATCCAAATTTTCTGGCCATTCAGCACGTAGCTATCGCCGCGTTTTTCGGCGCGCGTGCGCATCGAGCCCAGGGCATCGGAACCGCTCGAAACCTCGGTCAGCGCGTAGGCAACGAGGTGTTCGCCCGAAGCGATCTTCGGCAGAAATCGGCGCTTCTGTTCGTCGCTGCCGCCGATCACGATCGGAAGCATGCCAAGTTCTTGCACGGCGACGATCAGCGCGCTCGAAGCGCACGCCTTGGCGATCTCCTCGACAACCTTAACGTAGGTCAGAAAGGTACCGCCGAGTCCGCCGTAATCAGCGGGAATCGGGATGCCGAACAGGTCGTTCTGCGCAAAGAGCGCTTTGATGTCCCATGGAAACTCGCCGCTCGAATCAATCTCGGCGGCCCGAGGCGCGACCTTTTCGGCGACTAACTCGCGGACCGCCGCGAGAATCATCGCCTCTTCGTCGCTGGTTGCAAGCGTTGTGGGTGCGGTGGTCATAAACGCCAGCTTCCACGGAGGCGGCGTCCGTTCCGTCGGCGCATTTAGGGCGGCATGGAGAAGGTCTATACCTCCTGTGCGCAGGCCGTCGCCGACATTTCGAGCGGCTCCTCCATTGCGGTCGGCGGTTTCGGATTGAGTGGAATCCCGCACAACTTGATCGAGGCGCTCCTTGAACAAGGCGCGTCGGAACTCGTGACGGTTTCGAACAACTGCGGCGTGGATGGATGGGGCTTGGGCGTCCTGCTCGATCGCAAGCGTATACGCCGCACGACCGGCTCGTACGTGGGTGAAAATCGCGAGTTCGAACGCCAGTATCTCACTGGCGAGCTCGAAGTCGAGCTTGTGCCGCAGGGAACCCTGGCAGAGCGGCTGCGCGCCGGGGGCTGCGGGATTCCCGGTTTCTACACTCCGGCCGGCGACGGAACGCTCGTGGCCGACGGCGGATTACCTTGGCGTCACCGTGCCGATGGCGGCGTCGCAGTTGCATCCCCAAAGAAGGAAACGCGCGTCTTCGACGGGCGCGAATACGTGCTCGAAACGGGAATCGTCTGCGATTTCGCCATGGTGCGTGCGTCGATTGGCGATCGGAGCGGCAATTTGGTCTTCCACAAGGCAACGCGTAATTTCAATCCGCTCTGCGCAATGGCCGGGAAGATTACGATCGCCGAGGTCGAGGAGCTCGTCGAGCCCGGGGCGATCGATCCCGAAAACGTGCACTTGCCCGGCGTATTCGTTCAACGTATCGTCCACGTCGGCCCGCAGGGGAAACGCATCGAACGCGTGACGACCCGCAAGCGGCCGCAGGACAAACGTTAGATGCCGCTCACGCGAACGCAACTTGCGGCACGCGTCGCGCAAGAGCTACGCGACGGTCAGTACGTCAATCTTGGCATTGGCTTGCCAACGCTGATCCCGAACTACGTACCGTCGGAGATCACGGTTACCTTGCAGAGCGAGAACGGCATTCTCGGGATGGGGCCCTACCCGTACGAGGGTGAAGAAGATCCCGACTTGATCAACGCCGGAAAGGAGACGGTGACGGTGCTTGCGGGCGCGTCGTTCTTCGATTCCGCGCTCTCTTTCGGGATGATTCGCGGCGGACACATCGACCTCGCGGTTCTCGGCGCGATGCAAGTTTCGGAACAAGGCGATCTCGCGAACTGGATGATCCCCGGAAAGCTGGTGAAGGGAATGGGCGGCGCGATGGATCTCGTTCATGGTGCAAAGCGCGTGATCGTCATGATGGAGCACGTTGCGAAAGGCAACGCTCATAAGATATTGCGCCGGTGCACGCTGCCGTTGACCGGCAAGCGCGTCGTCCATCGAATCATCACCGATATGGGCACGATGGACGTGGGCACCGACGGTTTGATTGTGCGCGAGCTCGCACCCGGCGTCACCCTCGACGAACTTCAGGCGGCCACGGAGCCGAAACTGCACGTCCCCGTCGAACCGATGATTATGGACATCCCTGCAGGCGTAGCGTAATATCACGAGGAGATATCGTGCCGATTCGCTCCCTTCTCTTCTTTGTGCTCGCAACGACGGTCGGTTCCGGCATCGCCGGCTGCGGCGGCAGCACGAGCCCGATTTCGGCGACGACTACCACATCGGCGGCCCGCCGGGAACTCTCTCCGCCGCAACCACACGTCAGTTGGCTTCAGCCCGGGTTGAACTCCGAACACGCGGCCGACAACGCTACGGAGAAAGCACTAAAGCCCGGGACGATCTCCAACCTCAAGATGGCCTGGTCGTTCGCGACGGGGGGCACCATCTCGGAGCCCGTGCTCACCGACGGAACCTTGGCGATTGCAAACTCCAGCGACGGGTATCTGTACGCAATCGATGTGAGATCCGGAACGCAGAAGTGGAGCTTTCAAACGAATGCGTCGCCAAATAACGGCTTGACCGCTGCGGCCGTCGCCGGCGACCTCGTCTACACCGGCTGTAATATCAACGACAACAACGAACAAGAAGGCCTCTGCGCCGTCAACGAAGCCACGGGCGTGTTGCTGTGGAGCTGGTATTACGACTGTACGTGCAAACACGCCGCATTCATCGCAACCGGCCCGGTCGTTTCGGGTTCGACGGTCCTCTTCGGTTACTTTACGGGTGGCGCGAGCGGAAAGAAAACGGTAACCGCCCTGAACGCTGCTACCGGCGAACTTCTTTGGCAGACGACGGCCGGTTCGGGCTCCGCGTCGGGCGGCTTGGCCAACTCAATCGCCGCGATCGACAACGGGAACGTCTACGTTGGTACCGATAAGGGACTCTGTTCGCTGCAGCTCGGCAGCGGTGTTGAAAACTGGTGCAACGGTCCCAACGATCTGGGGATCGCGCCGGCGGTGGCAAACGGCGTGGTCTTCATCAACACGCTCCACAATGGTTTCTATGCGTTAAACGAAGCGACGGGCAACAAGATTTGGCAGTATACGCCCGCTACGGGTTACAGCGGACCTTGGAATCCGCCGGCGGTTGATGGGGCCACCGTCTATTTCACGACGACGCAAACGAATGGGACCCTCTACGCGCTCAACGCCGCCGATGGTTCGCCGATCTTCGCGAGCGGCGGCAGCGGTTCGGGCGCCGATGCACTCAGCTCGCCGTCGGTGGCGAATCGAATCGTTTACGTTACGTGTGGTGCCGGGATTTGCGCCTACGACGCGACGACGGGAGCCTTGCTCGTCGCGCAAGGGCGTAACGGTTCAGCCAACTCACCGCCGGCAATCGCCTACGGTAGAATCTACAACGGTTGCGGAGCTAGCAGCGGCAACTCAGTCTGCATGTACGACCTGTAGCGGAGCCGACTGCGACCCCGCAGCGCGAAACTGCGTCTGGTAGAGGCGGGCGTAGAGCCCACCGCGCGCGAGCAAGGCGGCGTGCCTTCCCTGCTCGACGATCCGGCCCTCGTCGACGACGAAGATGACGTCGGCTGCCAGCACCGTTGAAAGACGATGCGCGATGACCAAACTCGTACGGCCGCGCATCACGACCTCGAGCGCACGCTGAATGGCGGCTTCGTTTTCGTAGTCGAGCGAGCTGGTCGCTTCGTCGAGAATTAAGATTCGCGGATCCTTCAAAAGCACGCGGGCGATTGCGAGCCGTTGACGCTCGCCGCCGGACAGCTTATGCCCGCGCTCGCCGACGATCGTCTCGTACCGGTTGGGCAGCGACGCAATGAAGTCGGCGATGTTGGCGGCGCGCGCGGCGGCCTCGAGTTCGCTATCGGTTGCGTCGGGCTTGCCGTAACGCAGATTCGCGGCGACTGTATCGTGAAAGAGATACGTCTCCTGCGTGACGATTCCGATGTCGCGTCGCAACGAATCTAAAGTGACCTTGCGAACGTCGTGTCCATCCACGAGAACGCGGCCACCTTGTGGGTCGTAAAAACGCGGCACCAGCTGCGTGATCGTCGTTTTTCCGGCGCCCGACGGTCCGACGAATGCCGCCACCTCGCCAGGGCGTACCTGAAACGAAACGCCGTTGAGGATGTCACGGGTTCCGTCGTAGGCGAAGACGACGTTTTCAAAGGCAATCTCGCCGGCAACCCCCGGCAGCGCGATCGCATCGGGCGGATCGTACTCCTCCGGGGTCATGTCGAGATACTCGAAAATTCGCTCGAAGACCGCCAGCGCGCTGACGATTTGAACTTGAATCCCGGCAAGCGAGGCCGCCGGTCCGTAGAGCCGGCCTTGAATGAACGAGACGAAAGCGACGATGACGCCGACCTTGAGGCTCGAAACGATCGCCAACCAACCGCCGCCGAACCAAACGACGGCCGGACCGACGACGACCATGGCCATGACCGAGGCCAAAAACCAGCGGCCGACCATCGCCAAATCAATTTCGAGCTGCATAAGCCGCGTTCCAACGGTGTAAAAGCGGGAGCGCTCGTAGGCTTCGCGCGCAAACGACTTGATTAAGGTGATGCCCGAGATCGAAAGCGTCTCTTGCGTGATCGACTCGATCTCGTCGCGTTTCTCGCGCGTGTTCTTGCGAATCGCGTACATCCGCCGCCCGACCGGCCCGAGCGGAAAGACCATCAGCGGGACGATCGCCACCGAAATGAGCGCAAGCCGCCAATTCCAAGCGAACATCGCGATCACGGTCGTTCCAATGATCACGGCGTTGGTAACGATTGAGGTGAGGGTGCCGGTAACGACGTTGTCGACGTTGTCGACGTCGTTGCTGACGCGGTTCATGATCTCGCCGGTCTTCGTGCCGGTGAAGAAGTGCAACGGCATGCGGTGCAGGTGGGCGACCAGACTCGTGCGGATGTCCCGCATGATCCCTTCGCCGACAAGCGAGTTGAGATAGCCCTGAAGTACTCCGATCGCGGCGGCGAGCAATGCCGACCCGAGAATAATGCCCACGTCGATGGCGAGTTCGCGCACGTTGCGATGCGGAATCGCCACATCGATGATGCGGGCCGTGATGAAGCCCGGCACGAGCCCAAGCGCCGAAACGGCCACGATGCAACCCAGCACCGTGACTTGCTGGCGCCAATACGGAGCGAAGAGCGCGCCCATTCGCTTCCAATCGACGCGCCGCTTCACTTTCGGTTTTTCAGGCTGATAGATGTTCGACCACATCAGCCCGTGCCCGGCCATCACGGCTTGGAGGTCCTAATGTGGAACGGTGACCTGATGGAGGCCGACCTTGTTGCCCTCCAAGTCACTGAACGATGCAATTTTGCAAACCGGCGTCGCATAGGGGTCTTCGACCTCGACGCCTTTCGCGCGCAGATCGGCGATGACGTTGTCGATGTTATCAACCTCGAAGACGACCCCCGAGGCACTTCCCGGCTCACGCTCTTGCCACTCGTGCCACAAAACGGAAAAGTAACCGTTTCCGAGGTTTGCTTCGTTGTATTTTTCCACGCCGTCTTCTTCGAAGGGGCCGCTAAACTTGAGGCCCAGCTTCTCTTCGTACCATTTGCGCAAGCCGGCAACGTCTTTGGCCGGATACGCCGTAAACGCAATCTCTTTGATCACGAACTTCTCCTACAACAGAAATAAAGGGTTTGGGTTCTTCGCTAAACCCCATCGGGCCACTCCCGGTTGCCGTTGCGGCCGGCGAAGCCTCGCGGCGCTACGCTTTGCCGTTGCGCAACGATGAGAGCTCTCTAAAGAGCTTCTGTTCCTTTTCGGAGAGATTCTGTGGAAGCTGACCGATGAGACGTACGTATTCGTCGCCGTTTCCGCTGCCTTTGACGTGGGGAATGCCGCGACCCGAGAGGCGCAGCAGGCGGTTGTTCTGGGTGCCCGCAGGGACGGTCATCGCGACCTCGCCGCTGAGCGTTGGAACGTTGACTTCGCCACCCAAGACGAGATCGTAGATACTGACCGGCAGATCGACGTAAAGGTCGTCACCCTTGCGTTTGTACGTCGCATCTTCTTGGAGCGTAACGATGAGATGCAGGTCGCCGGGCGGGCCCCCGTTGATGCCGGCGCCCCCTTGCCCGGCCAGACGAATTCGTTGGCCCGCAGCGATGCCGCGCGGAATGGTCACCTCGAATCGTTTATTGAACAGGACGCGCCCAGTGCCGTGGCACTGTGGACAGAGCTGCCCGTTTTCGGTGCCCGCGCCGTGGCAGCGTGGACAGCGATCTTCGATCTGCAACGAGACTGCCTTGGACCCGCCGGCGTAAACATCGCGCAGGTTGAGCTCGATCGTCGTTTCCAGATCTTGGCCGCGCCGCTCGAGACCTGGTGCGCGCGCGGTCTGCCGCCGGCCGACGCTGGAAAAAAACATATCGAAGAAATCCGAAAAGCCGCTTGGAGCGCCCGCGCCGCCAAGATCGAACTCAAACTCTTCGTCGCCGACGGTGCTGCGATAGCGCCGCTGTTGTTCGGCTTGATGCGCGGCCTGCTGCCAATTCGGGCCGAGAACGTCGTACTTTTTGCGTTTTTCCGGATCGCCCAACACCTCGTAGGCCTCGGAAATCTCTTTAAACTTTTCCTCAGCCTCTTTCGGGTTTTTCGGATTCGCATCGGGATGCCACTTGCGAGCCAGCTTCCGATAGGCGGACTTGATGTCTTTCTCGGCCGCATTCTTCGGAACGCCTAAGATCGCATAATAGTCCTTAAAGTTCATTCGTCGCGATGCTTCGCCACGATCACCTTCGCCGGGCGAAGTAGCTCGCCACCGAGCGTATAGCCCTTTTCGGTGACCTCGACGACGGTATCCTCGGCCACGCCGTCGGGTGTCGCGGTTCCAACCGCCTCGGCAACGCGCGGATCGAAAGGCTCGCCTTGAACCTCGACAGGTTTTACGCCTTCGCCGGCCATGACGGCTTCGAACCCGCGCAACGTCTGCTCGAGGCCGCCGCGCAGCATTTCCACGCTTGCGTTCGATTGTAACGCGCGCTGCAGATTGTCGAGCACCGGAAGCAGGCGCTCGAGCAGCATTCTGCGGCGCGACGAGACCATCGAGTCTATGTCGCGCTGCATTCGTTTCCGGTAGTTATCGAAGTCGGCCACGGAGAGAAGGAACTTTCCATAGTTCTCGTCCGCGCGAGCATTGGCCGCGGCGAGCTGCTCCTCGAGCGAGGGAGTCGCCGCGGCTTCTTCTATGGTGGCTTCACCGGCCTCGGTTCTTAGAACCGCCGAATCGTCTGACATCGGTACTTCGTTCAAGTCGAGCCTATTTGGCTTCTTTGAACTCGGCGTCGATGACGTCTTCGCCGCCGGCTCCGGCAGCGGAACCGTTGCCGGTCGGTGCGCCGTCGCCCGTGGGAGGAGCCTGTTCGCCTTGCGGACCCGCAGCCTTGTAGAGCAACTCGGCCATCTTGTAACTTGCCTGCTGCAACGTCTCGATTGCCGGTTTGATCTCCGCGACCGTGCCGTTCTCGCTGACGCGTTTGAGCTCGCCGAGCGCCTTTTCCACTTCGCCTCGCGCGCCGGTGTCGAGCTTCTCGCCGACTTCCTTGAGCGACTTCTCGGTGGAGTAGATGAGGCTCGACGCGTTGTTCCGTACCTCCGCCTCTTCGCGCTTCGCCTTGTCGGCCTCGGATTGAAGTTCGGCGTCGCGAACCATTCGGTCGACCTCATCCTTGTTGAGGTTTGTCGAGGCCGTGATCGTGATCGCTTGCTCCTTGCCGGTGCCGAGATCTTTCGCGCTCACATTGACGATGCCGTTCGCATCGATGTTGAACGTTACTTCGATCTGGGGTACGCCGCGAGGGGCCGGCGGAATGCCTTCGAGCCGGAATCGTCCGAGCGTCTTGTTATCTTGCGCCATCGGGCGTTCGCCCTGAAGCACGTGGATGTCGACCGACGTTTGGCCGTCTTCGGCCGTCGTAAAGATCTGCGATTTCTTCGTCGGAATCGTCGTGTTGCGATCGATGAGTTTCGTCAGCACGCCGCCCAGCGTCTCGAGGCCAAGCGAAAGAGGCGTAACGTCGAGCAAGACCACGTCGCGGACTTCACCCGAAAGCACACCGGCTTGAATCGCCGCGCCGACCGCGACGACTTCGTCGGGGTTGACGGTAAGATTCGGTTCCTTACCAGTCAGCTTGCGCACGAGTTCCTGAATAACCGGCATGCGCGTCGCACCGCCGACCATAATGACTTCGTCGATCTTCGAAACGTCGAGCTTTGCGTCGGCAATTGCATTCCGGAACGGGCCGACGCACCGATCGGTGAGATCGCCCGTGAGTTCCTCGAATTTCGCCCGCGTGAGCGTGTAGTCGAGATGCTTGGGTCCTTCTTGATCGGCCGTGATGAAGGGTAGGTTGATACTCGTTTGCACGACCGACGAGAGCTCGATCTTCGCTTTTTCGGCCGCCTCGGTAAGGCGCTGCATTGCCTGCTTGTCTTTAGCTAAGTCGATGCCTTGGTCGCGGCGGAACTGATCGACGAGCCATTCCACGACGCGATGGTCGTAATCATCGCCGCCGAGTCGTGTGTCGCCGTTGGTCGCCTTCACCTCGAAGACGCCGTCGCCAACCTCGAGAATCGACACGTCGTACGTGCCGCCGCCGAGGTCCCAAACGAGAATTGTTTCGTTGCCTTTCTTATCGAGGCCGTAGGCGAGCGCCGCCGCGGTCGGCTCGTTGATGATTCGCAAGACGTCGAGTCCCGCGATCTTGCCCGCATCCTTCGTCGCTTGGCGCTGCGAATCGTTGAAATAGGCGGGCACCGTGATGACCGCTTTGGTCACCCGTTCGCCCAAATAGTTGCTCGCGTCATTCACGAGCTTTTGCAGGATCATCGCCGAGATTTCTTGCGGCGTATAATCCTTGCCGTCGATCTTGACGTTGTAGTCTCCCTCGCCCATATGTCGCTTGATCGAACTGATCGTGCGATCGGGATTGGTGATCGCCTGACGCTTTGCAAGCTGGCCGACGAGACGTTCGCCGGTCTTTGTAAAGGCGACGACGGAAGGCGTCGTACGCGAGCCTTCGGCGTTTGGAATGACGACGGGCTGAGTGCCCTCCATGACGGCGACGACGGAGTTGGTCGTGCCGAGGTCGATACCGACCGTTTTAGCCATAAATTTCCTGTACCTCGTTGTGCAGATGACCGACTTTTCTGGACCAGCTTTGCCGGAGATCGCGCGTGGAGCTGAGGTAAGACCCGCGCGCCGGACCCGGGGGCGCCTTGCCGCTTACGACAAGTCGGAGTGAAGAATACCGCATCATCATACCCGATGCGCGGTAAGAGTTGTTTCGCTACTTATAACAATGAAGGGCCGCCCCAGGTTGCAGGACCGGCCTGCAAAGGCTCAGATTTGGTCCAGCTCTTTGTCGCCTCGGGCCTCGTTTACCATAGTAAACGTCGGCCGCTCGGCTCCTCGATCTGAGCCAAATCTGTGCCTTTGAGTTGAGGTATGCGCTGAGCCCTTGGTCTAGGGCTGTTGCTCCTCGGGAGGCTGCTGCTGCCCTTGGCCCTGTTCGACCGAGAGCGGCTGCTCGGCGGGCGTTTCGCCAAGCTTGATCGCGACGAACTTTTTCATGCCCTGGGACCAGACGTTGAGCCGAATCGTGTCACCGGGTTTTTTCGAGGCGATGTAGTCGTGCAGGTCCTTGATGCTATCGTAGTTCTTACCGTCGGCTTGCAAGATTACGTCGCCAGGCTGGATGCCGGCTTGATCGGCCGGTGACCCGGAGAAGACTTGCTGTACCGCGACGCCGTCGCTGCCGTTATAGCCGACTTGGTTCTTGATTCCCGCGGTCAGGTTCGCCATGTAGATGCCGAGAAAGCCGGTGTCGGTACCCTGGTGCGCTCCGGGGTTGCGCTGAAGCGAAGCGACGACGGAACGAATAGTGTTCGAGGGAATCGCAAAGCCGATGCCTTGCGCGTATGCCGATTTCACCGTCGATTGATTCATGCCGATGACCTGCCCGTCGATGTCGATGAGCGGACCGCCGGAGTTGCCGGGATTGATCGGCGCGGAGGTCTGAAGAAGACCTTTGAAATCGATCTCGCCGCCGGCCTCAGTCGGAATCGGTTCGGAGCGATTGAAAGCCGAAACGACGCCAACCGTTACGGTCTGCTGAAGCTGAAGCGGCTCGCCGATCGCGATCGCCCATTGCCCCTGCTCGAGTTTGGTCGAGTCGCCCAGTTGGAGCGGTGGCGGCAACCTCGAATAGTTGCTGACTTGTAGAAGCCCAACGTCGGCTGCCACATTGTAGGCCACCACATGGGCCGGGACACGGTCGCCGTTCGCAAAGACGACGGTCAGCTTCGTGATCCGCCCGCCCGATGGAGGCTGCAGCACGTGCGCATTGGTAACGATGTCGCCCTGCGCATCGATCACGAATCCGGAGCCCGAGGCTTCGCCGCGGTACGGCTGAACGATGTTTGGCCCGCCCTGCCCGCCGAAGAACTGTTGGAAGAAGGGATCGGCGGGAATGACTTGCTGCCCGTTAACCTGCTCCGTGATCGCCACCACCGACGACTTCGTGCGCTTCACTGCGCTGACGATGCGATCTTGGTCGCTCACCCCGCTCAGCGGAACGGCCGCGACTGCGGGTGGCGTGCGATCGGGCCCAGTTGCTCCGCCGAAATGTCCGCTTGCGTAGAGCATCATGAGGAAACTGCCGACAACGGCGCCCACGAGCCCGACAATGAGCGTGGGCAGTACGCGATTCTTCATCTCAAACCTATTCCGTAATCCGTAAGGTGTTCTTTCACCCAATACCCGGCTCACGGAAAAAAGTCGCACCTCCGCCCATTGTTTTGAGCGGGACGAAAGGTCGCTTGGTTTAGAATTTCAAGAGATCGGCGCATCGCGCCGCGGCCTCGCGCGCGCCGGCGCTGCCACGCGAGGGCGAGGGCTCCTCGGGCCAAAGCGCGTCGGGGAGCTCGCGGCGAAGCGCCTCGCGGATACATTCGAGACGTTCGTCGCGCAGTTGCGCCATCCGCATTTGGATGAGAAGACGGGCGCGGCGAAGTGCGCGACGCGAAAAGAGCTCGTCGGGCGAAAGTGGACTCGCCGCCGTGGCGGGGGCGGAGCGAGCCGGCTGGGGTGAGGCCGCGCCGGCGGGCGCGGCGCCGAGCAGTATCGCAAAGAGAACGGTAAATCGGAACATTGAAAAGCCTCCGGCCCCAATTCACGCCGCCGGCGCGGGGAAGCAAGGATGCAGAACAAAAGGACGGCGAGTGAGCACCGATGCATTGACCGTCCCGTCGCCTCCGCAGACCGAGTATCTTCGCATCGTTCCGCTGGGCGGCTGCGGCGAGATCGGTCGGAACATGACGGTGATCGAAACCAACCACGACATGGTCGTGGTGGACTGCGGTCTGATGTTTCCCGACGACGAGATGTATGGCGTCGACATCGTCATCAACGACTTCACGTATGTGCGCGAGCGTGCCGAGAAGTTGCGCGCGCTCCTGGTGACGCACGGCCACGAGGATCATATCGGCGGCATCCCTTACTTTGCCAAAGAGTTTCCCAAGACGCCGATCGTGGGCACGCCGCTCACGATCGCATTGATTAAGGCAAAGTCACGCGAGCAGCATCTGGGCGAGGCCGAGTTTACCCACGTGCAGCCGGGAGGACGGGTGCGGTACGGTTCGATCGAGGGCGAGTTCGTTCACGTCAACCATTCGGTCGCCGGCGCCTGTGCGATCGCGTTGCGCACTCCGGTCGGAACGATCTTCCATACCGGCGATTTCAAATTCGATCAGACCCCCATCGACGGCAAACCGGCCGATTTCGCGCGCATCGCGACCATCGGCGATGAAGGCGTGCTCTGTATGCTCGCCGACTCGACGAATGCCGAACGTCCGGGACACACCTTATCGGAACGAATCGTCGGTGAGGCTTTCACCGCAATTTTTTCGCACGCGAAAGGACGCATCGTCGTCGCGTCGTTTGCCTCGAACGTCCCGCGCATCCAACAGACGGTCGACCATGCCGTCCGTTTCAATCGAAAGATCGCCTTTTTGGGGCGTTCGATGCGGAACGTGGTTCATTTCGCGGGCGAGCTGGGGTATCTTCGCATTCCCCCCGACACCGTGGTCAAGATCGAGGATATCGATCAATATCCGCCCGAGCGAGTCGTCGTCATGACCACCGGGTCGCAGGGCGAGCCGATGAGTGGTCTGGCACGAATGTCGGTGCGAGATCACGCGCGCTTTCGCATCGACTCGGGCGATACGGTCGTTGTCAGCGCGACACCGATTCCGGGCAACGAGAAGAGCGTGCACAAGACGATCAACAATCTCTGTAAGCTCGGTGCGACGGTGGTCCACGGAACCGACGGCCGATCGCATGTCTCGGGACATGCGTCGCAAGAAGAGCTATTGCTGATGCTGAACTTGGTGCGCCCCGAGTTTCTCGTCCCGATCCATGGCGAGTACCGTATGCTGGATGCTCACAAACGGCTAGCCGTGCAGACCGGCGTCGAGCAAGGGAATGTGTTCTTGCTCGATAACGGCGACGTGCTCGAGTTCACGCACGAGTACGCCGACAAGATCGGCAAGACGTACGGCGGTCATGTCTTCGTTGACGGTTCGGGCATCGGCGATATCGGCGAGGCGGTCTTGCGCGACCGAAAGGCCCTTTCCAACGACGGGATCATCATGGTGGTCGTTGCCATCGACGCCGAAGAGGCGCGGGTCATCGCCGGGCCTGATCTCATCTCGCGCGGCGTCTTCTATTTGCCCGAAGCCGGCGGCGTGCTCGACGAACTTCGCACCCAGCTTCGCGCGATGATCGACGGCCTATCCGTGGATGCGCGGCGCGATGTCGATTCGATGCGAGAGCATATACGCAGCTCGTTAGCGAGCTCGGTCTACGCGCGGACCAAGCGCCGACCCATAGTCATCCCCGTCGTCATGGAAGTCTAGCGATCACCGCGTCGGTGAACTCGGTCGTTGTTGCCTGGCCGCCGAGGTCGGCGGTGGCGACGCCGTCGCGCAACGCGCCGATCGCCGCATCGTAGATCCAGCGGGAAGCGTTCGCGGCGCGCGGATCGGGAACGTACGATAGCGCGGCCGCCGCCGCGAGAATCATCGCAAGTGGATTGGCAACGTTCTTTCCTTGCAAACGGGGTGCCGTGCCGTGCGGCGCCTCGGAGAGCACGATCGAAGGTTTCAAATTCGCATCGAACGCTAAAACGAGCGATTCGGCGCCTGCGATCGAGCCGAAGAGCTGCATCACGAGGTCGGAGAGCGAGTCGCCGTCGCGATTGAGCGCCGGAATCACCAGCGGCCGGTCGCCCGACGACGAGAGCAGTAGCGCATAGGTGGCGTCGATGAGCTGCGGATCGTAGCCGACGCCGGGATGGCGTCGCGCGGCCGCATCCATCTCCTCTTTGAGCATTCCTTCGTAGATTGGGCTGACGGTAAACTTCGGGCCGCCGAAGACGGTAGCGCCCAGCTTCGCCGCGTGCTCGAAAGCGTATTCGGCGACGTAACGGCAGATACGCCGCTCGATCGTTTCGGTGCGGCAGGCAATTTCGTCGATCCCATCGCCGCTGCGCCATTCTTTGGCTCCATAGGCATCGCCGACGGCCATGCGCACGACCGAAATGGGAGCGTGGATTCCGGCGACGGGCCGAACGCCCGGTAATTTTCGGCCGGTGCGCACGATAACGGCAGCACCGATCGCTTCGCGCAGGATGCGGTTGGGCGAGCCGACGTCGCCCGCGACTTCGGGCGTAATCGTTGCCGCTTTGATGCCGATGCCGTGGCGCTGCAACGCCTCGGCGGCATCGAGCACGATCTGATTCGAGGTTCGGCGTCGATGATCCAATGAAAGATCGTAACGCTCGAAGTGCAGTCGAACGCCGAGGGCGGGGGCGTCGAGCACGCGCAGTGCTTCCAACAGCAACTCTTGGCCGGTTTGATCGCCCTCGAGGACGACGATGGTCGTCAAAATGAACTCCCGCTGTAACGAAGAAGAGAAAGATTCCATGGCACGCACCCGCCGGAGGGCGTATGCGCGGACGCGGCTGAACCTCGAAATCGTCGGGATCGCTGCCGTCGCACTCGCCGTCTTCTGCGGCGTTTCCCTCGCCTTTCCGCACCATGCCGGCGCCATCGGCGGCTGGAGTGCTGCGGAGCTGCGCCGACTCTTTGGAGGTGCGGCGCCGCTTTTCCCGGTGCTCGTCATCTTGTTCGGCGCAATCGTCTTCCTCGAAGTCAACGTGCCGCGGATGATCGCCGGCTTGGGCACGACCGCGCTCGCGTACTTCCTATTAATTACGGCGATGTTCGGCGCCAGCGGCGCGCGGCATGGGGGAATCGTCGGCTCGAACATTTGGTGGGCGTTGCGGGCATTGGTCGGCAACGTCGGAGCATGGATCGTGCTTGGCGTGGCGATGCTTTCGCTAACGCTCTGGCTCACGAACTCCAGCATGAAGCAACTCATCGGGCGCGTCATCGTCTTCTTCGGCGGTTTGCGGCCGCCGGCGATGCCCAAGCTGCCCAAGGTCGAGATGCCTCGAGGTCATGATTCGTTGCGCGAAGCGTTTGCGCTGCCGTTAGCACCGATTACTCCGGTCGAGGTAATCGTGAGTGCGCCTGTCGTCGACGATGCGGATCCGCAACCCGTCGTCGCGCGCGAGCCTGAAGAACGACGCACTTGGAACGATGTCGCCCCTGCGGAGGATACCCGCGCAGTTGAGGATGCGCCGAGAGTTCAGGTAACGTCGGCCGAGGGCGCACGATCCTATCGCCTGCCGGATCTAGCGCTCTTCGACGTGCCACCCGGTCAGACGGTCGACCAATCGAATCGGGCGCATATTCTCGAGGACACGCTGGCGAGCTTCGGTGTCGGCGCGAAGGTTTCGCATATCGAACGCGGGCCGTCGATTACGCGTTACGAGCTCAAGCCCGAGCGCGGAATCAAGATTTCACGGATTGCGTCACTTGCCGATGATTTAGCGCTCGCGCTCGCGGCGACGAGCGTGCGGATCGAAGCGCCGATTCCCGGAAAATCCGCGGTGGGGATCGAGGTTCCGAACCAGACGGTCTCGATTGTCGCGATTCGCGAGATCCTCGACGCGCTTCCCAATCGCGGTCAGGTTCCGCCTCTCTGGATGGCCCTCGGCAAAGACATCACCGGCCGGCCGGTTTTCGGCGATCTCTGCAAAATGCCGCACCTTCTCGTTGCCGGTGCGACCGGCGCGGGCAAATCGGTCTGCTTGAATATGATCATCGCCTCGCTCTTGGTCACCGCGACACCCGATCAAGTGCAGATGCTCATGATCGATCCCAAACGAGTCGAGCTGACCGTCTTCAACGGAATTCCTCATCTCATTAAGGACGTCATTGCCGATCCGCGCCTCGCCGCGGGCGCACTCTTCGAAATGACCAAAGAGATGGAATCGCGCTACGAGCGTTTTGCCAAAGCGTCGGTTCGCAAGATCGAGGAATATAACGCCAAGTATCCCGACGAGCGGCTGCCCTACGTCGTGATCGTGATCGACGAGCTTGCCGATCTCATGCTCGTCGCCCCGGCGAGAGTCGAAACGACGATCATGCGCCTTGCGCAACTGGGCCGGGCGACGGGGATTCATCTCGTCGTGGCCACACAGCGACCCTCGGTCGACGTCATTACGGGCCTCATCAAGGCAAACGTTCCTTCACGCATCGCCTTTGCGGTAAGCTCGCAGACCGACTCCCGCGTCATCCTCGACATGAATGGCGCGGAGCGCTTGCTGGGACGCGGCGACATGCTCTATCTGCCGATCGACGCGCCGAAACCGATTCGCGCGCAAGGAGCGCTTATCACCTCCTCGGAGGTAAGCCGGCTCGTCGAATTTTGGGCGCGTCAGTCGCGGCCGAATAACCTGCTCGACGTCGAAGTCGTGCCGGTCGGAGACGAAGATCTTGCGCGCCGTGACACCGATCCGCTCTGCTTCGATGCGGCAAAATTCATCATCGAAGCAAACTATGCTTCGACCGCCGCCTTACAATCGCAATTCCAAATCGGGCATCCTCGCGCCGTTCGCATCATGAAACAGCTCGAAGACTTCAAGGTCGTCGGCCGGCACGAAGGAACGAAGCCGCGCAAGATTCTCGTCGGCTTACCCGAGCTGGATTTGATGGCGTCGCGCCTTGGCAAAGATCGCAACGACCAAGCGGACTTGTTTTCGAATGCGGATTAGAGCGGCGCTCGTTGCGATCGTCGCCTTCGCGTGCTTCGTCGGGCTTGGTATTTCGGTCGGGAGGCACGGCGAACCGGCGGCATTGCTTTCTTGGGAGTCGGCGCTCGTCGACCGATCGACATTGGTGGCGTGGTGGCTCACCTGGGACGTTTATACGCAGTTGCTTTTCCCGCTCGCCTTCGCGCTGCTCGTGGTGGCCTGGCGCGTGCCGTCGTGGCGGACGCGGATTCTTTTCAGCATTGCGATGTTGCTGCTCTGCTGGCGTGGAGCCGATCTCTTCCAGCAGATCTTCGCGCGTCCGCGGCGGTTGGATTGGGTGGTAAAGCACGAAACCTCGTTCTCATATCCGAGCTCGCATGCAGCGATTGCGACCGGATTCTACGGGCTCTGGGCGTTGATACTCGCTCTTTCCGAGCTGCCGCGCTCGGCACGGGCGATCGGCGCCTTCTTGCTTATCGTCTTAGCGTTTGCGACGTGTTGGAGCCGGCTCGCGCTGGGCGCGCATTACCTCACCGACCTCGTCGGCGGCGCCCTGTTCGCGGGGGCGCTTGTCGCGGCAGGTCTTGCGGTGGTGCCCTCAGCCCTGACCTTTCCGGTTGCGGGTCGCCTCTCGCGGGCGGCAGAATAGGCCTGTAGTGCTTTCCCCCGACCGGCTGCTGATCGAGATCGAACGCAAGCTCGACGCCAACGCTGCGCTTTCGATGGACGACGGCCTCGCGCTCTATCGCACGCGCGACATTCATACGTTAGGCCGGCTCGCGCGCGAGCAGAAAGAGCGCAAGAGCGGCAAAAAGGTCTTTTACGTCCTCAACCGCTACATCAACTCGACGAACGTCTGCTTTGCCGGCTGCACGTTTTGCTCGTTCGCGGCCGACGAGTTCAAAGAGCCCCAGCGCGTCTTCCGGATGACGCCGGACCAAGTTTTCGCCAAGGCGGTCGAAACCGGCACGAACTTCAATCAGCTCCACATCGTCGGCGGTCACGACCCGCGTCAGCTTTCGCTCGATTACTGGCTGCCACTGATGCGCCGGTTTAAAACGGCGCTGCCGCACGTTCAACTTTCGCTCTTTACCGCAGCCGAGATCGAGTACATGGCCAAACGCCATCGGCTCTCGTTTCCGGCGCTGATCGCGTCATTGAAGGAAGCCGGACTCGACAACGTCAACGGCGGGGCCGCCGAAATCTTCGGTGAGGAAACGCGCGCAAAAATCTGCCCGCATAAGGTTTCCACCGATAATTGGCTAGCGATTCACGAAGAACTTCATCGCCAGGGAATTGCCAGCAATGCGACCATGCTCTACGGTCACATCGAGTCGATCGAGGACCGAGTCGATCATTTGATCAGGCTGCGCGAATCGCAGGAGCGGTCGCCGGGATACAACGCGTTCATTCCTCTCGCCTTTCATCCCGACGGCAACGAGCTTTCGTACTGTGGCTGGACGACCGGGCTCGACGACATCAGGACGTTCGCGGTCGCGCGGTTGATGCTGAACAATTTCGACCATATCAAGGCCTATTGGATGATCCAAGGCCTGAAGGTTTGCCAGGTGGCGCTGCATTTCGGCGCCGACGACATGGACGGCACCCACGGCTCGACCGACGAAGAGATGATTTACCACTCCGCCGGAACGAGCTCGGGCCAATATGTGGACGATCGCGAGTTTCGCCGTTTGATCGAAGAAGCGGGCTACGTTCCCGTGCGCCGAAACTCGACGTACGACGAATTTCCGTGCGATTGGATTCCGCCAGCCGTTTCGCCGGAACGCGAGCTGGCTTCCGCCACCGTGTCATCCTGAGCCTGTCGAAGGAAATGTCATCCTGAGCCTGTCGAAGGATAGCACGCCAATGACGTTGCGCTGCGGTCGGATACGGTACACCAACGACCTGCCGGTCTATGCGGCCTTTGACCGCGGTGCAATCGAGTACCCCGGCAGTCTGCACGCCGACACGCCCGCACGTCTGAACGCGATGTTGCTTGCGGGCGAGCTCGATCTCAGCCCGATCAGCGCTTTTACATGGGCGGCAAATGCAAGCGACCTCGTCCTGCTGCCCGATCTCTGCATCGGCGCGCGCGACGAGGTCATCTCGGTCGTGCTGGTTTCTTCGGTTCCTCCATCATCATTGCATGCGACCCCGATTTTCGTGAGCGAAGAATCCGCCAGCGGTCGAAACCTGTTGCGCGTGATTCTCGAACGGCGATATGGAATCTACCCCACGTATATCGATGAAGCGCAGCCGGTCGATCGCGCGTTGCGCGGCGATCCCACGTTGCTCATCGGTGATTCGGCGATCGACGCGATCGAACGTTTCCCCGCAGAACGTATTTACGATTTAGGAAAGCTGTGGCACGACTGGACCGGCCTACAGACGGTCTTCGCGGTATGGGCGGCCCGGCGCGACGTTTATCTGCGCGATTACTCGGCGGTGCGCGATTGCATGCGCGCGCTGACCGACGCTTACACCTGGTCGCGATCGCATTCCGAAGACGTAATTGCTTTGGCACAGCGCACGATCGCGCGGCCACGCGGTTTTTACGAGCGTTACTACGGCAAGTTGAACTTTACGCTTCACACGGCCGCGCAGGACGGATTAGAGGCCTACTGCCGCGAGCTGCTCGCCATTGGCGCGATCGACGTGCTGCCGTCTTTTCCCGAGGTCGTCGGTGCCGTCGCTAACTAGTCTGCTCGACCGCGCCGCGACCGGCGGGCGGCTGTCGTTCGAAGAGGGCGTCCGGCTCTACAACGACGCCGATCTTCACGAGCTCGGCGCTGCCGCGCACGCGCGGCGCATGGCGATGCACTCACCGGAGATCGTGACCTATGTGATCGATACGACGATCAACTATACTAATGTTTGCAACGTGCATTGCAGTTTCTGCGCCTTCTTTCGACCCGAGCATCACAAGGAAGGCTACACGATGCCGCACGATCGGGTGCTCGATCGCGTGAAGCACGCGGTCGATCAAGGCGCGACTCAAATCATGATTCAAGGAGGCGTCAATCCGGAGCTTGGCATCGATTGGTTCGAAACGCTCTTCCAGCGCGTGCGCGCGGAATATCCGCAAGCCGATCTGCACTCGTTGTCCGTTTCCGAAATCGTTGGTTTGGCCCATATCGAGGAAATCTCAACGCGCGAGGTACTCGAGCGGCTCAAAGCGGCGGGCATGAAGTCGCTTCCCGGAGCGGGCGCCGAGATTTTGGTCGAACGCGTTCGTAAACGTATTTCGGCGCGCAAAGTCAAGCCGCACGAGTGGCTTGGAGTCATGCGCGAGGCACAACTGCTCGGAATGCCGACGACCGCCACGATGATGTTCGGCTCGATCGAAACGCCAGCCGAGCGTATCGAACATTTGCACGTCCTGCGCGAACTGCAAGACGAGACCGGCGGCTTCACCGCATTCATTCCGTGGTACTACGTGCCGTTCAAAACGCCGCTGCGCGGCAAAGAGTCGACCGGCTTGGAGTATCTGCGCGTGCTCGCCATTTCGCGGCTCTACCTCGACAACTTCGCGCATTTGCAAGCGTCGTGGCTAACACCGGGTCTAAAGATGGGCCAGCTCGCGCTCTTTTACGGCTGCGACGATATGGGCGGGACGATCATCGAAGAGCAAGTCGTGCACGACGCCGGCAGCACGAACGAAGCGACGCGCCGCGATATCGAGAATATCATCGTCGACGCCGGATTCCAGCCCGTCGTGCGAGACACGTACTGGAACCTGCGCCCGGAGATGGCCCTAGCCTAAAACGCATCCTGCCATCGTGGCATCGAGTCATTGTGGCATCGTGTCATTGTGTCATGCTGAGCTTGTCGAAGCATGGTGGCGCATCGATTGTGTCATGCTGAGCTTGTCGAAGCATGGTGCGCATCCATTGTGTCATGCTGAGCTTGTCGAAGCATGATTCGAGGATCCTTCGACAAGCTCAGGATGACAATGGCGGGGCATCCTTCGACAGGCTCAGGATGACAAAGCATCGCACCTGCACGCTTGTGTCATTGTGTCATGCTGAGCTTGTCGAAGCATGATTCGAGGATCCTTCGACAGGCTCAGGATGACAATGGCGGGTCATCCTTCGACAGGCTCTGGATGACAAAGACGGGTCATCCTTCGACAGGCTCAGGATGACAATGGTGCGTCATCCTTCGACAGGCTAGGATGACACAACGACAAGCTCAGGATGACAGAACGACAGGCTCAGGATGACAAGGCGCGGATTGTTGCGGCGCCTAAAATTTCGTCGCTGTCGGCGTCGAGTAGCGCGACGAGCTGGCCCGGCGTGATTGCGCGCTGCGGCGTTTCGAAGCGCAACCGTAGCGAGCCGTCGTCCAAAATCGTCGCGAATGCCGGTGCCGGAGCCGAGCGATAGCGGATCATCGCGCGCAGTGGAATTTCTCGCCCAATGAATTGTTCGGGGCGAATCAAATTGACTTCGCCGGCTTCGAGCTCGTTGGAAAGCAGCTCGTCCTCGTGCCCGATGACGATCGTATTGTTCGCTGCGTTGATGCGCGTGACGTACCGCGCGCCGTCGCGTGCCGCCGGCAGCCGCGCGCGCTGGCCGACGGTGTAGTTGGCAATGCCGGAATGCTCGCCGACCAGCTCGCCCCCGGTCGTAACGATCTCACCGGTAACGGCGACCTCAGGTCGCATTCGCGAGAGAACCGTGCGATAGTCGCCGCCCTCGACAAAACAGATGTCTTGCGATTCGGTCTTGTCATGCACCGGCAAACCCAATCGGCGCGCATGGGCGCGCGTCGTAGCCTTGTCGAACTCGCCGAGTGGAAGCAAGAGCCGCTCGAGCTGCACCGGCGCGAGCTGCGCGAGCGCATAAGCTTGATCTTTGGCGTATTCATTTCGGAAGAGATGCGGCCCGTCGCGGCGCCGATCGATGCGCGCGTAGTGGCCGGTGGCGACATAACGCGCGCCAAGCCGATCGGCGTACTGCACGAGACTCCCCAGCTTGACGAAGTTGTTACACGACACGCAAGGATTTGGAGTACGGCCGCCAGCGTAATCGTTGGCGAAACGCTCGATGACGGTTCGACGAAAGACTTCTTCGAAATCGAGAACGTAGTGCGCAATGCCCAACACCGCGGCGCTGCGCCGCGCGTCGTCGAAGTCGTCGACTCCGCAGCAGCTCTTCGCGTGTGCCGGCCGCGATGGCGCGTACATCTTCATTGTAATTCCGACGACGTCGTAGCCGTTTTCCGCTAAGAGGCCCGCGGCAACGGCCGAGTCAACGCCGCCGCTCATCGCTGCAATTACGCGCTCTTTTGCCATATAACGTGGACAGGATAACACTAGGGCGGGGCAAACTCAAAGGCTAAATGCCAGGAGCGTCCGAAGCGCTGGGTGAGCGGCTTCGCGCGGCACGCGAGGCCCGTGGACTTTCACTCTCCGATGTCGCCGAGCAGATACGCATTCGCTCCCTCTACCTCGCGGCGATCGAAGAGGAGAACTGGAACACGGTCGGCGCGCCCGTCTACGTCCGCGGCTTCCTGCGCACGTACGCGCGCTTTTTGGGCATGGATCCCGAAGAGGCGGTTGCCGCGTTCAATCGCAATCAGCCGGCATACGGGTCGCCGCAAGCCGGTCCGGGGCGCCAGGGGGCCGAACCGGAAGGATCGTTACGGCGCAACTCTCTGCTGATTTGGATCGCCGGAGTAGTCGCCGTGCTCCTGATCGCCTTTGTCGTCTATAACGAGGTGACGCTGCGCCGGGCGCCGGTTGCCGCCAACGTGGCAGCGTCGCCGGTCGCGACCACGTCCCCGAGCGTGGCCGCCGCGACGCCGCTTCCCTCTCCGACCGCCGGGGCGCGCCCGTCAGGACCGGCCGGCGGCGCGAACTCGCTTGCACTGGTTCTCTTGGCGCCGTCCTGGCTCAGGGTCACCGTTGACGGAAGTGTTAGCATGGAGGGTACGTTTCCGGCGGGAACCGCGAAGACGTTCCACGGAAAGAACGCGCTGGTGCGCATCGGCAATGCCGGCGGCGTCGAAATATACGTCGATGGCAAGGACGTCGGGAAGCTTGGAAAACCGGGCGACGTCGTCGAGCACACCTTCACGCTTTGAGAGGAGTATCGTAAAGATCCGTGGCGAGCGAATCCTCGTTCGACGTCGTTTCGCGCGTCGACGCGCAAGAACTCGACAACGCATTAAACCAAACGCGCAAAGAGATCGAAAATCGCTTCGATTTCAAACATAGCAAGACCCAGATCGATTTCGACGGTAAGAAGATCACGCTGATCTCCGACGACGAGCTGAAAATGCGCAACGTCGTCGACGTGCTGCAAAGCAAAGCCGTGCGGCGCGGTATCGATATCAAAGCCTTCGAGTTCGGTGCGCTCGAACCGGCCGCGGGCAGCACGGTCCGCCAAGTCGTCACGTTACGTAGCGGCATTCCAAAGGAGCAGAGCCGAGCTCTGCTCGCCCACATCAAGTCGTTGAAGCTCAAGGTGACGGCCCAATATCAAGACGAGCAAGTTCGCGTTGCCGCCAAGAGCAAGGACGATTTGCAGAAAGTTATCACGGCGCTACGGTCGATGGAGTTCGAGCTCCCGCTGCAGTTTGTCAACTACCGGTAAACGAGGCGTCGTGCGAAGCGTTGCGTTTGTGAGTCTGGGCTGTGCGAAGAATTTGGTCGATACGGAAGTGATGATCGCCAAGCTGGGCGCGGCCGGTTGGCATTTGGAATCGCAAGCGAACCGCGCCGATACCGTGGTGATCAATACATGCGCCTTCATCGATCCGGCGAAGGAAGAGTCTACGCACGTGATTTTGGAGCACGCGGCGCAGAAGCGGCCCAATCAGCAGCTCATCGTGGCGGGATGTTTGGCGCAGCGGTACGGCGCGCAGCTGCAAAGTCTGGTTCCCGAGATCGACGGGGTCGTCGGTACCGGCGCGTATGCCGGCATCGTCGAGCTGCTCGACGACGTCGAGGCCGGGCGCCGGCCGGTGCGTCTGGAGATGCAGCCCGAACCGGAGCACGAATTTTTGCCTCGGCTGGTGACGACGCCGCGCGCGACGGCGTACCTCAAGATTGCCGAAGGCTGCGATCACCCCTGTACGTTTTGCATCATTCCCGCCTTGCGCGGCCGGTTTCGCAGCCGCAGCGCCGAGTCGATCTGTGCCGAAGCGCGCGCACTCGTCGCCGGCGGCGCAAAAGAGCTCATCCTTATCGCGCAGGATACGTCGATGTGGGGACGCGACCGCGGCATACGCCGCGCGGGGCTCGCGCAGTTATTGGAACGCCTGCACGACATTGATGGCCTCGAGTGGATTCGGCTTCTCTATCTCTATCCCGCAACGGTCGATCGCGAGCTCATCGACGCAATCGCCGGCCTTCCGAAGGTCTGCAAGTATATGGACATGCCGCTGCAGCACGCGCATCCCGAGGTGCTTCGCGCAATGCGCCGCCCGAGCAACGGCGAGCGGTATCTGGAAATCATCGAAGAGTTTCGTGCGCGCGTACCACAGATCACGATGCGCTCGACGTTCATCGTCGGATTCCCAGGCGAGCGCGAAGAGCACGTGGAGTACCTCGAAGCGTGGATCGAGCGCGCGCAGCTCGACCGGGTCGGCTTTTTCGAATACAGCGCCGAGGAAGGCACGCCGGCGGCCGAGCTCGCAGGCCGCACCGGCCTTCGCCGCCGCCGCGAACGATTGATTCGCTTGAGAGAAGCGCAGCGGCACGCTTCGGAACACGCGCGAAACAAGCGTTGCGGCAGCCCCGTGCGCGTGCTGGTGGAAGAGTCGCGACGTTTGCGCGAACGCGATGCGTTGCAGCGAGAGCTCGGTGCCGCGCGGGCGTGGTACGGGCGTTCGCAAGGCGAGGCGCCCGGCGTCGACGGGGGCGTTTATTTTACCGGCGATGCCGAGATCGGCGAATTTGCCGACGTACGTCTCGACGGTTCCAACGCGATCGATTTCTTCGGGCGCAGCCTCTGCGCGCAGCCTGCGGCCGTATGATCGTTCGGCGCATCGCCCAGGTCGTCGGGCTCATCGTTCTGGCCGTCGGTTCGGCAATGGCCGGGTACGCGATCATCGAGCACCGCAATCCCGTGACGGCGTTCTCGCAGATCTTCGTCCCGGCGCCGCAACAGGTGTTCGGTAAGCCGAACTTGCTCGTGCTCGTCGAAGGGTTGGATTACGACTACACGCCCAGCGACGAAGAGTATTCGACGAACTCGCGCAGCGACGTGATCTGGGCCGTCAACCTCGACTTCGCCAACAAGCGCGTGGACCAGCTTTCAATTCCGCGCGATATGGTCGCGACACTGCCGAACGGCACGCAGGCGAAGATCAACCAAGCCCAGTCCGACGGCGGCGTGAACGAGGCGAAGAAGGTTATCGCGCAATGGTTGGGGATTCCGGAGTTCGACCGCTACATCGTCTTACGCATCGATGCTACCAAGGCTTTCATCGGTGCGGTCGGCGGGGTGAACGTGGATGTGAAGTCCTCCGACTGCCTACGCTATCATACCGGCTGCAGCGGCGATTCGCTCAACTATGACGACACCTGGGGGCATCTGCACATTCATTTAAAGGAAGGCATGCAGCATCTCAACGGCGAGCAGGCGGTCGCGTACATGCGCTTCCGGCACGACTGGTGCAGCGACCCCTGCCGTATCATGCGTCAACAGCAAGTGCTTCATGCCCTCATCGATAAGCTCAAAGGCGATCGTTTTAACACATTGATCCATCTGGGCGATTTGCTCAACGTCTTTCGCAAGTACGTGCAGACCGATTTTTCCAATTCGGAGCTCATTTCGATCGCGAGCTACTACCAAGGCATTCCGAACTCCGCGATCGTCAGCAATCAGGTGCCATACACCAGCGACATCGATCTGCCCGGCTATGGCGACTCGCTAGTTCCGGATACCACAGCGCGCGCGCATTTGGTCGCGACGATGCTCGTCGAGCCGCCCGTGCCGATACCATCGCCCGACGCGCTCGCGCTTGCCGCGATTCCGGCTGCGACCTTGCGCGTTGATGTCGAGAACGGCAGCGGCGTTACCGGCGCAGCCGCTCGCATGGCTGCGACCTTGCGCCAGCGCGGCTTCACGATCGGCGCGGTCGGCGATGCGGAACGATCCGACTATGCGAGCACCGAGATCCACGAGCACTCAAACGTCACGTTTGCCGGCGCGAAAGTGCGACAGGCGCTGCCAGGCGCGCTGCGCAACGCGCCGGTGATCGGCGATTCTGCCGCGACCGCGTCGCCGGCGTCGACCGCAACGGTGACGAGCGACGTAACGGTGATCGTCGGCAGCGATTTTGCAAAGAGTTCGTAGCGTGAAGGGACTCTCCGTCATTGTCTTGGCAGCTGCGGTGATTTACGGCGGCTGGCGTCTGATCGTCCACAAGAGCAACGTGCCGCCCGCGCTCGTTACGCCGGCGTCGAACGTGCATCTCGAGTTTTCCGGCGACGTCGGTTCGCGTCTCTACCGAATGTCGCACGACCTACGCTCCGCTGACCGCTCGCGGCGTCCGCGGCTGATCGCACTGACGTTCGACGACGGTCCATATCCGATCTACACGCCGATGCTGCTCGACGTTCTGCGCGATCTGCACGTTCCGGCGACGTTCTTTCTCATCGGCAAAGATGCAGAGCAATGGCCCGAGATTACGCAGCGCATCGAGGCCGACGGGAACGAGATTGCCGATCACACGTATACGCATCCCAATCTCGATCAAGAATCGGCCGAGGCCGTCCGCAAAGAGATCGTCGAGGGAGGCGATACGCTGTGGGCGCTCACGCACGACCCGGCCGCACGAACGTTCATGCGACCCCCGCACGGCCGCTACACCGAGCAGACGCTGCAGATCGCGCAAGCCCTCGGCTATTCCGTCGTGCTCTGGACCGACGACAGTGGCGATTGGCGAACGTTGACAGTACCCCAGCTCCAGCGGCATTTGCTCGCACACGCTACTGCACCTGAGATCGTCTTGCTCCACAGCGGTAAGCTGGCGACGATCCAAGCATTGCCGTACGTCGTCGCGCGCTTCAGAGCGGCGGGCTACCGTTTCGTCACGGTTGGCGAGCTGCTCAAGCTCGTGCAGACCGACGAGCTCAACCATCCGCTTCGGCACGCTGTTTAGAGGTTTGTTAGAAAAATGCCGCGACAGATCATCGACACGGAATCGAGCCGCCCGGCCTACGTTCGCCGGCGCGCGCGCCGGATGGTAATTTCATTGCTCGTCTTCGCGCTGCTCGTAGCCGCCATCTGGTTCCTTGCTCATCGCGCCATCGGCCAGGAAATTGGGTCGAGTGCGGGAACCGCATCGCTGTGCCTGTTTATAGAAAAAGAGGTCCCGTGCGCGCGTTGAGCTTTCTTGCGCTGGTCATGACCGGCGCGATCGTTGCATGCAGCAATTTGGGGCAAACGTCGGGTGTTAACGTTGGGCCGAACTTCCCTTCGAAAACGCTCTACGCTACCAATAGCAATCAGAACGCCATCAGCATCTACTCCAACGGTACGAAGAGTGGTGGAGGCCCCGCCTACCAGATCGGCGGGTCGACCACGTCGCTCAACGGGCCACAGTATCTGGCCTTCGACCGGGGCCAGAATCTTTGGGTGACCAACTATAATCCGAGCACCAATAAAGCAGCGCTGCTTGAGTTCGAAGCACTTGCGACGGGCGACGTTGTGCCGCTCAGCGTCTCGGCGCTTCCCGGACGACCGCGCGGCATCGCCTTCACTCCGAAAGGGCCGACGCCCGCGCCGTCGAGCTCGGCAAGCCCAGTGCCGCGAATCATGGTGATCGCCGACAACGATCCCACGACGACCTACCCCAACGAAATCTTGCTCTACGCCTTCGGCTCGACGTCGCCATACCAATCCATCGCCGGACCTAGACCGGACCTTCATCTGCCCGGCGGAGTCGCGATTGACGGACAAGGGCACATTTACGTCGCCAACATTCAAGGTAAGTCGGTCTCGCAGTTCTTGTTGCCGACGCCCTCGCCGACGCCCAAACCGACGGCAACGCCATCGTCGACGCCTTCGCCCTCACCTTCGCCCAGCTCAAGTGCGTCGCCGAGCCCCACGCCTTCGCCGACGCCGACGCCGGTCAATATCAGGCCGCGCTTCAGCATCGGCGCAAAGAACGGTGTCATCACTCCGTTCGGCGTTGCCCTCGATCCGCAAGGCAACATTTACATCGCCGATCAGGGCAAGCCCAATGCCGGCTGTGGATCGAGCGAAGGTCCGGCGATTCTGGTCTTCCCGCCGTATAACAAAAAGATTCCGTATACCAAGCCGATTCGCAAGATCCACGGCTGCAACACGCATTTGATCGCCCCGACCGACGTGAAAGTGAACTCCGACGGCGTCACCTTCGTAGCGGATACCACCAAGAGCGGCGCAGGCATCATTCTCATCTTTGCCGCCGGGGCAAACGGCAATGCAACGTCAACCTCGTACACGTCGCCGGGCGCGGTAACCGGAATCGGGATCGTGCCGTAGCGACCCATGGCGTTTCTCAAGTCCATCATTGACGGCAACGAGCGCGAAGTCGCTCGTCTGCGCCGGACCGCGAAGGCGGTAAACGAGTTCGAGCCGCAGCTCACCGCACTCTCCGACGCGGAGCTGCAAGCCAAAACCCCGGAGTTCAAGAGCCGCATCGAGCAAGGCGAAGCGCTCGATGCGATGTTGCCCGAGATTTTCGCGGTCGTGCGCGAGGCCGGAAAACGAACGATCGGCATGCGCCACTTCGACGTGCAAATCATGGGTGGTCAAGTGCTATACGAAGGGCGTATCGCCGAGATGAAGACGGGCGAAGGCAAAACGCTCGTCGCCACCTTGCCGGTCTACGCGCGAGCGCTCGAAGGACGCGGCGTTCACGTCGTTACGGTCAACGACTATTTAGCGCGCCGCGACGCGGAGTGGATGGGGCCCGTCTACGAATTCCTCGGCCTGAAGGTGGGCGTGATTCAACACGGACTCGATTCGGCACAACGCCGTGCCGCGTATTCGTGCGACGTCACCTATGTGACCAACAACGAAGTTGGTTTCGATTATCTGCGCGACAACATGGCCTGGCAAGTCGAAGATCTCGTTCAGCGCGAGCTTTACTTTGCGCTCGTCGACGAAGTCGACTCGATCCTGGTTGACGAGGCGCGCACTCCACTGATCATCAGCGGACCGTCGCAAGAGTCGGGCGAGCTCTACGATAAGTTCGCGCAAATCATCCCGCGGCTGAAGAAGGGTGAAGACTACACTGTCGATGAGAAGGCGCATGCCGTTCCGATTACGGAAGCCGGCGTTGCGCGCGTCGAGAAGATGCTGGGCATTCAAAATCTCTACGAGCAACGGAATATCGAGCTGACGCATCAGCTCAACGCCGCGCTCAAAGCCTGGAACCTCTTCCACCGCGACCAGCAGTACATCGTCAAAGAAGGCGAAGTGATCATCGTCGACGAGTTTACCGGCCGTCTGATGTACGGCCGGCGTTACTCCGACGGCATTCACCAAGCGATCGAAGCGAAGGAAGGCATCAAGGTTCGCGGCGAGGACCAGACGCTGGCGACGATCACGTTCCAGAATCTTTTCAGACTGTACGACCACCTCGCCGGCATGACGGGCACGGCGAAGACCGAGGAGCGGGAGTTTCGCGACATTTACGGCCTCGACGTGGTCGTCGTTCCGACCAATATGCCGATGGTGCGCAAAGACGCCTCGGACATCGTTTACAAATCGGAGAAGGCGAAGTTCGACGCCGTCGTCAACGAAATCATCGCCGAGCATCAGAAAGGACGACCGGTGCTCGTCGGCACGCGTTCGATCGAAAAGAGCGAGCTGCTGGCCACGATGTTGCGGCGCAAAGGCGTCGAGTGCAACGTGCTCAATGCCAAGTACCACGAGCAAGAAGCCGAAATCATCAAAGATGCCGGGCAGACCGCGCAAGTGACGATCGCGACCAACATGGCCGGCCGCGGCACGGATATCAAACTCGGCGACGGCGTTGCACGCAACGGCGGCCTGCACATCATCGGCACGGAACGCCATGAATCGCGGCGCATTGATAACCAGCTGCGCGGACGTTCGGGCCGCCAGGGCGACCCCGGATCGTCGCGGTTCTACGTTTCGCTCGAAGACGAAGTGATGCGGCTCTTCGGCGGCGAGCGCATGACCAACATCATGGAGCGCGTCGGCTTCACCGACGAGCAGCCGATTGAATCGGGACTCGTCACCCGATCGATTCAGCGTGCTCAGGGCAAGGTGGAGAACCACAACTACGAGATTCGCAAACACGTCCTCGAGTACGACGACGTGATGAACAAGCAGCGCACGATTATTTATGCCGACCGGCGCGCAACGTTAGAAGGTAAGTTCGACTCGCGCACGTTCATGCTGCAGACGCTTCAAGCCAAAGTCGACGAGACGGTTGAGGAGAACGCGCCCGAGAACGCGCATCCCAGCGAATGGGACCTCGAGGAAATGATCAACGCGCTCGAGTTAATTTTTCCGATCAAGGGAGATTTGCGGGTCGAAGATCTTGCGGGAAAGGATCGTGAGGAGATTCGCCGCTTGCTGCGCGAACGCGCGCGTGAGGCGTACGAAGCCAAGGAGCGCGAAGTGACGCCGGAGATTCTGCGCGTCGTCGAGCAGCGCTATCTCTTATTGCCGATCATCGATCGGCAATGGGTCGATCATCTTTATGTGATGGATCATTTGAAGACCGGCATCGGGCTGCGTGGTTACGGTCAAAAAGATCCGCGCGTCGAGTATGAGAAAGAAGCCTTCGAGATCTTCGAGTCGCTCAAGAACAACATCGCCGATGAGGCGATCAAAGGCGTTTTCCGCGTCGTAATCGAGCAGGGTCCCCCCGACCAACAACTTCGTCCGTACGAATCGGGGCCGCCACAGTTCGAACCCATTCCGTCGGGCCAGATGGTTCCGCAGCCCGTCGCCGCCGGCAACGCGTTGCCGCCGCAACAACTCGAGCAAATGCTCGGCCCGATGCCCAGCGGCGGCCGCCGCGTGCAGCAGCTACACACGAACAAAGACGACGAGTCGCCCGCCAAGCCTCTGCATCGTGACCAGCCAAAAGTCGGCCGCAACGAACTATGTCCCTGCGGCAGCGGACGCAAATTTAAAAAGTGCCACGGGACCGCTGCATAGCGGGATAGGAGTTGGACCCCCAAAATTGTGCGCCCCCCAATCCCACGCGCTAAGCCATCCAATTCTCGGCCCGTCAATCTAAGCCATAACGCGTTAAGCGACAGGCGATCTAAACTGCGAGCACTGCGAGGCGCTGCGAGGCATTAATGCGAGGCGTTTTACGCGTTTCGATCGGCGCCGGGTTGCGCAGCTGCGAGGCTTTACGCCGCTACGCGCCTAGCGCGATGCGGCCTCGCGAGCGCGGGGGGGGTCAGAAACCGTTCGCACGCAGCATGTAATATATGATCGAGTAGAAACTCACCGCATTATAGATAATGTGGCCTACTGAGCTGGGTACGATCGAGCGTGTTCGCAGGTAAAGCCAACCTAGGAGGAGCCCGAGTATAAACGTACTGACTATCTGGTCGACTCCCCCCACCCAATGTATTCCAGCGAAGATCACGGCGGATACGACGACCGAGACCGTGCCGTTTGTCACTTTGATGAGACCTTCCAGCACGATGCCGCGAAAAATGATCTCTTCCACAATCGGACCAAAAATTACAAAGGCGAATAGCAACGCTGCGGCAATCAACCCAGTGGCCTGAGATAAAATGTAATGCTCGTACTGAAGATCGTAACTGCTCTGTAGTCGCATTGCTTTCATCAGTAGAGTAACGATAAGCGATGCTGCTAAGCCGGCAGCGACCCCTAATGCAAAGCCAGCGCCTTTTGGTAACCGCAGCCCTATTGACGAAAGCGGAACCTGCAGAATAGCCTAGACGCCGAACAGCGCCAAGCACAGTTCCGCCCCGACGCGAGCCAGGCTCATTGCTACCAGCGCTTGCGGCGTCATGTTTGCCAGCCCGTGAACGCCCAACCAGCTGGCGACGTAGGCTAAGGCCAACTCGCCGCCCGTTAGCACGAGTAATACGAGTGCTAGGAATGGCGCTAAGCGGCGAAGATTCCTGAGACCGCCGCTTCCGCTCGAAACGGTGTTTTCCGAGGCTAGCGCGGGCAAGGTCCGCAATCCAAGCTTTACACCATCGCGCCCGGGGCGCCGATCGGCTGCTGCGAATCCGCAGATGCGCGCCTCACTTCGCTGTTGTAATCAGGAGTCATATACATAATCGAGCGTAAAGAGGTCTTTACCGTCAGGCTGTTTGCAGATGCCGTACATGACGATGCCTTTGAAAGTTCTTATTACGGAATCTAACGCCTCATCTACGGTAACGTTTTGCAGCAGTCTTGGAAGATGAGGTGCTCCCGGGATTGGCCCCGACACAATGATGTCGATTATCCTAAACGGCGTTCCGATATTCAGGCGGCGCTTCGCGGCGGAGACTTCCGGTGCGCTTTCGATTGTGACGACGGCTGACGGCGCGCTGTACTGCGCGTATCGACTAAGGGTCAGAGCCTGTATCCTGGTCTGTAATATTGCGGTCGAAGCGCCTCCAATCGTAATCCTTGTCATTCCGGCTTGGTCTTGTATGACCGTGACATTCGGATCGTCACGAAAAATCTGCCGGACAGTGGTTATTCCCGTGGCTTCCTGTCGCGGGGGCTGGAGATATACCGCAGGAAAAAGGAGGTGCTGTGCGCGTGGCCCGGATGATCCTTGTTCGAATGGCCGGCATTCGCCCGCGTAGTAGACCCGGGCGGTTCCCCCCACGTATGTAAGGGCTGGACGCAGGTAATCGATAACGGCGTCCATGTGTCCAACGGGTGAAGCATTCTTATCAGATGGGCGATACCACGTGGCCTCGACGAGCTGACCGTCGTATGGGCCGTGAAAGCGAACCTCGACCACGGAACGATCCGGTACGCCATACGTCAACCCATTGAATGCACTACACGGCGTCCTTTCCAGAGCAAGCTCAAGATTCACATGGGAGTCTTGAACCGGAAAAGAGTGAAGGCAAGGGAGGTCGATGTAATCGCGCTGACCTTTGTCCGCTTGAAAATCTACCCTGGTGATTCTGCCGAGGTCATCCGCGGTGATCGTAACCATACCGCCTCCGCGTCTGCTCCAACGCCACCAGCGGCCGAAACCTGTGGCAGGTCGCTGCGCATCAGGATGTTCCGAAAGTACCTCCCTAACGTTATTACCGAGCGTCACGCCGGCAAGGGTGTGCAGTTCGTCTGCAGCCGTCAAAACAGCCGCTAGCAAAAACGAGATCATTGTTTCGATCCCTTGCGCCTGGGCTTAGTGGCGTTACCGCTTTGCGGCATCGCGCCCGGCGTGCCGATCGGCGGCTGCGATCCACCGCACGCCGCCAGCAAGACTGCAGCGACGCAGCTGCTAAGTACGTAGCGGCCAAAGCCCAAGCTCCTCATAATGCTTCTCCCTCTTCGCCGCATCAACGGATCGGCGGCATAGGATGTTCGGCCTCTGCTGCTCGGTTCCGCGGAGTAGCCGGGCCGCTCGCCATAAAAGCTGCATCGGCAGCACATCGCCGATCGGCAGGTCTTCGCTGCGGGAGGGTGGCCGGAGCGACCTGCGGTACGGTCGAACCGCGGAGCATGGCAATCTACTTTCAAGGCTTTGTATGCGATGAGGACTCCCAGCACTTGCGCGCCTGCATACGCCACCAAAGCGTCGTGTCACTCGCGGAGATCGGCATAACCGTAGGCCGAGGCACCCCGGATGAAGCGGTGCTGCATCACGCGCGCGAGGCTGGGCGAGTGCTTATAACTGCGAACGAGAGTGACTTCGCCGTGGAAATGAAGCGTGCTGCACAACGTTGCACGCCTTCCAAGTGCTACGAAGGCGGCGGGATGATTACAGTCCCGAATGGCATGCAGTCCTTCCCATATATGACCATGAGCCGGACGATGCGGTTAGGTGAAGCCGAGATTGGATGGGATGATGTTTTCTTCCTTAACCTGCACGTTCAAGTTCAGCGCGATAGGAAGTTTCGCGTGCAGCGGTTGCCAATCTGCCCGTACTTGCTTAAGGACCACACCGAGTGCGAGACTTGCGCGCATCTCGGTATCTCGATCGAGGCGGAGCCAGGGTGAGCCTTACGTGGCTAATCGGCTGCATTAATAGCCAGGTAGCTCCTACCCAATCTGGCATCGTTCCGGCTTGGACAGCTATTGTCACTGCTGAATCGAGTGCGGTCCTCGTCATAAGTGTGTTTTGGGCTGCTAGACAGTTTTTTCTTACTCGAAGAATTGCGCGAGTTACCGAGACCGGCCGCCTCGTGGACAACTGGCTTGAAGAAACTCCGCTTGAAAGGCTCATCGAGAAGCTGGACCTCTGTCCAGAGCCACGTCAAAATGCGCTTGTGCGTGTGATCGAAGCCACTGCGGCCGCGCAATATTTCGCCGCTTGGCGCGACGTGCGAATCCGCTTTCGCGATCGGGACCTCACACGGATACCCGCACGTTGGCTGCGAGCCGACTCGCGGGCATCAGTCCTGACCGGCGCATCCGCGGCACTGGGAAGCCTTGTTCACCCTTGTTGAAAGCATTGGTTAGAGAGTTAAGCGTTGCCGCGGCGAACGTTCTCTGCGATTCGGCCGTTCAGCTTTCGGAGGCGTGGCATATGGGAACCTTAGCTCTTAGTCGCTTCGCGCTTATGGTCAGCGCTGCAACCGTATTACTAGCAGCCTGCGGCGGATCACAGCCGCCGATCGGCGCGCCGGGCGCTTTTCCGCAAACTCCGGCGTTCTGGGGCCGCACCAATAGCACGAACTACAAAGTGGCGTATAGCTTCGCCGACACCACTGACGGCAGTTTCCCCGTCGCTCCCGTAGTCTACGTGGGCGGCACGTTCTATGGCACGACAGAATATGGCGGCGAATGCAATACCAACCCCACCTGCGGGACCGTGTACAGCCTAAGCCTGATTGGGCACGAGAAGGTGCTCTACCGTTTTGCTAGCGCCCCAGACGGAACTTACCCTCTTGCCGGCTTGACCGACGTCGGTGCCACCTTCTACGGTACGACCGTCGTGGGCGGCTCGAACGTGTGCGGCAACCGCTCGTATTACTTCAGCTGCGGGACGGTCTTTAGTGTCACGCCGGGCGGCTCGGAGAAAGTGTTGCATAGCTTCGGCAATCCTCCTGACGGCAACTTTCCCGCGGCCGGGCTCATCAACGTAAACGGCACGCTTTACGGCACGACCCAATTTGGCGGAAAAGGTAGGAAGTGCAACTTCAGCTGCGGGACGGTCTTTAGCATCACGATGAGCGGCAAGGAGAGAGTGCTTCACACGTTCAGCGGCACCAATGGCGGGGGCCCCGTCGCGCCCCTGATCGCGGTCAAGGGCAAGCTTTACGGCACGACGGAAACTGGCGGCGCGTACAACGCCGGTACGGTGTTTAGCATGACGCTGAGCGGAAAAGAGAAAGTGCTGCATAGTTTTGGCAACGGAACCGACGGTAAAGAGCCTATGGCTGCCCTGATCGACGTAAACGGCACGCTGTACGGCACGACGCAGGTTGGTGGCGCGAATAATTGTTATCAATATACCGCCTGCGGGACGGTCTTTAGCATCACGCCAGGCGGCAAGGAAAAAGTGCTGCATGTCTTCGGCGGATCCGATGGAGCTGGCCCTGTCGCACCCCTAATCGAGGTTAAGGGCACGCTTTACGGTACGACGGAAAGTGGCGGCAGCTACTCTTGCGGCGGCGGTGGTTGCGGGACGATCTTTAGCATCACGCCAAACGGCACGGAGACAGTGCTGCACAGTTTCGGCAGCGGCACCGATGGCGCGAATGCCTACGCTCCTTTGACCGACGTGAATGGCACGCTGTATGGGACGACAGCGCGTGGTGGTACACACGGCTCGGGAACCTTCTTCGCGTTGAGTCTATAACGCGAGCGATCCACGGCATCAGACGTCCAACCCCGAACTCGTGGACCTCATAGCCGATCGCTTCGCTGGAGTGCGGCGACGGCGGTGGCCAACATACTAGCCACTACTTTCTTCCGAGGGAACTTTGCTGATGACTACTTTCACTTTGAGCCGCGTCGCACTGAGCATCAACTTAGCCGCAGCGCTGCTTTCTGCTTGCGGCAGAGCGCAGCCGCCGCTCGGCGTGCCCGGCGCAATCCCGCAAGCGCCAGCTGGCGCAGCTCGGTCCGCGCAAGCACCGCGATCGTTCCTATATATGGCTCAATGCTGTGCGGGGTTTTCGTACAAGGGCAGCGTCACACTCTACGATCTCGGACTTACCAAAGACGCTCACACGATAACGAAGGGTGTCTCAAACCCCTGGGCTCTTACCGTCGACCGAGCCCGACGACTCTATATGGTCGGCTTTGGTTATACGCAGGGCGTCATTGAATTTGACGCCGGAAGTGACCGACCGTCTCGCCGCGTTAAGCTATCCTACGCATCGGCGGCGGCGACGGACGCTTCCAATAATCTCTACGCTGCATCGTGCCCCGCGTGCCAACGCGCCGCGATCCAAATCGATGGCATGGCCGTTGGGTAAGAACAAGACATTGCGCGGCCCTTCGTTCCCATCGCCTCCCCACATCATGCCGTTGACGACAGAATGAAGACGGGGAACTAGCGCGCTGTAGGCTACGGGAGAACGGGTTTTCAAATCGGCGACGGTAATCCGCCAGTCTAGGGAGTTTGACCCACCAACAAAAGACCTCCAGGAGCATCTTCGGGTGCTGCGTTTTCTCGAACCATCGGCGAACCCAGGGTAGCGAAGTGATTGAGTCCCCGCGTTCTTTCGTCTCGCGTAGCACGCGTAAGCCTAACTTTGTCAACGCCGCCGGGTTTGGCGGGCTGCTTTTCAGAGAGACCTGATAGGTCACGCTCTTAGGCCATTCCGCAAACCAGAGCCGGCCGTAAATGCTGCTGAGGTCTTCACTCACTCGGAAATCATCCGTAACAATCCGCTCCGACGTGATAAACTGAGCGATTCGCGGCGCCCACGCCATGATCACGGCCAGGCTTATCTGATCTTGAAATGCTTCGCACAGCCAGTCGCTATACGCCGAAAAGAGGGATGCGCTACCGTCGAGCCGCTCGCTGTTAACACCGCCAACAGTAAGGGTTGCTACGGCTCGCGGAATCCGATCGTCGAAAGTTGCGTAGCTCTTACCATTCCGTGCAACGTCGAAGGGCAACATGAGAATCTTCTGGCTGTGCGAGGAGGCTCTGACCGTGGAACCATTCTCGAACGTCACCGTTATTTGCTCTGTGGGATAATCATCGGTATGGAAGGTTCGGGCACTATACTCGTCGCCGAGCCACTTTCGTTGGTTCTTATCCTCATAAAAGAGGCTTTTGAACAAAGTCCTCGGTTCGCTGAGGTCGGCGCCGTCACCAGCGCACTGTCTGAGACCGACATTCACAAAATAGTCCACGTCGTACTGCTGCGCTTGATCTTCGATGAGCGTTGGCGAGGGAGCTCGTTGCGGCTCAGTAAACAGCGCCGTCAGTAACGCTTCGATCTTATCAGCGTCCACAGTCTGATCGTCGATCGCGAACGTGTTACCAGTTCGCTGAATTACGGTATGCTCGTACTGCGCTGGGCCTAAGCCACCCCAGCTCGCTACAATGTCAATGCGAAGCACGCTCGTTGCCGGAGGGGTCGCCACATGCGCCAAGCCACTGCCGCCACGGAGACAGCAGTGCTTGCTACGATGACTGCGAGGTAAAGGCCGAAAAGCTTCACCAGGCTACCATGCCGGTCGCGCCGATCAGTGCGCGCTCCGCCTTTCATTACGACCGATTACTTTACGACCGATTACTTTCCGACAGGTACCGCCAGATCGCGGACTGCACGGCAACATCCGAGTTGTCAATCACGATAAGAGTGCGCGCGTCAGAGCTCGCAATGCCTACGGGCCTCTTTTATATCGCACATCTCTGGAGGCACACGAAACTGCTCTTGCCAGGGGGCCGCTTCTTATCCTTTCGGAATGCGACGAGCTTTCTGGGTGGCTCTTCGTGAGCTTCCGGATTCTAGCGGCTTGCTCGGTCGGGCCGTGGGCGTTTATTGGCGAACGTTTTTATAGGTGCACCACTTGAGGAGGCTTTGCGGAAAGTTGACACGACGATTAAACGTTCGTAAGACTCGAGTACTCACTCTGATCGCGACACTGATTTACACTGCTTTTGCGCTGCCGGTCCCAACGTCGCCTCAAGAGCAAAGCCTAGGCCTCCAGAGCGCGGCTTGCCTAATTGGAAAAGCTGAGCTTCCTGCGGAATGTGGTACCTTCGCCGTCTACGAGAATCGTCGTGCGCATTCCGGCCGCATTATCAAGCTCAGCTTCATTGCGCTGCGAGCGTCTCGCAGACGTGAAGGTACCATCGCGTTCTTAGCAGGCGGTCCAGGTCAAAGTGCGACCGCCTTCGCTCCGATGGTGGCCGACCGTCACTTTGGGCAAGCGCTATCGACCTTACGGGCCAGTTACGACATTCTCTTTCTGGACAACCGCGGTATGGGGCACTCGAACCCTTTCCCGTGCGATTTCGCGCCGCGAACTGATCCGAGCGCCTATTTCTTGCAGCTTTGGCCGGATGCGCTGGTAGCAGGATGCCGAGCTACGAGTTCGTCCTCTCACGTTCTTGCTCAGTACAATACCGCGAACGCCACCGACGATCTCGATGACCTCAGAGCAGCATTGCGTATAAAGGATCTCGTTTTATATGGAGGATCTGACGGAACATTCTTTTCATTTATCTATCTGCGACGGCACCCCGCGTCAGTCAAAAGCGCTGTCCTGTCGGGCGTGGCGCCCCCGGGTTTTCAGCCTTTGCCGGGTGCACCCGATGGAGCGCAAAGAGCGCTAAGCGATCTGATAGCGGATTGCGAGAGCGATTCCGTTTGTCATTCACATTTTCCCAACTTCGGGCACCAGTTTTACGCTGTTTTGCACCGTTTCGATACCGGTCCGATCCCAATGACAATTAAAAGTCCTGGTAGCGGTGATCTGCCCGTTCGACTTTCAAAAGAGGTCTTCGTTGACCAAATGCGCCAGGTCTTGGACGACCCAAACAACGCCGCATATATCCCTTACATTATCGACAAGGCCTATAATCGAGAATACGGGCCTCTTGTCGAAATGATTAATGCCGTAAGTCTCGGCTTAGCGAACGCCCTAAATTGGGGTGCTTTTCTGTCATATAGCTGCTCCGATTGGATGCCGTTCGTCACCGCTAGCGAAATGACGGCTGCGGCACAGGGCTCGTTCGCGGACGAGCTTCGCTTTATGGCGCAAAAGCGAGCCTGCCTTATATGGAATGTACCGCCAATGCCTCCAGACTTCAACAAACCGGTCACAAGCGCTGTACCAATATTGATGATCGATGGTAGCGACGATCCGGCGACCCCGCCCCGCTATGCTCAAGAGGAACTGCCGTATTTGAAAAACGCAAAACTGATCATTGTGGAGGGCGCCGGGCACGCCGAGGAACACGCTTGTACGGACCGGCTGATCGTGCAGTTCATCGAGTCGCAATCTGGAGCCAATCTGCCCAGCGCCAGTTGTAAGAACAGCTTCGCTCGTCCGCCGTTCGCGACTTCAGGCTAGAGCTCTTTATCATGTGTGTGGCATCCCCGCGCTCGCGAGGCCGCATCGCGCTAGAAGATAAGCTAATCTCGCAGCCACGGGGCCCGTCGCCGATCAGCGTTGCCTATTGCGGCCTCGTAGTCTAGCAGCGACTCCTAGCGGCGTGCTCGTAGTCTCGCAGTTTTAGATCGTGCTGCGACGCAGCGCAGCGGCTTGGATTGTGCGGCGGCCTCGATTGAGCTCGGTTACGTTAACGAGGTTCGAAGAGCACGATGGCTTTCGTTGCGCGAGGGTTTCTCACCAAGTGAGTATCTGGACTTCATTGGCGTGCCACAACACAGAGGCGTTCCTACCAGGTTGATTGATGTTACAGCAGAACGCAGGTCGCTCTCTCTAGTCTTCACCATCCAGCATCAAGGTGCTGACGCGACATTTCTCCGAGGCATGAGTACCAAGTCGGCCGCTTCCTCGGCGTCATTGAGGAGCCTCTCACGTGACGTGCCCATCCGTGCCCGCATCGTCAGACCGCGGACAAGGTCGACGGCCTGGCTCGCTCGCGCGGCTACTGGAAAGTCTGGCGGAACTTCTCCCGCGCTCATCCCATCGCGGAAACGGCGTTCCACTAGCTCGATGGCGCCATCTGCCGCCATCTTCACGAACTGGTGGACATCTGCATCGTCCACGAGTGGCGCGACGCACATGAGAAGACATCCCGGGGCGGATCCTTCCTCGGTCGCTGTTTCTACGGCGTTCCTCATGAAGGCGCCCAGCGAGTCGCGAAGTGTGCTCGGCGAGTGGAGTGCCGCCGCAGCAAGGGCGCCTTTCCTCTCGGCGTAGGCCTTGAGAACGCGCAAGAACAACGTCCGCTTGTCCCCGAAGATGGAATACAGGCTCGGCCGGCCCACGCCCATCCCGGCGACGAGATCGTCCACCGTCACTGCATCGTAGCCCTTAGACCAGAACACCTGGATCGCGTTTCCCAGCGCGGCGCTCTCATTGAAGCTGCGCGGGCGTCCGCGCGGCCTGGCAGCCTTTTGAATCATTTAGTTCGAAAATCCTTGCGCTTGACCATCTGATCCATTATTGTACCAAAAGGTTCGAAAATCGCAAGGCGGACCCGGCGGTGCGGCGCCGACCCACTCGACCTAGGGATTCGTCACGGAGAAGCGCATGGAACATTCGAGAGCTCTCGTCACCGGTACCACCTCCGGGCTCGGATATGCGGCAGCCCGCTTGCTCGCCGCCCAGGGCTATCGCGATGTCATCGTCACCGGGCGCAGCCTGGGCCGGGTCCGGGAAACGGCCGCTCAGCTCGCGGTTGAGACGCACACCCAGGTCTTCACACCCCTGGAGCTGGATCTGAACGCGTCGGCCAGCGTTCAGTCCGCCCTCGCCGAACTCGTCAAGCGAGGCCTGCCGATCGATTTCCTACTGCTCAACGCCGGAATGGTCGGTGGTAAGAAGCGCGTGCTCACTGCTGCGGGCGTCGAGGCGGCTCAGGCGCCACTCATCGGCCATCATCAACTGACGGTCGGGTTGCTCCGGGCCAATTTACTGAGTCCCCACGCGCGGATCGTTATCGCCGGCGCGGAACCTGCCCGTGGGGACGTCCCTATGTTCAGCTACACCGACGTGGCGGCTCTTGCGGCCAAGCAATTCCTCGGAGACCGCAGCGCCGCGGTGGAAGCCCTGATCCGCAACGGACCGAACGTGAAGTACGAGCCCAACCGGGCGTATGCCGACGCGAAACTCATCATTGCTTGGTGGGCGGCGGCGCTGGCGCGCCGGCTGCCCTCTGGCATGGCCGTCTACGCCGTTGCGCCCGGCAGCGCGCCCGACACCCAGGCGGTGCGAAACCTTGGTCCAGTCATGAAGTCGCTGATGCCGCTAATAAAGCTCATCCCCGGCATGTCCCACGCCGGAGACGGCTGCTCGTCGCTACCTCCAAGCATCGAAGTTCGGAACCGACGTCTCGGGGCAATTCTTCGCCTCGGCGCCCAAGAAGCTCACCGGCCCAATCGAGGCGATGCGCCACCCACACTTGCACGATCGCACCAACCAGGAAGCCGCGTGGCAGGCCGTCGCCAAGGTCTCCGGCGCCGACTGGTCTGGCCCTTCATCTTTGACCGCGGTGTCTTGAAGGACCGCCAGCGCTGCGAGCAACTTGCGAGGGGCGATGCTGGGCGATCGGCGTCGGGCTGCGCAACTGCGAGGCCCTACGCCGCTAAGCGCCTAGCGCGATGCGCGCTCGTGGGCGCGGGGAGGCGCCGGCCCTACAGGCTACTAATGAGGCGCGTAACTATCGACGATTGCTGCTATCCGCTGGGTCAATGCAAGACGATATTTGTAAGGGTTCGGCGGGCTTGCTGGAAGGGTCGCATCCAATGCCGCGACTTGGTCGTAAATGCCCTTCCAAGTCGGTCCGGCGAAGCCGGTGGCCATGCATGCGAGTTCCATCGCGGCGCGCAGGGCATGAGCGCTAGTAGGCGTCTTCGGCGGTGACTTCATTATCCAGATCGTCGCAGCTCCCGATTTCGCGTCGATGCCGACGAAATGAACAATGGGATCGTAGGTTGGCATGTCCATAACGGCCTTGCCGACGACGTTTATTGTGATATTAGGACTCGCTTCCGCGTCTTTGGTAGCCTTCAGGAGCGTGGCCACATCTTGGGCAGTAAACTGAATGTCGCCCGCGGACGGAGCTCCCGGGGATGCGCTCGGCGATTGAGCAAGAGCCGGCGTAGCAACACCGATGCCAAAAGCCAACACTAAAGCGCTGAACCTCATGTGTGACATTTCAGCGGACGCCTTTAGCTCGCCTTTTTCAGATCACACCACGCGTTAAACTGTGTGCTCGCTGCGAGGCAGTTGCCTCGATGTTGCAATGCACAACGCCACTCGGCGCCGGGCTGCGCAACTGCAAGGCTTTACGGACGCTTAGGCCAGCGCGGCGGGTGCGAGCAAGCTAGGCGTTCCGCACTTCTGATGCCGCAATTCGCTCATCGCCGCGGCCGACTGGAAAGCGATCATCATTTACATTTTCGAAGTTGCAGTGAAAACCATGAAGGCCGTTCTGTAGCGCGGCCGCCCCGTGCAAACTTTACAGCGCCCTTTGCAAAAAATCCGATACGTAGAAAACGCTATGTGGTCGTAAGGTTTTTACCGTAAGGCTGCAATGGGTGGCTTTGCGCGATGCATTCGACGTGCATCGATCCGCGTTGCGATTGGTGCCGGGCTGCGCAGCTGCGAGCCGCACTAAACCGCTAAGCGTCTAACGCGATGCGGCGTCGCGAGCGCGGGGTTGCGATCTACGGTGAGAGTGTAAAGACCGTTCCGCAATGATTGAGGCGCCTGCATCCTGAGCCGCCGGTTTCTGTCGTGCCGTAGAGCGCGCCGTTTACTTCGAGTAAGGCGGCTTCCGGCTCCAAACCATCCGAGGCGCGAACAAAGTCGTGCAGCACCATCTCCACGCCAGTCGTGCTGACGCTATAAATGGTTCCGCACCCCGCGCCACAACTCGAACCCCCGCCATAACTCGTTGTACCGTATAGCGTGCCGTTCACGTCGATCAATCCCGCGTCGGGATATTCCCCATCGGCGCCGCCAGTAAAGCTATACAGAACCTTCTCTCTGCCGTCGGTGGTAACGCTGTAAACTGTCCCGCAGCCGATATTGAAGTCGCATGACGTCCCTCCGCCACCAGTGGTCGTTCCGTACAGCAAACCTTTGACGCTCACCAGGCCTGAAGAAGCATTCTCGCCATCGCTCCCGCCCATGAAGCTGTACAGCACCTTCTCTGCACCCCGCGGGCTTATACTGTATATCGTCCCGCAGCCCGTGGGATAGCAGCCTGGACCACCCCAGATCGTCGTGCCGTACAGAGTTCCCTTTACGGCGATCAAGCTGGCCTGCGGCATGTAGCCATCGGAATTGCCGGTGAAACTGTGCAGGATCTTCTCCTTACCGCTCGGGCCAATGCTAAAGACGGTTCCGCAGCTCGCGCAACCTGATCCACCCAAGTCGGTTGATCCATAAAGCGTACCGTTGAAATCGATCAGGCTTGCCTCTGGGTTCGCTCCATCTGGCGACCCGGTAAAAACGTGCAGTACCTTCTCGGTGCCGCCCGTGGTTATGTTGTAAACTACACCGCAACCGCCGAGAGAAGCGCCGCAACTGCCGGCGCCGCCGTTGACCGTCGTGCCATATAGGATGCCGTCCAAATCAACCAACCCCGCGCGCGGATTGGCCCCATCCGCCCCGGCGAACGAATACAACACTTTTTCAGCCCCGCTTGGGCTGACGCTGTAAACGGTTCCTTTCTTGTGCGTGCCGCCATATTCGGTCGTGCCGTAGAGCGTGCCGTTCACCTCGATCAAGCTGGCTCGCGGGTGCGCTCCGGTCAATGTGTGGAAGCGATACAACAGCTTGTACGATCGCGCCGATATGTTGGTTTGCGGCATCACACCGGGCGCGCTGATCGGCGGCTGGGATCCGCTGCAGCCCGCGAGCAATGCAGCCGCGAGCAATGCAGCGACGCTGATCGTAAGCGCGGATCGGGGGAAGGTTTTCATCTGCATCGTCTCCAGAAGCTGACCTGATTACCTGCTGGGAAGTTCGGCGACGGCAGCCAGTTCCATCGCAACACGCCGAGTGCTGCACCGGATCGCCCCTGATCCGCAGGTGCGGGAACGCTGGCGATATTATTTCCGAAGCCTGTCCAGCTTCCGGAGGATGCTGATTCGCTATCTATTTAGAGCATTCGACGCCGACAGGGGCGCGAGCATTCGGGCCAGCGCGTCGAGGCGTGGTTCAAGCGAGAGATCGTGCCGAAGCTCGATGCCTTCACTCTCTCGGATATCGCGGCGGCGGCCCGTGCAAAGGTCCCGCATCCCCGCCATTGGCAAGCACTGCACAGTTGATAGATCACACATAGAGGCGCGAGGACCTCAGGGCAAACGTCGTCAAAAAAGAACGCCGATGGGGGTTTGGGGAGCCGGCATCTATTCGGATGACACAGCGACAGATGTTCGCGACCAATATCGCGACTATCTAGCCGAAGGGTTGGATGGCATTGCGGCTACTGACAAGCTTCTCGTCTTATTCAAGGACTCGCAGGATGACGCAGATGATGGACCGCCATTCTGGCTGTCACTGGCGACAACACAGTTTCGCTACGGTAGGCTAGAAGATCGCGTCCGCGACCGAGCTCTAAAAATCATAGACGGCGGAAGCGACATGGCCCGATTCGAGCGCAATGGAAAACTCAAGCGCGCGCGTTCGCAGGTCCTCCAGAGACTACGCGCTCAACTTGTCGGACCGCAGAGACAGGCTGCAAAAGTCCGTCGCGATATTCCGAGCGAATGCGACTGGGAGCCAGGAGAGGTGGTCGGGTTCAAGCGCAATTCAGGGGAATGGATAGCGCTGCACGTCCAAGGCATCGGTGAACAGCGCCGCAGCCGCTATCCCATTGTGTGTGTTCTCGACGCGCCCTTCGAGCAAATAGAGCAGGCTGATCAGCATACTCCCGTCTTGCGAACTTTGGTCATTCCCCGGCGCTATTGTCGGGTCCCGGACAAAGACAACTTTGGACCTCACCCTTTTTTCACGATTTTTGGCCTAAAAAAGCGTGATTTGACTTCCGAGCGGGTACGGAGGCCCGGAAAAAAGATCGCGCCCAAGATTACCGTTGAGGGCCACGGCATCCCGCCGCTAACGCCGTGCACTGCTTGGAAGTATCTTGACAATTTCTGCGACGAAGATCTTGAACGGAACCATAAATTGCCCGATCAGCACGACGCTACAAACGATTAAAGATGGGAAACTCCACCCCGTCCTTCTCTTGTAGCATAGAAGCCGCGCTGCTCGCACCCAACGGCGGATCGCAGCCGCCGATCGGCGCGCCGGGCGGTGCCACGTGACTAACAACTCGCAAATGGCGCGCGACTTTGCGTATTACGCTGAGCTTTATGTTACCTGGTTCGATGAGGTGGTATCTGATGAGGCAACGCCGCTTAGCATGCGCAGGCTTCACGAGGTACTGGCATTACTGCAGGCTGCTGCCGCGCGGCTTACGGCAATTCCGCCGGACGACGAAGCAGATAGCGATTTCGAGGGTCGCGACGTTGTGGGCGCCCTTAGGGCAAAGCTACCCACAGACGCATACAGCGTCGTGTTTGATCCCTTCGAGTACGATCCGCTCGAAGTGAACCCGCCAAAACCGGTGATGGCGACGATCGCCGACGATCTTGGCGACATCTACAACAATGTGAAGGAAGGCCTAGCGCTATACCGGGCCGGTCAAATCCAAAACGCCCTATGGCACTGGCATTTCAGCTACTATGCTCACTGGGGTCGGCACCTGAGCAACGCGCAGCCGGCCATCTGGCAATACTTACGTGAAGGAAACTCGGTACAGTGACAGATTTTCTTAGCGAAGCTAACCGTGTAATGGACAAACTTTCGTCGGATTCACGCATATCGGCGATTGCTTTGACATCGGACGCGTATGAGTATCTGATTTTGACTGACTCGACTGATGAGTATTTTGCGAGCGATGCGTGGGCCGCCGATTTTGACTTACATCTTCGCGAGCCGGAAGAACTCGGTGGGCTTATGATGCGCAAAGGAAATCTCGCTGGGGCTGGCGTTACATTCCTGTTCGGTCGCGCCACGTGGGCGAAGATCGACCCCATCGATCCCGACACCGAAAAGCTCGCTCGATCTGGTCTCTTCGCAGTTCACGATCCGAAGGGCCTAATACGAGCTTTGCAAGAGTTTTGTACACCAAACATGATCCGGTTCGCCGACGATTTCCAATGGACAAAATAGAGTTAACGGGCCCATCTCTTGCACCCAACGGCGAATCGCAGCCGCCGATCGGCGGGTCGGGCGCGATACCACTGCAGTTGATCACTTGTGAACTATAAAGCCACGCTCCGCTGGACAGTGACCTTTATGGCAGCAGCCGCCACAGGCGCACTCCTGTTCACATTCCATCAGATAACCTGGAACCGTGATTTTACGCTGTTAGACCAGCCTATGCGAGTCGCTGCTAATCGCACGATAACCAATTTATTTACTGTACCGGTGAACGCGCCTTATGAGATCAACATCTATGTCCAGGCAAAGGTACCGTACGCTGATTGCTTACTTGGCCAAAGCGGTTATCTCCAGGAACGATGCAGTCCGTATTACCGAGTCATAGACGTGGTCTGGCTCGTCCACGATAGGGAAGGTCGAGTTCTTCGGCAGGGCGTGTCGGAAGGGACCTGTTGCACTTACACTGTCGACGAGCATAAGAATCCGGTAGTTTTCACAACGTTAGGCGACTTTAGACTGGCGGTGGGCACCACGGCCTACCTTGAGTTGAAGAACAGGCGAGATGTATCGCAACTCGAAAACCTCGCGCCACGCATTACTGTGCGACGCAGTGATCCCATGGAGTCGGAGCTGGGCCTAACGGCGTGGTCATTGCTGGGCATAGCCTCTATGCTGCTCATTAGCCTAGTGCTACTCGTTGTGACTTGGTTGCAATACCGCGCGTCACAAGCGAATCGTCAGTACAGTACGCGATAGGCATGTTCTCTATGTTCCATTTCGCCCCGCGCTCGCGAGGCCGCATCGCGCTAGGCGCTTAGCGGCTCGCCGGTGCGCAGCTGCGCAGCCCGGCGCCGATCGCAATGCCCATTACAGCCTTGCAGCGCGAGGCGCAAATCTCCCATGCTGGTGTTTGCCGCGCCGCCAGCTACCTAGCAGGGTAAGCGGTTATAAACTCGCGTCGCGAGCGATTGTACGAGCGGCTTGCGGCAGCGCACACCGCGGGCCGATCGGCGGCTGCAATCCGGCGCAGGCCGCGACAAATATTGGAACCACCGCGAGAGCAGAGCCGTGTGCTTACCCATACTCCTTAGTGGCGCGAACGCGATGGGGCGACGGAAATCGCAGAACCCCAAGCACCTCCCGCAGTGAGCTCCTTATATTCAGCCCCCCCCGTTGGATAGTGCCAAAATCCAACGTCGCCGCCCCTCAGCGTTCCAATTAGGGCCGCACCCTGTACCAAGAAAAATCCACCCGGTTCTATTTGCCTAAGAGGAGTTTTCGCAACGACCGTTCCCTTTTGTCCTTTTATTCTAAGGCGATAAATCAATTGATGGTGTCCTATTCTGGCATCCTTATCGTTGGTCAAGACGGCGACGTACTTTCCGTCCCATTGGACGCTGCCCGCCCAGTGTGTCGGCTTATCAAGCGTAATGGTTTTGAACTGACTGGAACCGTTAGGTAGCTCCGCAAGTAGTACCGTTTCGTCGCTTGCCGTACCGTCAACCCAAAGGTTACCGCGATTATCGTATGCGATTGTCCAAGGCTTAAACGGCGCCGCGTACGTCGTCGGTGTGCCTTGAGCGTTCGGCCAGATGTCTATGGACGCCAGGTTCCCCGTCGTTGCGTCCACGGAGCAAGATGTTGCGAAAGCGGGCGCCGGCATCTGAATTGTACGCGTCGGAACAGTAGACCCGTGAGCAAACTCATAGATTAGTCCTGCGTCTACGTAGACATTCCCAGCGGTATCCGAACAGATGCCCCACGCTGGGTAAAGGTTCGATACGGTCGCATAAAGTTGACCTTGTGGATAGGTAAAAATCAAAACGTTAACGCTGTCGCTTTCCTCCGCGACATACAACAAATCGCCGCTGTACCCAGACGCCCTGTGCGCTTTACTTTGCGCCGCAATGCTCGGAGGTAGTGCGCTCGGGCCATTCTGCGCGCCACAGCCAGCGACAAGCGTAGCCGCGCCAATCGTAAGCGCCAAACGGACTAGATTCCACATATGCGATGCCTCCAGAAGCCGAAGGGACAAACGGCTAAAGCCGTTCGGCGCGTCGGTGAGCTGTCCCAGCATAGCAAGCGTCTACGAGTACGCGAGCTGAGAAACCTTATGGGTTTTCCTCCCTGCGGATACTTGCGAGAGCGAGCCATTCCACCCGTCGTGGCAACAATATTCCGCTGATCCTAAACTCATGGTCTCGACTTCGTCCGCTCTTCAGTGTACACGTTGCTCTCCGCCGGAGGGCAGTTTTGCGCGGAGTCGGGATAGTAACGCTCGCTTGGCTGGGGTGGCCAACGGTCGCGGCGAAAAATGGGCTAACCATTCGCTTGTCGCCCCGGGAGCGTAATCGATGAGAATCTTTGCTTTCAGCCGTTCCGCACTATGCCTGAGCGCCGCGGCAGCAATGCTTGCGAGTTGCGGTGGCCTTCGACAGGCTCAGGGTGACACGCCGACGACTGGCATGTCGGGTGTTATGCCGCAAACGCGAGATATTGCTGGCCCCGCGTCGTCCGCTTACCGTGTCCTCTACCGATTCAGAGACCAGTCTCACGGCAATTACCCGGCGGCGGGGTTAATCGAGGTGGACGGATCGCTTTACGGCACGACGAGGTTTGGCGGCTCCAACACAGGGGTCGTTTATCGCGTGACCACTAACGGCGCGCAAAGCGTGCTGCACCGCTTCGGTGGCAGCGGAGATGGACAATATCCCACCGCCGGCCTTGTCGATGTTGGCGGCACGCTCTACGGCACGACCTCCGCAGGCGGCGCCTCAGGCGACGGGACCGTTTACAGTATCACCCCGAGCGGCGAAGAGAAGGTCCTCTTCAGCTTTGGCGGACCTGACGGAGCTAAGCCATGGGCGCCTGTAATCAATGTAAATGGCACGCTGTACGGTACGACCGACTCTGGCGGCGCCCATCGTAAAGGAACCGTCTACAGCGTGAACACCAAGGGCGTGGAGAAAGTGCTGCACAGCTTCGCCGGACCGCCGACTGACGGAGAATTCCCAATAGCAGGTCTTATCAATGTGAACGGCACGCTGTATGGCACGACGCAATGGGGCGGCAACGGTTGCGGCGTGTCTCACCGGTGCGGGGCGATCTTCAGCATTACCCCGAGCGGTGAAGAGAAGGTGGTCTACAGTTTCGGGGGACCTGACGGAGCGTTTCCTCACTCTAGTTTGATCGACGTCAACGGCACGCTGTACGGCACGACATATGGCGGCGGCACCTACGGCGATGGTACGGTTTACAGCATAACGACGCAAGGGAAAGAGGGCGTGCTACACGACTTCGGCGCCGCCAACGATGGAATGCTTCCCCAGGCGGGCGTAATCGACGTGAATGGCAAGCTGTACGGCACCACCGCAGCCGGCGGCGGCGCCAGTAAGGACTGCCGCATCGGCAGCGGCTGTGGAACCGTCTACAGCGTCACTATGTCGGGCGTGGAACAGGTGCTACACGGCTTCACCGGCGGATCCGACGGGGGCTATCCGGTGGCGAACCTGATACACGTAAAGGGAACGTTGTACGGCACAACGGCCTCGCCCGAGGTCGATATGTACGATGGAATCTCAACCGTCTTCACGCTGACGCCCTGAATTAGCGCAGTATAAATCTTAGTCGCTTCGCGCGACTGGTGTAATGTAAGGGGGCAGGTCACGGTCCCCTTTAGCGGAGCACTATATCCGTAGATGCTAAAGGCCGTTGCGGCAGCGTTCCTGATGTTGCAAATCGTTGCGCCTTGGTTGGTCGCCGACAGTACCGGTGTCGTCACCTCGGCAATGCTTACGCGTACAACGTTCCTTTCAACGGAGACTGCGCAAGCGACGCTTTCGGTTTTCAACAGGACGGCCTCGCAAGTCGTTCTGGATTTGGGTCAGGCAAAGCTACGTGTTTATTCAGGCACCTGGGAAGAGTGGCCGTATTGTCGGCGGGATTGCTGGAGGGCGGAACCGCTAATTTCTGCTGGGGCACAGCGTTCCTTTTCGATAACGTTGCCTTCGTGCGAGGCTCTTTCGGACCCGTGCGACGAGGACGTGATACTGGAGTATCCGATTAGGGCGCGTGGCGAAACGCACATATACTCCGTACACTTATCGCGATATCGATTCGTTCCCGATCCAAATGCAAGGTACGGCGACGTGAAGGACGGCGTCGCAGTCTATCTCACGCAAGGCTCGGCACGAACGACTGTGGCGCCGAACTTAGTCGACGTCAGCATTCTCACGCAGCCCTCAACGTCGTTCTCAACCGTGTCGGAGCCGACGATTTCCGCTGCCATCGCAACGATATTCAGGGAAGCGGGCCTGAGCGTCAGGGGTATGAGTACTGAGCCGGATAATCCGCAATGGTATAAGACCCTGGCGACGGGCACTGGCGCGATGCGCATGCCAAGACCGGAAATTTATCCGCCCAACTCGTGGCGAATGCTTTACAAAGTCGAGGTAGGAATACAGCAGCTTTCCGTTCTCAATGAGACGCTCGAGCACGTTCGAAGCCAGTTCCGTGATCAGATCGGCCGGACGTACGAGTGTGCAGGGGTTGTCGTTGATGGCCCGGAGTCGGAGGCAACGTGGTCAAGGGCTGAGGACGACGCGAGTCGGCGAGCCGAAGAACTAGCTCAGATCACCCGAGGCGGCGCTATTGGATGGGGACGTCGGGTGGGGTCCTGGTTCTCTCAATCTTCGTCCTCGCCTGACGCGTTCTGTGACATCGGCGACGCCGTCGTCTATGTCACATTGCCAACGTTTGTGCCCTTCACTGCCGACACTCAAGTGGAGATGCGTTACCAGGGCTCGCAGTCGCCAAGCAACGGGATCTCGCCGGGAGTAGCCGCGTTGGCGCGAGCAGCATTTGCGGCGCCACACCCATTGTCGACATACGTACCGGTTCTCTCGATCGCCGCGGACCGCCCCGAGTTGTACGTGTTGGGCGGCGCTTTGGCGAACGCATCGGTCAAAGCCGGGCTCCTGCCAAACGCGGTTGCAATCCTCGCGGCTCGCGCCCAAGCGCAAACCGTAGCCACAATCCTCGGTTTGAAGCTCGGAACGGAATCGCTATACGCGACGGACGTACCGTTGTCGGGCGATTCTACGGTTGGCGTCGCCACGACGTTCTCGCGTAACGGAGTCGCGCTTTCCTTTCCGAGATCGGATGCGGCGGGCTCGCTCCAGCTTCATGGCGTGCAAAACTCGAATTCGATCGATGAGGAGTTTTCTCCGAAAGTCCCAATCGACGTCGCCCAACCGGGAACGGCCCTTCGCGAGCGTACCTACGCCCAGGCGTACGCGCCGTATCATATGCTACGTTTTCAGATGGAGTTGAACTCGGACAATGGTTCAAGTTCGATCGCAACGACTCCAATCATCGCGAAGCTTCGCTCGGTGCGCGGCGTAATCGACGCTGCCGCGTCGTCCGCAAACGGGGGAGCTGGCGCGCTCTATAACGTCATCGTGCAACGTACGGCTCGCAGTACAATACCGCAAATCGCAAACATTATTGCAGCACCGTATGGGTCCGCTAAGGCTGAAGTGAGGTTTGGGCTTAATCCGTTCATTGGAGATTGTGCTCCGGCTGCGCGGGAAATGCTTCGCCTGACGCTACAAGAAAGCTGGCACGCAGCGCAGGCCGCGGCGTCAGCAAAGCACGTTCGCTTACGCAAGCTATTGCTCGTTGCGGTGTCTCCGGAGGACAATGGCGCGCTTTGCTATCCGTTGGCGAAGGATGCCGGCGGCCGCGAATACGAAAGCGTCGATGAAATCCCGCTCGTTCCGACTCCCGTGATGGAATCGGGTGTTCGTCTCGTCTTCCGAACTAGCCAATGACTAAACAACCTGCGGGAAAGCCGAGAACGATAGTTCCGCGGCATCCGCCCTTCCAGGCAGCGAGCGTATTGATAGCTTGGCCGGGGCCAGGGCTGGTTCACGGCGAATGAGTTTATAACGCTGCAGCGTTCTAGCAGCGGAGGAGCGAGGCCATGAGAAATCAAGGTTTGCCTATCGCGCTTAGCGGTTGCATTTTAGCAGCATTGCTCGGAGGCTGTGGCGGATTACAGGGATCACCGGCGGGATCGCTCCCGAGCAGCGCGGTTGCGGAAAATCCCGCATCGCGGTCGACCGGCGCTATGGGCGACCTGTTGTACGTTGCGCACGCATCTAGTATCTACGATAAGCACACGTTCGTTTCAATTCTGTCGCTCCCGCAGGGTAAGGTCGTCGCACAGATTTCACTCGGAGCCCTCTCCGGAATGTGCTCCGACACGGGCGGAAACGTCTGGCTCATCGTTTATCGGTCGAACTTCCAGGCCTATTATGCTGAAAAATACGCGCACGGTGGCACCCAGCCGATCGCGCAGATTCGCATGCCGAAGTATTATAAATCGGGGTGCGCCGTCGACCCGTCGAGCGGCGATCTTGCCATCATGAATCCCGCCGGTGGCAGCCAAGAGGGCCACGGCTCTATTGACGTATGGGCCGGTGCGCGCCCAGGCAAGCCCGCCGTATACGACGTGCCGTTCACGCCGGAAAACGCTGCGTACGACGACGCCGGGAATCTCTTTTTTGACGGCTGTGCCTGCGCAAACAGCGATCCAGGGTTGCTCTTCGGCGAGTTGGTTAAGGACAGTCGTGCGGTCGCAGCTATCCGCCTCGACAAGAACACCGCGTTACCCGGCGGTGTGCAGTGGGATGGCCACTACATCGCCCTACAGACGGGAGGCTATCAGCCTTACCTCAAGGGGAGGCCGCGAATCTATCGCATTGAGGCGTCAGGTGGATTGGGTCATGTCGTCGGCATCGTGATCCCCAAAGATACTGCACTCACCGGCACTGCGTGGTTTGCCACATACGGCAGTAGCGTCGTCGCGACCACCAAAGCTCACCGTGGCCAAATCGATATTTGGCCGTATCCCGCGGGGGGCCCGCACACGCACATCGTCGGCCGCTTCGGCGATGTTAGAGGGCTCGTGATTTCTTTCGGACATTGAATTCTCGCGGCTTGGACGTAAAGGGGACAAATAGAATGACGAATTCGAATCTTGGGCGCAACGCACTTTGCGCTTTCGTGGTCGCGGTTTTGCTCACGGCTTGTGATGCCCTTCGACAGGCTCAGGATGACACGCCGCCGGTCGGCGTGCCCAGCGCAACGACGCAGGTACGTGGCAGCGGCGTTCGAGCAACCGCGCTTCGCAGTTCAAGCTCGTCGTATTATGAGGTGCTATTCAGATTTGGTCAACATGCTAACCCCCGTCACGACATCGGAGGAGCACTCCCTGAAGGCTTGCTCGCCGTGGGTGGCGAGCTCTATGGCACGACCGCGCAAGGCGGCTACCGCAGTTCTGGAACAGTCTACAGCGCGAGCACGCTAGGCGCGCACACGGTACTGCACCGTTTCGGCGTGGGGTCTAACGCGGCGAGCGACGGAGTTAACCCTGTAGGCACTTTGATCGCGGTGAAGAGTCTGCTGTACGGCGCGACGATTGTTGGCGGTAAATGCGGATCGGGGAGCGTTTACAGCATTAGCACGTCCGGCACGGAGACCTTGCTACACAGTTTCTGCGGCTCCGACGGCATTCAACCCTTAGCAGGATTAGTCAATGTGAATGGAACGTTGTACGGCACCACGGAATACGGTGTCTCGAGCGAGAACTACGGTACCGTCTACAGCGTTGCCACCTCGGGTACGTTCAAAATCGTGCACAACTTTACCGGCTCGCCCAAAGATGGCGCTGAACCGGCTGCGCCGTTGCTCGATGTGAATGGTACGCTCTACGGTACGACGGGTTACGGCGGCTCGAACGAGCTTGGCACCGTTTTCACGATAGACGCGGCCGGCAAGGAGAAGGTGCTGTACAGCTTTCAAGGCGGCGCCGACGGCGCACAACCGTTCTCGGACTTGATCGACGTGAACGGCACGCTCTATGGGACGACGCTTCGAGGAGGCGGTCATCACGTCGGGTGCGCGCCTTCGTACGCCGGTTGCGGAACTGTCTATAGCATAACGCCGAGCGGCTCGGAGAGCGTGCTTTATAGCTTCGGTTGCAATTCTTGTTCCAACGCCCCCAATGGAGCAAGTCCTTCTGCCGGATTGGTGGAGTTGAATGGCGTTTTATACGGCACGACCACTGCGGGCGGCTCGGACAGTTTGGGAGTCGTCTTCAGCCTCACTCCGAGCGGGAGTGAAAAGGTTTTGCATAATTTCGCCGGTGGTTCAGATGGGGCCGACCCGTCAGGAGGACTGATCGACTTGAACGGAACGTTCTACGGGACGACCGCGCAGGGCGGTTCAACGACGGGCTGCAAGCGTTTTGGCGGCAGTGGCTGCGGAACCATCTTCACTTTAACCCCCTAGTCGCCTAACGCGCGCGTTTGCGCTTACGGGGAGACCTCGAAAGCTGTTCCGCAGCCGTCGCCGCACTGCGAATTGCCTCCCGCTTTGGTTGTGCCGTAGAGCTTATCTTTCGAAAAGAGTAATGCCGCCACGGGGTTGGCGCCGTTGGGTTCGCCGGGAAAGCTGTATATCGTTGTTTTGCTGCCCGTTGTCGTAATGCTGAAGATCGTTCCACACCCATTGGTCGCACACCCGACCCCGCCAGACTCAGTGACGCCGTAGAGCAGTCCTTTGGCGTAAATCAAACCCCCGATCGGCGTCGAGCCGTCTTGACCGCCGTGGAAATGGTAGAGCATGGTGTAGGCTCCATGCATATTCAGCTTGTAAACGGTGCCGCTTTGCGTCTCACCGCCTGCCGTGCCGTACAGCGCTCCCTGAACCTCGACCAAGCTCCCGTCGGGAAACTCCTGGCCCGAACCGAACGCATAAAGCGACGTCGCCGCGCCGCTCGTGCGAATTTTGTAAGCGGTCCCGCATCCGAAACTGTAACCATCACATTGCACGCCGCCGACTGACGTAACTCCGTACAATGCGCCGTTCACGTCGATTAAATGGCCGATCGGGAGCCAGCCGGCAATCGAAGAGCTTCCACCAAAGCGATACAGAACTTGCTCCGAACCGCTCGTAGTTATGTCGTAAACGCTTCCGCAACCGCTACCGGAGCATCCCTTTACCACTCCGCCGGCACTGGTCGTGCCGTACAGCGTACCGTTGACGGCGACCAATGCGCCTGAGGGTGAGGCGCCATCGGAACCGCCTCGGAAGCGATATAGCACTTTCTCCGAGCCGCTCGGGCTGATGCTGTAGACGGTTCCACAGCCCAGACCGCTGCATCCCGAACCACCGCCCTCATATGTCGTGCCGTAAAGCGCACCGTTGAACTCGATCAATCCCCCCGCGGGACGGGCACCATCGGAGGCACCGCCTTGGAACTGATAAAGCACTTTCTTCGCGCCCGTCGCGTTAATACCAAACACCGTTCCATATCCGCAAACGTTCTTTTGATGCGGCGGACATGGACCGCCATACTCCGTCGTGCCGTAAAAGATTCCGTTGACGTTAATGAGCGGCGAATTTGGTTCGGCGCCGCCTTCGGAGTTGCGGTAACCGAAGCGATGCAATACCTGTTCCGCAGAGGATGAGGCATTCGTAATCGTTCGTGACATTGCGCTTGAGGTGCTAATCGGAAGCGCCGACCCCGCGCATCCTGCGAGTAATGCCGCGACGACGATCGCACAAAACGCGTTACAACTACAACGTAAGTTATTCATCGTTATTCTACCTTTATATCCAGCACAACGAGCCTTTCGCCACGGCGTTTCCTCGCCCCGTACGGAGCCTGCCGGTGCGTTTTTAATGAACCGCGATGCCTTGGGGAAAGTCGAGAGACGTGTGGCTGCCTGCGATCACTTTGACGGGACGCACGTTGCCGTCTGAGCCGGACGTGTATACCGTAATGCGGCTATTGCCGGCAATCCCGCTCGCCGCATAGATATTGCCGGCCCTATCGATTGCCACGCCAAATGCGCTCCCTAGTTTGGTCCGACGGCCGTGAATATCGACGATCGGTGCGACGTTTCCGTTCGCGCCGGCATCATACACGGTCAGGTCGTCGCCATCGTAGTTCGCTAGGTACGTGTTTTGCTTTGAGTCCAGCGTAATCTGGGTCGGTAAATCGATTTTGGTAAGGGCGCCTTGGATAACTCGGGTCGGTGCAATATTGCCTGTACTGCCCGCGGCATAGAAGGTTAACCATCCTTGTTGATATCCTTTGGCGAGGTGGACATTGGTCACTGCGACGTTTCCGCGTGCATCTAATGCGAGGCAGTTGGGATGCAAAAGGCGCGTGTTCGAGCCCTGGATCACCCCAAGTGGCGCGACGTCACCGCTCGAACCTGCAGCGTAGATAGTTACCGAACCACTCATCGATGAACCGCCTGCGATGTTGGAGACATAAATATCTCCAGTGCCCGGATTGATAGCGATTCCAGTGGGTTCTTCCAGTTGAGTACTTGCGCCCCGGATGGTTGCCTCCGGCTTCACGTTTCCGGTAGCACCGGGCGGATAGACGGTCACCGACGCGGGAGCTACGTTGACAACGTAGATATTGCCCGTTTTGTCTACTGCGACATCATGCGGATGGCTCAAGCCGGTTTTGGAACCGGAAATCTCTTGGATTGGCCTTACGTTGCCGGTCGCGCCTGATGCATAGACCGTTACGGAGTCATGGTTCAGGTTAGTCACATATAGGCACGGACATTGGGTGCGATCTTTGCCAAAAACCGAGCGATCGCCGTGGGTATCCATCATCTGGTTTTGCGGCACAGTGCCCGGCAGGCTGTTCGGCGGCTGCGATCCGACGCAGCCCGAAAGCATTGCCGCAGCTGTGCAGCTGAATAGGGCGTAGCTTCCAAGCTTCAAAACTTTCATCTGGGTGTTCCTCACTCTCTCAGGGAGTCAATGCGAAAACCGTTCCACATCCCGAAGCGCACGACTGCCCGGTTCCGCCGCTTAGGGTCGTGCCGTAGAGCGTGTTGCCGACGTCGAGCATGCCGCCATTTGGATATTCGCCGTCGGTCGAGCGGCTAAAGTCGTAAAGAACGCTGTACGTAGCACTCGCGCGCGCGCCGATGCTTAGTGCGTAGCTGAAGCTCGAAATTCTTATCACGGCTAGCGTGCGCCGACACTAACGGTTACGCCGCTGAAGAGGTCCTCGCTCGACGAGCTAATGGCTTTGATCGGTTTGCCCCCCTGTGGGTAGTTCCAGAAGAGCAGCGCTCCTTTACGATCAACTCGCCCCGACCCGACAATCACGTTGCTGTGCGTCCAGTATTGATCGAACCCGAATGCTCCGAAGGCGCTCTGAAGTTGGATGGGGGCTTCGACTTTGCCCGTGTCGCCGGAAACCGCCACCGGATATATCGAGACGGCGCCGGTGTGCTTAAACGTAGCCGCGCCAATCAGCAAGCGATTCTTCACCCACTGAATGCTCCTCGCCCAAATCGGCTGCGAAGTTTTAAGCAGCTCCAACTTCGTGCCGCCCTTGGGAAGCCGCACGAGAAAAGGCAATCCGTGCCAGGTCTCTCCCGAGGCGTACAAGTTACCGCTCTCGTCGTATGCGCAATACAAGAATTCTGCAGTGTTCTTGAATCGGGATGTCTTCGGCTTTTGCGATCCGCTGTGAAAGACGACGACGTCGCCGTTCCCCGCAGAATCGTGTAAGTTCGTGACCGCAAGATCACCGGTTGTCGGATCCACGGCGCACCCGCTCTGCGAACTATCCGGGTCGCTGAAGCTCTGAATGGGACTGGTTCCTCCGTGCGCGTACTCGTAAATAAAGCCGCTGTCCGTTGTGACGTAGACATTCCCAGAGGCATCCGAGCAGAGTCCCTCGGGGTTCGTAATCCCGGTTAACTCGCTCACTTTCTGCCCGCTCGGAAATGCAAAGACCGAGACCGTGCCGGCCGAAGAACGCGACGCGTAGAGCAAGTCAGATTGCGTCGCGGCTGCGGAAGTTTGCGACGTCGGGTTCGTCGCGCCGGTTGGCGAAGCCGATCCACCGCACGCAGTCAGAAACGCCGCAGCGGTAGTGATGCTAACTACGCAATGAAATGTAGCTAAAGTTCTCATGCATCACCCTCCCGTGAGGTGAAACGTATTTTGCCCTTTGAGCTTCGCCGCGGCGCGGGTTGGTCCTAGCCGTAGGCTCGTCGGCGGGAGCCCGCGAACTTGAGGCGCCGAGTGCGGATCGCGGGTAACATCATCGTCCAGCGATTGATAATGGTCGTTGTTCTTCCGGTTGCGGCCTGCGCGCGGGTTGCCGCGCCCGTCTCTTCGCTACCGGCATATCACGCCGTGAGCGTTGTCGTCGACCGAAGTGCCGTTCCATGCACGGTAAGCTACGACGGAGTGATTTGGTACCGCATCCCGGCCGGCGATTTTCCACCCGTCGCTGTGCGCTGGTCGAAGTGCGGCTTCAACGCTTTAGGTAGAAATCTGTCTCCGAATCGTCCGCATTGGTCGATACCATCCGCAACAACGCAGACGCGCTTCGTCTTTACCGCTCTCGACGAAGTGATCGCGGTCAAGGGTGTACATGAGATCGAACGAACGGCCGCCGCGCACCATGTGCCGGTATCTTGGATGGTGGGCGATATTCGTCACATGGCCTATGCCGCTGACTTCAACGCGTTTCACCGCGCTAACGGCGACGATGCCCAGGCACAGTTCTGGGGTGATCTGCATGTCGCAATGTCGGCGAAGCTTCCGTGGTACGTTCCCACCGTAAGCATTCTAACGGCCGGCGTGGAGCGCAACGTGCGGCGCGCTCTATCATTTGGCGAGCACGCGTTCTGGGGAATCACCTGGAATAGCCGTGGTACCGACGGAACATCCGACTTCGGGGCGCCATGGGGTACGTACTGTGCCGACATCCATTCGTACAAGCGGCCGCAGCCGGATGGGGGTTGTTCCTTCCTCGCCTTCGAGTGGACGGCACGTGATTTGACGCGCGCCTACCTGAGCGAGCGTGAAGCGGCCTTTTCTACCGACCCCGATGACCTATTGCAGCGTGGTGGTTTTTCGCCGAAAACCGCCGCCCTCTATGCGCGGAAACTTGTGGATGCATACGCCGCGGCCGGCCAGACTCAGCCGATTGTCATGACCGTGCAGGAAGAGCCGGTTGACGCGGTTATTGCGGCCAACGCGGTCGTCATGAACGCGTTGTTCGATGAGGCCGTACGTGACGGAATGCATCTTGAAACGCTAAGCCAGGCAGCTAGCGATGCGCGGACGTTCTCAGCTGCGCCGCGCGCGGTTGCATTCCCGTATATAATTGGAGGCAGGGCTTTTGAGTCACGCTTGCTCCACGGCGAGACGCTGTATCCAGCGACGATCGACTACCACGACTCCCGCGCCGGTATGACATTTCTTTCGGGGCACACGTTGCCCAGCCGTCTGTTTCGATACGCGGATTATCCCGTCTCGCGCTTCAATCGCCCGCTTCCCGAAGTGCCTCAGCGAGAAATGCCGGTGCTCTTGGGCGCGACCGTTAAGGATGGGTGGTTTACATTGAGGTTCGCCGCGCCGCAAGCACTGCGTTTCGGAGTGGCGATCTGGAGCGATCCCTCGCAACCAAAAATCGTCGGTCCCGGGAGAATCAGCGCCGGACGCGCCGCCACCGTTTTGGTCTTTGACCTTAAGCCCGGCACGAACGACGTGCGCTATCGTTGTAGCGCCTGTCGTAGTTCCACGTTTACGTACTCCCTGTAAAACGCGCGCCTGACGCTGGGACAAATAGGGAGCCGAAGCGAACGTCTTTAGCTGCTCGTTCGTTCAGCATCTGGAGGCGTCGAACATGAGGAACCTAGGTCACTTATCTTTCACTATCGGAGCTGCCGCGCTGCTCGCGAATTGTGGCGCCCCGGCTCTCGTGCGGCCCTCCGGGATTGACGCGCAAAACAGCTCGGTGCGAAGCGCCCGCGCTCTGACGACGCCTCACTATCTCTACGTGACCAACGGGCACTCTAACGACGTTTCCGCCTTCATTATCAATCCGAACAGCGGCGTCTTACGGCGGCTGGAGACCTCGCCGTTCAAAGCGCGCTCGCTGCCGATCGGGCTGGCGATCGATCCGTCAGGCGCGTTCATGTATGTCGCCAACGGTTTGTCCGGCGACGTTTCCGCCTACGTCATCCACGCCAGTGGTCGCTTGACCCATGTGCCGGGCCAGCCGTTCGCGGCGGGCTCCTACCCATGGCAAGTAGCGATTCACCCGTCCGGCAAATTCGTCTACGTGGTTAACGAAAGTTCAAGCAACGTTTCCGCCTATGCCATCAATGCCGGCAGCGGTGCATTGACGCAGATACAAGGGTCGCCGTTTGCCGCGGGTTACAGCCCGGCTGGTGTTGCGATCGATCCGACGGGCGCGTTCGCGTATGTGACGAACAACGGCAACAATAACGTTTCCGGCTACACTATCAATGCGAGCAGCGGCGCCTTGACGCCCCTGCATGGGTCGCCGTTCGCGGCGGGCTCTTCGCCGAGGAAAGTGGCGATCAGCGGCAGCTTCGTCTATCTAGCAAATAACGGCTCCAACAACGTTTCCGCGTACGCGATCGACCCGAAGAATGGTGCCTTGACGCAGGTGCCGGGTTCGCCGTTTGGGGCAGGCAGCAGTCCAGTCGCGGTAGCGATCAATCCGGCCGGCACGTTCGTCTACGTTACCAATCAGGGCTCCAACAATGTTTCCGCTTATGCTATCAACACGAGCACCGGTGTTTTGACGCAGGTCCAAGGATCGCCATTCGCAGCTGGTTCTAACCCAACCGCGGTCGCGGTCGACCCGACCGGTGAGTTCGCCTATGTGGCAAATCTAGGCGGCGGGGTTTCTGCGTTCGCGATCAACGCGGGCAGCGGTGCGTTGACCAAGGTGAAGGGCTCGCCGTTTTCAGCGGGCAGTGAACCGTATGCCGTGACGGTCCGATAGAATGGAGTAACGGGATACCACCTAAGGTTCGGCAAAGCGCACCCACGCGTGGAACTAGAATCCGGTGATCGAGCGCCGCGGAAGCCGCCGGAACGCAGGCTCGTCATTCAGATCTTGGCGATTGTCTTTCTCGTCACGGCGCTGCTCGTCGTCGCGCTCGTGATGGGGATCCTCAAGCTCTTGGATGCGAGGCCGGCTCATGTCTGCGGCTTGGCTTTGGTTCAGCGCAGTCCGGTGGCGATCAACCTTATCGGTTCGCCAATCGAACAGCGCGGCATCACCAGTGGGCGCACCACGTCTGGCAACGGAGACGATTACGAGCGCTTGACGTTTTGGGTGCGTGGGCCCCTCGGCGACGCCTTTGTGGTCGCAGTCGGGGATCGCTCGCCAATCGGGTCGCATTTGGACGTTCGGATCGGTCGGAACGGCCAAGGCGAAACGATCTACTCGGGCCCGTTCGACTGCCCCGAGCTTCATCGTTAGACGGAGGTGGACGGCGGTCGCTCGCTCTTGCAGGCGCCGAAAGAAGCACTTCGAACGGGCTTAGTCATCACCGCGTTAGAAGCGAGGTTCAGAATGCCAACTTTCGACAATCGCGTGCTTATGCTGGTCGCCGCGTCTCTTTTTGCAACGTCGGCCTGTGGCGGAAACGCCGCAGTTCCATATATGTCGCAAATCGCTGCTCCAGCGGGGAGTTCGAGTGCTTTAACCGACACGACCTCGATTCTGAAAAAACTTACCAAGGATGTCGAAATCGGCACGACCGTCGATCCGAAAAATGGGGATATGGGACCGCGCGCGATCTCGCTGGTCCGTTCGACCTTCGGGCTCAAAAAGGGGCAGCTCCTCGTTTGCGACTTCGACGACGCTGCCGGAACGGCGGAGAAAGGAACCACGATCGAAGTACTCGATCCGAAGCCGCGTTCCAAGCCGGCGACCTTTACCCAAAGCGCTAAGATCGAAGGCTGTGACGGCGACGCAGTTACTGCGGGAAATCAAGTGTACGGCGCGGGATTGGCCAGCGGCCTCGTTTCGCAGTTCACCCAAGCCGGCAAGCTCAACAAGAGTTACGGTTCCCCGATCCAGGTTCCGTTTGACGACACCGATGCATTCTGCGGTCTGCCCTACGCGCCTGAGGATATCTACGTTTCGGATTCTAAGACGGGCTCGATTGTCAAGGTGGCCTTCCTTCCCGTTAGCCGCAGCGGTCCGGCAAAAGTGACGCAAGTGATAACCGGGTTCGCGGTCAATAAGGGCTCCGGTTGGAGCATTCTAGGCCCATCGGGCATGCAATACAATAGTCAAAGAACCGGTAATCTTTGTAACGACACACTCTATATCGTAGACGGCGTTGATAACACTGTCGTCGCCGTTTCGACCGCCAGCAGCTTACTCGAGAAAAACGAAATCGTCGTGCAGCCCGGTGGAAAGAAATTCAAGTGCACTCACCCAAAAACCACGTGCGCGACGCTCGTTTATAGTGGCGCCCCGCTCGATGCGCCGGTCGCGTCAGCGCTTCTACCGAACGGAAACCTTATCGTTGCGAATACCAAAGGTGGAAACACGCTCGTAGAGCTGACGCCGACGGGCAAAATACTTGCTACGAAGACGATCGACACGAGTACGACCGCTCACGTCTTCGGGCTGCTTGCGACCGGCACGAGCGATTCGGATACAGCGCTATTCTATACCGATACGAAAACAAACACGCTGCAAGAACTCGAGCAATAGAGGCGACCTATCTTCGGACTGCCACCGTTCCGAGCGGCACGTCGAAGTTGCCCGTGAAGACCGCAATGGCCGAACCGCCGGCTGGGTACTTGAAGACCTCGCCGTCATCGTTACCTGCATCCGCGCAATAGATAAGGCCCTTCACGATCCAGGTTTGCGCGCAATCGCTGGAAGTCGAAAGGGACACGGTGTCCTCCAACGTCGCTTTCGTTCCGCTCACGGTATACCGATAGATCGCGTTCGCTATCTGATCGGTAACGGCGAGATACGTGCCGTCCCACTGCACCGAGCCGGGGAACTCGACGTGGTTACTCGTGATGATTTTTTGGACTTTTGTGCTGCCTTGCGGTAGTTCGTCGAGTTGGAACTGTGAGTCGACGGTAAACCCGTCGAAGAAGAGATTCCCGTTTTCGTCGTAGCCGTCGAAGTACTCTCTGGCTAGCGGCGACTTAAAAACAGTGCCCGAACCACTCGCGTTCTTGAAGACGACGATGTCGCCGCCGCCTGCCCCGCTTAAGATTCCGACCGCAAGGTCGCCGCTGCTATCCATCGCGCAACTGGAGGGCATACCGACGGAAACGGAAAGCGTCTTGATCGGCTTCTTGAGAACGTCATACTCGACGATGTCGGTATCGCCGGCGACGTCCCAAAAGCTCTTCTTCCCATAGCCGTAGAGAACGTTCGTACAGCCTTGGCCGCCATCGCCCCTAATCGAACCGATCTCCTTCACGCTAGTCGGATAGTCGAAAATGCTGGCATAGGTGCCGTAGTCATTGAAGATATACTCGAAGTGCTTCGCCTTCGTCGACGCATCGGGAGCGATCGTCGCAAACCGAGGCAGCGTCCTGACTTCTGCTGCCGTTACCGGCCTTCCGTTCACTGCGAGCGTCCGACCGATGTATCGGACGTCGGGCGCAACGGTCGACGGTGCGATCGCCGAGCTCCCGGTGCATGCCGAGCATAACTCCAGTGCGACCAGAGCACCGGCGCATTTAACGAAGCCATTCATAATGGTTACTCCTTGCAGCACCCTATAATGGCGGCGGAATGCACTTTCCTTTTTTGCTGCGGCACGTCGCAACGTAAACCGGAGTACCCCCACCAAATGGAGAACCGGCTACCGGGGTCAACTCGCCGCTGTTCGCATTGATCGTGTAAGCGGAAACATTGTCGGAGTTGAGGTTGGCCGCGTAAGCGAACTTCCCCGCTGGGTCGACCGCCACGCCATAGGGATGGTTGCCCGCCGCAAATGGAGAGCCGGTCACCGCAGTCAGCGCGCCGCTGCTCGGATCGATCGAATAGCCGGAAATAGCGTCAGTGCTCTGGTCGGAGACATAGGCGAACTTACCATTAGGCTCAATCGCCATGTCAGTGGGAACGCTACCTGCCACGAACGGAGATCCCGTTATGGGCGTCAGCACGCCGTCCGCGTCGATCGTGTAGCCGGAAACATTATTGCCGCCGAAGTTAACCACATAGGCGAACTTCCCAGAAGGATCGATTGCTTCGCCAACCGGCCCCGTGCCGGTAGCAAATGGCGAACCCGTAACCGGTGTCAACGCACCGCTGGACTTGTTGATGGCGTAGCCGGACACAGTCTTGGAACCATGGTTGGTCACATAGACAAAACTGCCCTTAGGATCGACCACCACCCACACGGACTCAGAACCGGCTCCGAACGGTGACCCTTTCACCGGCTTCAGCGCGCCGCTGCTCGCGTCAATTCGGTACGCCGAAACATTATCGGAACCAATGTTTGCCGCGTAAACGAACTTGCCCGTCGGATCGACTGCAACGGTCTGCGGCGTCGTACCCGCGTTAAAAGGCGACCCAGCAACGGGTGCCAGCTCGCCGTTAGCAGCGTTTATTGTGTACCCGGAGATATTGTTTGACCCAGGATTGGCTACGTAGGCGAATCTACCCTTAGCATCGATTGCAATGATTTGGGGCGTCGTACCCGCAGCAAATGGAGAGCCGGGCACCGGCGTCAGCGCACCGCTCGTCGTGTCGATCGCATAGGCAGAAATACTATTAGACCCACCGTTTGAGACATAAGCGAACTCAAGCGCGCCTTTGCGGCCCAACATGCCGGGCGCGGCGTGACGCGTCTGCGCGTTGGGAGCTTGGGCGGCCCCAGGCACAGAGAAGGATGCGTTACCGCCTGGAGCCCCGCATCCGGCCAAAAATACGGTGCTGATAGCGAGCGTCATGAAGACGCGCGAAGTCCGCATAGGTTTCATGTTCGAGCCTTTCTATAAAGTTGGTTTAAATTTTATTAAATTCGAGCTACTGCTTTGTACACGTCGTTACCGCGTTACGGACGTTGCCCTGCTCGTCGTAAAACTGACTCGAGGAGCGCATTGCATCTCCTGTCCGCGAGACTTGGATGTCAAAGCGCTTGCGCCCTTGATTGTCGAGCGCCGGCCACATCTCGATGTACGTTGCGTTGTCGGGGTCCAACGACGTGGTCTGCGCGATGTCGCTGGCGCCGGAGTCGAAGATCGATATATCGATGTACGCTTTGAGCACGTGGCTCCAGCGCTCGTAGGATGTCGCGGAGTTGGAACCCGCTCTACGCGTGACAAACCAGTTGCCTTGCTGCGTTTCGGTAGAGATAGTCGTCGCTCCGGGAACGGAGACGCACCGCCACGTGCCGAGATGTGAGCGCAGTTTGGCCTGCTGAGTCAGGTCGAATTGCGTGTACCCCGGCGGACTTGTCTGCGCAACCGCCGGCAAAGTGAAAAACGCACACAGAGCAGCGGTGAGAACGAGACGCATATGCAGCTCCTATTCGGCGGGCCCGGCAAAGAGAAGAAGATTTCCATCGGGATCCAGCACGATGAAAGTGCTGGCGCCCCATGCCTCCCTTTTCAGGGGCTGATGGAAGTGCACGCCTTCTGACTGATAATCGCTATACAGGCGCTTGATCTCATCAACAGTAGCGACGGTGATGGCGGCGGAAATCAAATCTTCGCGCTTACGAATATCGCCGGCGAATACCGATTCCCGGACCTGCCGCAATGCAAACCGAGCGTCATCACGACTGACTTGGCCATAGAATGGCGGATCGCCGTAAACGAAGTCGACCGTGAACCCGAGTTTCGTAGTGAAGAACTCACAAGAAGCCTCGATATCGGCTACGAAGAGCGACGCGGCGATCGAGGTGAGGATCGGCCGCTGATTCATAAGGTCCGCGCTTGGTTCGGTGGGAATGACGCTCGTTCCTGATGACGGCCACCAGGCGCGAAGTAGGGAAATGCGAACGAGCGTCTGAATGCCCGCTCGATCATAGAAAGGACCCTAAAATCATGCGCTATTCGTATTTGCTCCTGAGCGCGATTGTGCTTTCAAGCTGTTCGGCGCAGACCGCGGGATCGTTGCCGCAGTCGAACGGTTTCCAGGCGCAGCGTGCCGGCGCTCCCGGAGCGAAGCCAAAGATTAAGAAAATTAGCCGCATCGACGCGGCGCAATACCAAACGATCACTATTTCCGGAAGCGGCTTCGGCACGATGAGTGCGTACAACGGGGACTCGGCTTATCTTCAGATACTCGATTTGACCGGCAAGTGGAGCGCGGGATATGTCAGCAGCTCCCAAACCGACTCAGTATACTTGGACGTCACCGGCTGGACCGATAACACGATTACGATCGCCGGTTTCACCGGCGAGTACGGTCAGAGCAACTGGACCCTCAACAAGGGCGATAAGCTCGAGGTCAACGTCTGGAACGCCCAGACTGGAAGCGGACCTGGAACGAAAGACGCAAGGGTCAGATAGAACGCCAGCTCAATAGCCTGTCACAGGGCCGGGTATCGCGGCGTTTCCACGATACAACGCTGCAGCGAGGAGAACGATTTATGAAGGCACCACTGACGGTGGCCCTTTTCGCGGCTTTCTGGGCTTTCGCCGCGCCCGCCCTGGCCGACGAGGACGCGACCAATCACGGTCCGCTCACGCCGACCGAGTCGCAGTTCGTGCAATCGGTGCAGCGCGACCTTACCGCGCGCTTTCCGCATGTAACCGACGCCGAGAAGGCCGGGTACGTGCGCTATACCAATCCCGACGACACCGGAGCGATCAGCTACGCCAACCGGCAATGGAACTCGGACCCGACGCATCCCAGCCAGCTCTGGTATGACAAGGATGGAAATTTGATGGGTGCCGACTTTTCGGTGCCCCGCCCTAATCAGGAAGCACGGCCGAAACTCTGGGGAATCGATCCCGGTCGCTGGTACGAGTTCAATGGGCACGTCCACTACGTAGTCACCGAACCCGGCAGCGGCAAGTCGGTGTACGACCAATGGGTTTGGAACCGCGACTTCGTTGATGCCGGAGGCAGCCTATCGAACCCGTCGGCGGATACGCTGGTCAAACTCGGAAGAGTCCCGAGCGCGTCGTACGTAACGACGATCTTCGAATACCCAACGATCTGGGATCTCATCGTGTGGGTGAAACCACACCCGGCCGGGCTTCTCCACTGGTGAGATTCGGAGCCCGAGTCCGGTGACGCGCGACTTCGGGCGACACGTGTACGGCGCCGCCGCCGTTTTTTTTGGATTGCTGACGCTCTATTGGCGTCACGACGTCAACCCCTGGCAGCAGTTTCAAGCGCTGGCGACCACTCCTTACCGCGAGCCAATCAACGACCTCGTCGCTACGTTCGCAATTGCCGGAGGCATTGCGATTCAGCGACAGGCATGGGCACGACTCGGTGCGTTGCTATTGGGAGCTCTCTACCTCTTTTGCGCGCTGTCGTGTTTACCGGGCATCGTCCAAGCGCCGCGCGTGTACAATAGCTGGGGTAATTTCTTCGAGCAATTTTCGATGTTTTCCGGAGCGATCATCGTGTACGCAAGCGTGGCGGCAGGCCGATTGACGGGGACGATCGCGACGGCCGAGATCGGGCGCGCGTTTTTTGGAATCTGCGTGCTCTCATTCACGCTCGAGCAGGCCTTCTATTTGCACGCGACGGCCGGCTTGGTTCCAAAGTGGATTCCTCCCGGACAAACGTTTTGGGCGGTCGCGACCACGATCGCTTTCGGGCTTGCCGCCATTGCGATTCTGTCGGGGCGTCTCGCCCTTCTCGCGTCTCGTCTCCTTACGGCGATGCTACTGCTCTTTGGGATACTGCTCTGGCTTCCGACGCTTTTCGTAACGCCGCCCAATCACTTCGACTGGTCGGAAAATGCCGAAAATCTGGCGATTGCCGGCGTCGCTTGGATTCTTGCCGATCATTTGCAGGGAGCGAGGCGAGTCGGCGTTCGAAGGGGCTGAGCGCCGATCACCAGGAGATCACGATGCGGCCATTCCCTGGAGGGGCCGCGCCCCGCAGATTCTTTACTCGAGTCGCGCTCGCCTCAGTGAAAGACGAGCCGCCGGCGCCGCCGCCTCCGCCACCCTCGCCACTGGTGCTTGAGGACCCCGAGCCTCCGCCGCCGCCGCCATAGTAACCTCCGCCGGCGCCTCCGCCGCCGCCCCCGCCGGATTTGTTGCTGCCACCGCCCGAACCGCCAAGACCGAGGGAACCGCGTTGCCCACGGTCGCCATGCTGAGATACGTCCCGACGTGAAGCACGGCCGCCTCTTCCGCCGTTCTTTTGAGTGCCGCCCCTTCCACCGAAACCCGAGGGGCCGTTGCGATAGCGGTCGCCGCCGCCATTGGCGCCGATGGGGCCGCCCCCGGCTCCGCCGTCGCCGTAGCCGTAGTTGCCGTACCCGCCCGAGCCGCCGCCGCCTCCAGCAACCAAAACGCGGTTGCTCAACCCATCCCCGTTCTGCCGTATGTCCGAAGCGCCGCCGCCTCCGCTGCCGCCATCCGCGCTAAAATGGCCTATTCCACCGGTTCCCCCTCCGTTGAAACCGCCGCTGCCGCCAGACGCACCGCCGCTGGCGCCCCCTTCGCCACCCACGAAAACGGCAAGCTTTTCTCCGGGCGTCACCGGAATGGTCGCCTTTACTCGGCCGCCGTTGCCGCCGACGTAGCGCTTACCGCTCGGTCCGCCGGCACCGCTGGCGACGACTGTAATCTTCGTTACGCCGGCGGGCACTTTGAACGATTGCTCCGCGCCGACATAGCTAAACGTTTTTTGATGCGAAGCAATGCCCGCGGCCGCGATTGTGCTAGGCGTCGCGACGCCGCTGAAACTATTCCCGCAACCTGACAACAACGCTGCGAGCGCGCACCCACTGAGCGCAAAGCTTCGATTTAATCGTTGCCGGGCGATCCGCCGCCGCATCAACGTCCGGTCCGGGCCGAGGGGCCGGCACCACCGACCATCATGCGAAGGCTCAGCGCGATTGAGATGAGTGAAAGCGCGACCGCTTTATTGATTGTTTCTTGGCTCGGGTGGCCGTGTGTAACGTCGTGCCAAGCTTTTTCCAACGCATGTCGTCCCTGTAATGTGGTCGGCATCTTCAGCGCTCCATTCCGCGCAGGTCTGCTGCGCAGTCGTTGATGTCAAAGACGCAGAAGTTCCACGCCGCGCGAGCGGATTCCATCGCCTTCAGGCTTTTTTCACGACCGCTCCGTATGATGGCTACGGAATGCTGACGGAGGACTCTCTGACGTGACCAAAACCCGCTCATCCTTGACCCGGCGATCCTTCCTTGGCGGCGTTGTGATGCTACCCACGCTTGCGGGGCTGCTCGCTGCGAAAGCCGCGGCCGACTCGAAGGCCTCGCCTGCGTCGATGCACTATCAGACGTCACCCAACGGCAGCATGCAGTGCTCGAAATGCCAGTTTTTTATTCCTGGCCAGGACGCACAATCCAATGGAACTTGCCGCGTGGTCGATGGTTCGATCTCCCCCAGCGGCTATTGCATCGCCTTTACCGCCAAATAGGAGTTTCGATGTTCACCAATTTCTACGCGACGGTACGCGTCGCGGTCGCCGTTGCCATTGCGTCAACAGTCAGCGCTTGCAGCAGCTACGCGATGTCGCCTCTCGGTCAGCGAGCGGTCGACTCACCCGACCGCCCTCTGTCGGAGTCGCTCGCTTCGGACGTCTCGGTGTTGAAAACACTCACCAAGCAAGTCGTGATCGGTTCGGCCGTGGATCCGGTCAATGGCGCACAAAATCCATACGGATTGACGGTTGCACCAGCGACGGCAGGCGCTTTGACGGCGGGCGATTTGGTCGTCTGTAACTTCAACGCGAAATCGAACGTGCAGGGCACCGGCAAGTCGATCGTCGCGCTGCATGCGGTTCCAAACTCTACGCCCATCCACCTTTCGGCGACGAAATCGTTGCTCGGCTGCGACGCGATCGCGCTGGACGGTACCGACACGATGTGGGCTTCATCGATGGTAGGCAACGACAATCCGGTCCTCGACGCAACCGGCAAGCTCATCGTAAACATCTCCGGCAAGCCGTTCGACCAACCGTGGGGCCAAGTCTACGCGCAGCCCTCCTCGGGCTCACCGGCTTTCTACGAATCGAACGCCGGCGATGGCAGCATCGTTCGCATCAACTTGGGATCGAAGTTCACCTACGACGTCATTGCAACGGGTTTTCCGGTCAACCATGGAAAGCCGGGAACCGCTTTGGCGCCGTCGGGGCTCGCGTACGATTCGAGCATCGACACGCTGTATTTCGCCGACGGTCAAAATAACACGGTCGTTGCCTTCAAGAACGTATCGACCATTCCCAAGGGCGGCATCAAAGCGGTCGACGGCGGCATGAAGTTCGGCGGCCCATCGGGGGACGACGCGCACATTCTCTTCGCCGGCTCGCCGTTAAATGGTCCGATCAGCACGGCGTTGCTGCCCGACGGCAATCTTGTCGTGGGCAATACGCTCGACCCCACCGGCAAGAATTTGCTCGTCGAGCTCTCGGTTTCGGGCAAGGTTCTTGACGTGCGCAACGTCGACAAGGGCGCGAGCGGCGCGCTTTTCGGCATCGTCGCAACCGGCTCGAGCAACGCGAATACGAAAATTTACTTCAACGACGATAATGACAACAACGTTCAGGTGTTGGAACGCTGATGCCGGGCCGTTTACCGCTTTGCGTGCGCGATCGTAATCGTCGTCTTGCCGGTTGCCGACGTGATCGAGACCGAAGTCTGATCGTTATCGGGCCCAACTGAGAAAATAGCGCTCTCGACCGGCGCGGTCATGTGCGCCTTTTCAGAACCGGCCGGCATGTGCTGCTGATACCAGGCATATACCGTGGCGAACGAATCGTTGGTCGTCATCACCGTGCCCGATTGCCCCTGACTCGTGGCGGAGTACGCAGTCGTCGCGCCGGGATAGTTCGGGATGCTGCCGGCGGGTGCGGCCGTCGTCGTAGCCGCTGCCGTCGTAGCCGCGGCGTCTGCGGATGCTGGGCTGCTGACGGTATTCGTTTGATCCGAAGTGTTGGACGACGATTTGCCCGCGCAAGCAGCCACGGCAAACATCGTGGCGACCAGCAGCGAGAGCTTGAGAAACTGCATGAAATCTCCTCACATACGAGAGCCGCATCAACGAGCGGACGCTCGGCCTCTTTTGGTGCGGAGTCGACTTCTCCTGCGGCAAGCTCGACCCCGCGATTTCACACGCGCCGGACAATCGAAACAACTCGGGAGGCAAGTTTCTTGAAGAGGCCGGCAACGTCTCCGGAAACCGCCGAGCCGTTCGGCAGTTTGGAATCGAGCTTGAGCGCTTTGAGCTGATCCTCGAGCTCTGCCAAAATCTGCGGGCTCGGCGTTTCGGGAAAGCCGTCTTCGCCGAGATGGCTCAACAAGTAGCCGAGGCCGAAAGCTTCGGAGATGACGGGACCGTAGGCGATCACGAGGACGGTTTCGACGGCCGCCTTATCGAGTTTAATTTCGGGCAGACTTTCGTTAATCAGTTTGAGGCGGGATGCGGCGGTGCGGAAGATCGATTGCGTTTGCGCCGATGGCAGCGCCTCGCTTCGGCGGTGAAAATAAAAGCCGACGAGCAGCGCATCGCCGACGCGGTCGCGATCGAGCGCGCCGGTAAGATCGATTTTGCTTTGCAATGTGGAAACGCGCGATCGCATGTCACGGAGCTCCGCCTGGACGCCGCGATATTGTTCGAAATCCAGCCGGCGCTCTTCCTGATGGCGCAGGCGGTCAGCCTGGCGCTCGCGTTGCATGCGACGAATCTCCGGCTGGAACCGCAAGAGGTCGCTAAGGCAGAGGGCGACCAAACCGGCGAGTGCGCCGCCAATAATCAATCCCCCATCCCGGACTTCGCCGGAAATGAGCTGTTTTGCGGCGAGCACCTCGGTCAGCGCAATGAGCAAAACTCCGCCTACAATTCCAAAGCAGACGGTGACATGAAATCGCCAGCCGGCCGTCTTATTGCCGGCCAATCGCCCCGGGCTGGACACTCTTGGCGCCTCCGGTGAGGGCGCTTCAACAAAGGATCGGCTCATCCCGCCCCTGACGGCGAACGACCTGAGCTTAGGGTGCCGAAATCACCAAATGCCTTTGTTCCGCTCCGGGCTCTTGAGCGAACAATTCATCGATCGCCAAACCCGGTTGCACCAGCGGGCGCGCCGCGCGCCCGCTAATGCGTCTGCGTATTCGTTGTGGAGTTGGTGTCGCTCTTCGCCGCTCCGGAGTTGGGCTGAGTAATGGTCGTCGTGCTGCTATTGGTGGTGGACGTCGAGTTCCACGGATGCCAATAGAAAAGCACGATCAAAACTGCGGCGACGACTACGACGATTCCGATGACCCATGCTACTGGGCCAGCCGAATTGCCTTGAACTTCGACGACTCGGGGTTCATCACGCATGCTTCATACCTCAGGAAGCATTCTTCCCCAGCCTCGCCAGGATTAACCTTAAAGAATGATGGGCCGCGATTGCTAGTAGAGCGGCTGCGGCTCGTCCTCAATCGGCGATGGGATGGGGCCGAGTATCGGGCTTGGCATTGGCACGCCGATCGGTTCAGGACTCGGCGGAATCGGCTCTGGCGTAGGCAGCCCCGGAGGCGGTCCTGGGATGGGGCCTGAGACCGAACCGTGGCGGCGTTCGTAACCGTTGACGAGTGTCCCGCCGAGGTCGACGTCGTGCGCCGTGACCTCGACGTTGACGCCTTTGCCTTCGGGCGTGAGCGTCGACTCGATACGCCCTCCGTTTCCGTTCTGCGCGGAGACGAGGAGCGAGCCATTTTGTTCGTATGTTACCGCCTCGCCGTTGCCCAGCTGCAACGTTTGTCCCTTGGCGATCGGGATCGAGTCTCCATAACTGTCGATCGTCGCGTCGCCGTTATTGTTCATGCTGACGGTGGTCGCGCCATTGTTCAGCGTGACCGTCGCTTTTTGGTTCCACGTGACTCCGTTGGAGTTGGGCGGCGTAACTTGCGTCGAGATGCGAAAGCCGCCGGCAAAAGAATTCGAATTGAGCAGATCGGGCTGGGACGTCATGTTGTTCCATTTTGCGCCGTTGAAGGATAGGTGTGGATCGCCCTCGCTCGAGCCATTTGCATTTTGGAAGAATCGCTCGTTGCCGTAGGGCGGGCACCCCGAACCATTTGCCGGACAGGGGGTGGGGCCGTTGGGCGGACAGTTGCCCGATCCGTAGGGAGGGTTACAGCCATAACCCATGAGCGACTGCAGCATCTGCATCAGTTGCTGCAGGATGCTCATCAGCGGTCCGAGCGCGCTTTGCGTGGATCCCCAACCGCCGTTGCCTCCGCCAAACTGCGGCATGGTGCTGCTTTCGCTGCTCATCCAAGGCGGAACGAAGCGCGAAATATTGTCGCCCGTGGCCGGCGCGGAGCCTTGAAAGGTGCCCTCCGCTTGAGTATTGAGGGCCGGCGATCCGAGTGGATTTGAATTGATGGCGCTCTCGAGCGGTTGTACGTACATAATAAACCTCCGTCGTCGTAAGTGCGCGTCCATCACGACGATCTCGGCGGCCGACAAGGGAGCGCCGGCGCCGCGGAAAAACCGGGTGCAAGCATGAGCGAAACGCAGATAGCCGCAGTTAGCCGCCTCGAAGAACGCCTCGACGCACTCAAGGAGCGGCTTTGACGACGTAGGCAAGCGCCGGCGAATAGCCGAGCTGGACGAGCGTTCGCGCGCTCAGGAGTTTTGGAGCGACCCGGAAGCGGCGCAACGTGTCATGAAAGAATTGGCCGAACTGCGGGATCAAGCGGCCTCGTTCGACGGTGTGGCCGAGATGCTCGGCGATGCACGCGAACTCCTCGCCCTCTTCACCGACGATCCCGCGGCCGAACGAGAAGCCGATAGCGGTATCGCATCCGCTACGGAAGCCATCGAGCGCCTCGAGATGGCGGCGAGCTTCAGCGGTGAATTCGATGCGCGCAACGCGATCGTCAGCATCTTCGCGGGCGCCGGCGGCGTCGACGCCGCCGACTGGACGGCGATGCTCGCGCGCATGTACGTGCGCTGGGCCGAATCGAACGGCTATCAAACCCAGATCGTCGAGGAGTCCGCGGCCGAAGAAGCGGGCCTAAAATCGATCACATTTTTCGTACGCGGGCGCAACGCGTACGGAATGCTCGAAAGCGAGCGCGGCGTGCATCGTTTGGTGCGTCTGTCGCCCTTCGATGCCGCGCATCGGCGGCATACGTCATTCGCCGCCGTCGACATCATCCCCGAAGTCGAGGAGGGCGATGCAGCCGACGTGGAGCTCAAACCCGACGATTTGCGAATCGAAACGTTTAAATCAGGGGGCGCGGGCGGCCAGTACGTCAACAAAACGGAGTCCGCGGTGCGCGTCGTCCATCTTCCGACGGGCATCGTCGTTGCCTCGCAGCAAGAGCGTTCGCAGGCTCAAAATCGCGACGTCGCATTCAAGATCCTTCGCGCGAAGCTGGCGGTGCGGGCTGCCGAGGAGCGCGATCAAAAGCTTGCCGATTTACGCGGCGAGCGTCAAGCGAATGAATGGGGATCGCAAATTCGTTCCTACGTGCTTCAGCCGTACCAACTCGTCAAGGATCACCGAACGGGAGTGGAAACCGCGAACGTCGGTGAAGTGCTCGACGGTACCATCGATACCTTTATCTGGCCCTACTTGCAACAACGGGAGCCTTCGTGAACTCAGAACAGCTTCGTGCGCTCCAGACCCCGATCAAGGAGCGCTACAAAACTGAGCCCCAAACCGCGTCGCTTACGCTGCGAGCCCAGGGGCAATTGGGCGATGGCATCACCTGCAACGTGCAGACCGGCAAAGCGCTCGTAGCGGCCGGACTCCATCCGGCAACGGGCGGCGACGGACTGAGCGCGTGCTCTGGCGACATGCTGCTCGAGGCCTTGGCGGCCTGCGCCGGTGTCACGCTCAACGCGGTCGCCACGGCAATGGGAATCGACATTCGCGCCGGGGGCGTCGTAGCCGAAGGCGACCTAGACTTTCGTGGAACGCTTGGCGTCGCGAAAGATGTCCCGGTCGGGTTGTCACGCATTCGGTTGCGATTCGAGCTCGACACGGATGCACCGAGCGATCAGCTCGATACGCTGATCCGTCTGACGGAACGCTATTGCGTCGTCTATCAAACGCTGCGGCACTCGCCCGAGATGTCGGTGGAGCGCGTCTAGACATGCCGATGTACATGGACATCCACGAAATCGAGGGAGCAACACCGAAAGCCGTTGCCGATGCGCACCGGGCCGACATGAACGTGCAGGCGAAGTATGGAGTCGAGTATCACAAGTATTGGTTCAACGAGAAGCAAGCCAAGATTTTCTGCCTTTGCAGCGCACCGAGCGTCGAAGCCGCTAACACCGTTCACCGTGAAGCGCATGGATTGATCGCTCAAAAAATCATCGAGGTCGCGCCCGAAGTCGCTCAAGGATTCCTCGGTGGGTCCGAAGTCGACGCAGGGGGCGCCGCGCTACTGCCTGGAACCGGCGACGTTCGCGATCCAGGAATTCGCACGATTCTCTTTACGGATATCGTCGAATCGACATCACTCACCCAGCGCCTCGGCGACGACGGCTGTATGGCGCTCATGTCGATTCACGACACGATCGTGCGCGATTCGCTCGCGCTGCACGGCGGCCGAGAGATCAAGCACACCGGCGACGGCATCATGGCGGCCTTTCCTTCGGCGGCGGCGGCCGTTCGCTGTGCCGCACGCATCCAAAAGGCCTTGGGCGAGCACCCTTCGCGAGGCAGTGATTGTCCAGTAATCGTTCGGATTGGCGCCGCGGCCGGCGAACCGGTGGAGAATAACAGCGACCTTTTCGGAACGACGGTGCAGCTGGCCGCGCGACTCTGCGCGCAGGCGCAGCCCGAGCAGACATTGGTATCGAACGCCGTCGCCGAGCTCTGCATGGGCAAAGGAGTTTCATTTCGCGATCTGGGCGAGATTGCGTTGAAGGGCTTCGAGCGTCCGATTCGGGTTCACGCCGTCGAGTAAAGATAAATTTCTCTGGATTGGGTGCCTCGTTTACGCGGCGCTCTTCACGTGGTTGGGGTCGGTCAAATATGCGGCGCACCGAAACCTCGTCGATTTCGGAATCTTCGCTCAAACCGTGGCCAGCGCGTGGGGCTGCTTTTGCAATCCTATTGAAGGAAGCCATTGGGCATATCACTTCTCGCCGATTCTCTACCCGGTGGCGATCGCGTTTGCAGCGATACGAACACCGCTGACCCTTGTAACGCTGCAGGCCGTGGCGGGCGCGCTCGTCGCCCCGCCGATTTACGCGTTAGTTCGAGCCAGAAGCGGCGTGTTGGCCGGACGACTCGCTGCGACGGTCGCATGGCTGTATCCGCCGCTGGCCGGGCTCATTTTCGGCGACTTTCACGAAAATGGATTCGCGCCGGCGGCGGTGGCCTGGACCGTCTACGCTTTCGATTCCGAGCGTTTGGGTTTGGCGCTGAGCGGTGCGCTCGTGACACTCTGCATCAAGGAAGATCAAGCAGTCTTTCTTGCGATCGCGGGCGGCCTCTCGGCGTGGCGGTATCGCGGAACGCAGCGAGGAGCCGTAGCGGCAGCGATCGCAATCGTAAGCCTCGCGGTCCTCGTGGCATTCTTCGCTTTAATTCGGCCTCACGCGGCCGTGGCGGCGGCGCCGTGGCAGCCCGAGCGCTTTTACGCGTGGGGAGCGCCTTTATCGAGCAGCGTGCCTGCGGAAATCGCAGCGAGACTCGGCTTTCTCCTCCTGATTTTCGTACCGCTGCTCTTCTTGCCGTTTCGCTCGCGCGCAATGTGGGTCGCCGCTGCGCCGCTGGGCGAGGTGCTGTTGTCGCGAATGCCGACGACGTTCACGCTTGGAACACACTATGCCGGAGCGTGGATCGGTTACGTGATGGCGGCATTTGCATTTGCCGTACGCAAACTGCCGCCGCGGCGAGCGCGCACGATCTTGGCGGTCTGCGCGGGACTCTGCATTCTCGAGCTCGCGGTGGCCGATCCGCTCCATCCGGGATTGAACCTACGTCGCCCGCAAGCGCGGGACGTTGCACTCGGTCGATTCTTGCGAACGCTTCCGCGCGATGCGAACGTCGCGACGCAAGAAGAAGCGTACACGCATCTCGCTGCGGTCGATCCGTACGCGCAGCTCGTGCCCGAATCGCCAACGGAGCCGGTCGAAGCGTGTCTCGTGCTGCTCGATTGGAGCTTTCCGCAATCCCCACGCTTGCAAGAATACGGCGCGGCCTTTTTGGCAGCGATGCGGGAGGGGCGGTACATTCGCATCGCCGCTTCGGATGGTATCGCGCTCTACCGCCGGGTGGGTGCTTGCAGATGACTTCCTACGTTGCTAGGAGTTGCGCGACCGCATCGGTCGCACGTCGTTGCCATCCGCCATCGGCGCGGACGATCCGATGCGGCGCGGCCCAGGGTGCCCAGCGAGCGATCTGAAGTGCGTATTCGCGTTGCGGCGGAAAGATCGCAACGACGGGCGTGCCGGTCATGCCTGCGACGTGCAGCGCGCCCGAGTCGGGCGTAACGATCAGCGGGGCCGCGGCAATCGCTTCTTTCCAGGGCTCGAGCGCGTCGAAATAATCTATTGCGAGCTGCGACGCCGCCGCAATGCGGTTGGCGTACTCGGATTCGCGCGCGGCGCATAAGAGTTGTAACGCCCGGTATTCGCGCAGTTGAAAGAGCAGTTCGCAAACATGCTCGACAGGAATGCCGATGCGTTCCCATTTGTCGGTGATCTGGACGGCGATGCGATGGCCGGGATCGGGCTCTCGCTCGAGCAGGAGCGGACGAAGTTCGGCGACGTCGCTGGTGGGGGATTCATCGCCGAGGAGCGACTCGCCCAGCGTGAAAAGCACTTCGCACTCGTGCGGTCCGCGGGGGTCCAAGCCCGCACTGCGATAGACGCTGCGGCTGAGCAGGCGGCGTCCCCAGATGGCCTTGAGCGGCTTGCCCCACGGATCGGCGAAGCCGATGCGAACGGGCGCACCGACGGCGGCGGCAAGCCGGTAGCCGGCTGGATCTTCGGTTGGCACCAGGACGTGCGAATATTGGCGCGACGCCAGCTCGTGGCCAAACATGGCGATGAGGTTGCGATTCGATCGCGAGTCGTTGCGTAGTGCGAAGGGAGCCATTACAATGCTACGCGCCGCTCGCGAGGCGAAGATGCCGCCGTTCGAATCGCGCAGGACGATGTCCACGGGTATCGATCGGCGGCGGAGAGCGGCCAGCAGGGGCGTCAACGCAACGGCATCGCCGATACCGTCGAGGCGGATGATGAGCACCGACGGTGAAACCTCCGGCATGCTCGCTCATTCCGACCGAGAATTCGCCGCGGCCTGCTTTGTAATGTCATGATCGCTCGTGAGGACGTCGTGACCTTCGATCAACTCGATGGTTATCGCACGTTGCGCAGCCTCGGCCACGTTTCGGGCAGCGCATCTCGTCCCCGCAACCGCCTGCGCTCCACCTTCCGCAGCCTTGGGATGCTGATCGGGTTATCCAGCGCCGAGTTCTTGAGCGATGCGGAGCAACTGCGTAGCGACGCGCTCGAAGCGCTTCGCCGGCGTGCCGACTCGATGGGCGCGAACGCGGTCATCGGGTTGCAGTTTTTCGTTTCCGAGGGAGACGACGGTTCGTGCGAAGTCGTCGCCTTCGGACAGGCCGTTACCGTACGCGAGGATCGGGGTTGAGTGAACGAATCCGAACGAGCGCGCCGGCATGAGCTGCTCGCCGCGGAGTCGCTTGCGGCGGCGGCCTGCCGCAAGTGTGCGATCGGCTACGAACGGCGTCATAACGTTTACGGCGAGGGCGACCCCTGCGCGCGACTCGTGGTGATTGGTGAAGGTCCGGGTGAGACCGAAGATCAGCTGGGGCGACCATTCGTCGGGCGCGCAGGTCAATTGCTCGACCGCATGCTCGCGGCAATCGGCCTCGAGCGCGGGGAAGTCTACATCTGCAATACGGTGAAATGCCGGCCTACGCTGCCGGGGGCAAACGGGCCGCGCAATCGCGCTCCCGACCCACAGGAAATGGAGAACTGCCGTCCGTTCTTGAACGAACAGATCGCGATTGTCGCGCCGGCGGTCATTCTCGCGCTCGGAGCCCCTGCGGCGAAATCGTTCCTCGGAAAGGAGTTTCAGATTACGCGCATGCGTGGACGCTGGTATGCCGGTCCCGATGACATACCGCTCATGGTAACCTTCCATCCCGCCTACATTCTGCGTCAAACCGGCGGCGAGATCGAAGGCGTCAAGCGCATGGTCTGGGCCGATCTCAAAGCGGTGCGCGCCAAGCTCGACGAGCAACCTGCGCCGCCCGCAATCGATATGGTCGAAGTTCGGCAGGCGGGTCTGTTTGAATCCCCTTGACGCGTGGTTGCGCGACGTGGTGGCGCGCGCCGGTTTTCGCGATGCCGATGAGTTCGTCCGCGCCTACGACCTCAAGCCATATCGGTTGCGACAGCTGTACCGCGCCGCCACCAAAGAGCTGGTCGAGCAGGTCTCAGACGTAACGCCGCTGCCCAAGGGACTGCGCGCGGCACTCTCGGAGCGCGGCGTGGCGTTCTCGGGGATAGAGCTCGTCACCGTCGTGCGCTCGCAGGACGACCAGACGACCAAAGCGCTCTTCCGTTTGAAAGACGGCAAAGAAGTCGAAGCCGTGTTAATGGAACACCATGGCGGTCGTACGACGGTCTGTATCTCATCGCAGGCGGGATGCGCGTTTGCCTGCGCCTTCTGCGCTACGGGTCAAGGCGGATTCGATCGAAATCTTTCCGCGGGCGAAATCTTTGACCAGGCGCTGTTTTTTGCGCGACGGCTTGCGCCGACTGATAGACGCGTCACAAACGTCGTTTTCATGGGGATGGGCGAGCCGTTTCACAACTACGCGGCGGTGATGGAGGCCGTCGCGCTGCTCAACGATCCGCTTGGCTTCGGACTCGGGCATCGGCACATCACGATTTCGACCGTCGGCCTAGTGGACAAGATCGATCGCTTCGCCGACGAGCATCTGCAAGTCAACTTGGCGATATCGCTTCATGCTCCGACCGATGCCATCCGCTCGCGTTTCATGCCGGTCAATCGGCGATTTCCGCTTTCGGACCTAATGGGCGCCTGCGAGCGCTACGTGGCCAAGACGAATCGAAAGATCTTCTTTGAATACGTCATGCTTGACGGCATCAACGACGACGCGGCCTGCGCGCACGCGCTCGCCGATCTTCTGCACGGCCGGCTCTACCACGTGAATCTTATTCCGTACAACGCCACGCCGGACGGTCCGTTTAGCGCGACGCCGGAGGCTCGTATTTGGGAGTTCGCGCGGATCGTCGACGCGGCCGGCATTCCGGTCACCGTGCGCCAGAACATGGGGCGAGACATCGCGGCAGCATGCGGGCAACTGCAAGCCGAGAGCCAGCCGAAAGCGCACCACCCCGCTCCCGTGTCACCGTGAGCCTGTCGAAGGATGCTTTGTCATCCTGAGCCTGTCGAAGGATGCTTTGACACAATGCGCGCAGCCGATGCTTTGTCATCCTGAGCCTGGTCGAAGGGCGCTTTGTCATCCTGAGCCTGTCGAAGGATGCTTTGTCATGACAGGATGCGCGCTGACGATGCCTTTGTCATCCTGAGCCTGTCGAAGGATGAACGCATCATGCTTCGACAAGCTCATGCTTCGACAAGCTCAGCATGACACAATGCGCGCAGCCGATGCTTTGTCATGCTTCGACAAGCTCATGCTTCGACAAGCTCAGCATGACACGAAGCTCGCAGGGGCCGCGTATGAGTTCCTAAAAATGCTCAGCCGTGAGCGTCGTTATGGAGCGTGCCATTCCCATCTTGCGAATCTTCGATGAATCCAAGGCGCGCGAGTTTTATCTAGACTATTGCGGTTTTTCGGTCGAGTTCGAACATCGGTTTTATGAAGGCGCGCCGCTCTTCATGGGCATCGCCCGCGACGGGGTGAGAATTTTCTTGAGCGAACACCATGGAGACGGCACGCCGGGGACGTACGTCAGGATCGACGTGTCGGGCTTAGACGAGCTGCACGCCGAGTTGAAAACAAAGAACTATCGCTTCATGAATCCGGCAATACAAGAGCAGGAATGGGGGCGCGAACTTACGGTCTACGACCCCTTCGGCAATCGGCTCATCTTCAGCGAACCTCCCGGCGACTAGGTTGTGGCGACGTGGCGTGACGTCCGCAGGTACGCGCTAGCGCTGCCGGGCACGACCGAAGAGCGGAGGTCGAACGATAATTCTGCGTGGCTCGTGAATAAGAGATTCTTCTTATGGGAGCGCCCCTTGAGGGCTTCGGACGTTGCAGCGCTCGGCAACGCAGCGCCACAAGGTCCGATCTTAGGCGTTCGGACTTCGGATTTAGAGATGAAGGAAGCGCTGCTGCGCTCCAACCGAGAAGTATATTTCACGACGCCACATTTCGAAGGATACCCAGCGGTATTGGTCCAGCTAGAAAACATTGCGACAAAAGAGCTCAAGGATCTGATCGTTGAAGCGTGGCTTTCCCGTGCCGGTAAACGCGCCATCGCCGAATTCATGAAAAAGCGCAAGCCGTAAGCGGGTGTGGCGGGGGTTTTCGAGCGACGAGATAAATCTAGTTGCGATGGAGGCCGCCGAAACGGCGCAACGCGTCACGATGGAGGAGATCACGGCGCTCGCGAAGCGTCGTGGGTTTGTTTTTCAGTCGAGTGAGATTTACGGTGGCCTGAACGGCTTTTGGGATTACGGCCCACTCGGTGCGGTCCTCAAACGCAACGTCAAAGATGCCTGGTGGCGCGACACCGTTGAGCGCCGCGACGACGTCGTCGCCTTCGACTCCTCGATCATCATGCATCCGATGGTCTGGAAAGCCTCGGGTCACGTCGATGCCTTTCACGACGTCATGATCGACTGCCGAGTCTGCAAGCATCGTTTTCGGGCCGATCACGTGGCCGACCGCTCCCAGTGCCCCGACTGCGGCAGCAAAGACTCGTTGACGGAGCCGCGCAATTTCAATTTAATGATGCGAACGTCGATCGGACCGATGGAAGACACGTCGGCGCTCGCCTATCTGAGGCCCGAAACGGCTCAGGGCATTTTCGTCAATTTCAAGAACATCTATCAAACCGCGCGCAAGCGTCCGCCCTTTGGCGTGGCGCAGATTGGCAAGTCTTTTCGGAACGAGATAACGCCGGGGAACTTTACCTTTCGACTGCGCGAGTTCGAGCAGGCCGAACTTGAATACTTCGTGCCGGACGACGGTAACGATATGCAGGTCTTCCGGGAGTGGGTCGAGCGACGCAAAGCATGGTACGCGCAGTACGGCATTGACTCCGAACGGTTGCGTTTCTATGAGCTCGGCGAGGCAGAGCGCCCTCATTACGCCAAGGCGGGAATTGATGTCGAGTACCTCTTTCCCTGGGGATGGGGCGAACTCGAATCGATCGCGCATCGTGGAACGTACGATCTCGATGCCCACGTAAGGCTCTCCGGGAAGGATCTACAGTTCTTCGATGAAGCGGCGAAGACGCATTATACACCGCTTTTGATCGAAAGTTCCGCAGGCATCGATCGGACGGTATTGACGTTCCTGATCGACGCTTACGAGCGAGAGCGCAGCGTCGATCCCAACGGTAAGGAAACCGAACGCACGGTCTTGCGGTTTCATCCGGCGATTGCGCCCGTTCAGGTCGCGATTTTTTCGTTGGCGCGCAACAAACCCGAACTCGTCGAACGCGCGCGAAAGATCGAAGCCACACTGCGCCCGTTCTTTCGAACGCAGTATGACGAGGGAAACATCGGCCAGCTCTATCGGCGGCAAGATGAAATCGGTACGCCGTTCTGCGTGACGGTCGACTATGAAACTCTCGACGACGGCAGCGTGACCGTGCGATCGCGCGATAGCATGGAGCAAGAGCGAGTCCCTTCGGCGGAACTGGCCGATTACTTTCGGGAGAAGTTAGAGCGATGAGGGCGCAGATCGGAACGAAATACGTCTATTTCTTCGACGAAGGCGAGTCGTTGCGCCGCCCTGACGATCCCAACGTTTTCAAGAACATGCTCGGCGGCAAAGGCGCAGGGCTAGCGGAGATGACGGCCGCAGGTTTGCCGGTGCCGTCGGGCTTTACCATCACCACCGAAGCTTGCCTCGATTTTTACAAAGCCGGCGGGGGTTTTCCGCCGGGCTTGGAGGAGCAGATCGACGTCGCGATGCGCGAGCTCGAGGCGCGCACCGGCAAAGGTTTCGGCTCGGTCGACAACCCGTTACTGGTCTCGGTGCGCAGCGGTGCTCGCGTGTCGATGCCCGGAATGATGGACACGATCTTAAATCTCGGGCTCAACGATTCGACCGTCGCCGGTCTGGCACGCTTGACCGGGAACGAGCGTTTCGCGTGGGATGCCTACCGTCGCTTCGTGATGATGTATTCCAGCGTCGTGCTCGGCATCGGCAAAGGACGTTTCGAGGAGCAGATCGAGGCGACGAAAGAGAGCCTCGGCGTCAAGATCGATGCCGAGATCGGCGCGCCGGAATGGCGGGCGCTCGTCGAACGGTTCAAGTCGATCGTCCGCGAGCAGGCCGGATGCGACTTTCCGCAAGACGTCCGCAAACAGCTCAGAGGCGCGATCGAAGCCGTGTTCGATTCGTGGAACTCGAAGCGGGCTGTGGATTACCGCCGCTTCAGCAAGATCCCCGACGATTGGGGCACGGCCGTCAACGTGATGGAGATGGTCTTCGGGAACATGGGGGAAGACTCGGGAACCGGCGTCGCCTTTACACGTAATCCAAATACGGGCGAGCGCGCGCTCTTCGGTGAGTACCTGACCAACGCGCAAGGCGAAGACGTGGTTGCCGGAATTCGCACGCCTGAAAAGATTTCGGACCTTGCAAAGCATCAGCCCAAGGTGTACGAGCAGTTTGCGCAAATCGCCGAGCGCCTCGAGCGGCACTATCGCGATATGCAGGATCTGGAGTTTACCGTCGAGCGCGGCAAGCTCTTCATGCTGCAAACTCGCAACGGGAAGCGTACTGCGGAGGCCGCGGTGAAGATCGCGCGCGACCTCGTCAACGAGGGTCTGATCGACAAGCGACGCGCCATCGCAATGGTGAACGCCCAGTCGCTCGATCAGCTCTTTCACGCGCGCATCGATCCAAGCAGCGAGGTCGCAGTCGCATGCAGAGGCCTCAACGCGTCGCCGGGCGCTGCCGCTGGACAGGTCGTGTTCTCGGCGGAAGACGCGGTTCTCTGGAAAGAGCAGGGACGCAAGACGATTTTGGTTCGGACGGAGACGACGCCCGACGATGTCCACGGAATGATCGCGGCCGAAGGAATCCTCACGGCAAAAGGCGGCGCGACGTCGCACGCGGCGGTCGTCGCGCGCGGAATGGGCAAGCCGTGCGTCGCCGGTTGCGACGCACTGCGAATCGATCGCGCTCGAAACGTTGCGAGCGTGGACGGAAAGGAGATCCGCGAAGGCGATTGGATTACGATCGACGGCACGACGGGCAACGTTACGATCGGCGAGCTTCCGCTGCTTCGGCCGCCGTCGAAGCTCCCGGATTGGCTAGCAATGTTTCTTTCGTGGGCCGACGAGCTGCGGCGCATGCAGGTTTGGGCGAATGCGGATACACCCGAGGACGCGGCAAAGGCGCGCGAGTTAGGCGCTCAAGGTATTGGGCTCTGTCGCACCGAGCACATGTTCATGCAGCCCGAGCGTTTGCCGGTCGTGCACGAGATGATTCTCGCGACAACGAGCGAGGAGCGAGCCAAGGCGCTCGACCGGCTGCTGCCATTCCAACGCGACGATTTCGTCGGGATCTTGCGCGCGATGGAAGGCTTGCCGGTGACGATCCGTCTGCTGGATCCGCCCTTGCACGAGTTTCTTCCGTCGCTCGAGCAGCTGCTCGTTGAAACGACCGAGTTGCGTCTCACCAAGGGTACCGAGGCACCGGAGTACCGCTCCAAAGAAGCGATGCTTCGCCGGGTGCAGCAACTACACGAGCAGAACCCGATGCTGGGGCTGCGCGTTTGCCGCCTCGGCATCGTCTTTCCCGAGATTTACGCGATGCAAGTACGCGCCATCTTCGAAGCGGCCTGCGACCTAATAGCCGAGGGTGCCGACGCTCGACCGGACGTCATGATTCCAGGGGTCGGCACGAAGGAAGAAATGCAGGCCACGCGCGATGCCGCAAAAGGAATCGCCGACGAGGTTTTGGCGCGGCGCGGCGTCTCGCTGAGCTACCGAATCGGGACGATGATCGAGTTGCCTCGCGCCTGCATCGTCGCTGACGAGCTCGCGCACTCCGCCGAGTTCTTTTCTTTCGGCACGAACGACCTAACTCAGACGACGTACGGTTATAGCCGGGACGACGCCGAGGCGTCGTTTATTCCCGTCTATTTGAGCAAAAAAATCCTCAAGGACGATCCGTTTCAAGTGCTCGACCGGCGCGGCGTCGGCGAGCTCATGCGACAGGCCGCCGAGCTCGGGCGCGGCGCTCGTCAGGATCTGAAGATCGGAATCTGCGGCGAACATGGGGGCGAGCCGAGCAGCGTTGCGTTCTGCGATCGCCTCGGTCTCGACTACGTCTCATGCTCGCCCTATCGGGTTCCGATCGCGCGCCTCGCCGCAGCACAGTCGGCAATCGGCTCGCTGACCTAGTCTCGACCACTCGCGATCCGCGCGCACAGCTCACGCGCGTTGCGAACGTCGACGGCTTCCCGTCGCACGAACAGTTTACGCCAGTAGGCGTTGCCGCTGAGCTTCGCGATGAGATCCGATGCTACACGCGCGTCGACTGGACCGCCGGCCGCGTCCACCCATACGGTCGCGTCGGCACCGATGCCGAAGGGCAGACGATGCAAAACCTGTGCCTGAGAGTCGGCCCACACGTTCTCTTCGCCGAAACGCTCGCACATCGCTCGAGAGCAGGCTTCGAAGACGCTCAAGTCGCGCTCGGCATTGAACTCTGCCGCCAAGGCGTAGATTTTTATGCGATCGCGCAAGGCCCGCGCCGCTTCGCTTGGCGCGTCATCGAGGAAATCGAGCACCCGAAAATCATCCCAACGAAGAAAGGCTTCCACGTCGTCGAGAGCGCGCGGGTCGGGCCACAGCTCCCGCAATACGTCGTGCAGGATTCGCTCGAACATGCGCGTGGTGTGGTGGAAATAGACCGACGCAAACATCATGTAGCGTGCCATGACGAAGGACTCCAGGGCGACGACGCCGCGGCGGTCGATTCCAACGACAGGTTTTCCATTGGGCTCGAGGACCCGCAGCGACGCGAGGAGCTGCTCCGCGTCGTAGCGCCCGGTCGAAACGCCGGTGAAATACGCGTCGCGCAGGAGATAGTCCATGCGGTCCGCGTCGAGATTTGGTCCGCTGACCAGTTCGCGCAGAACCGGATACGGGCTCTCGGGATCGCCGACAATGAGACCGAGCAACTCGCCCGCGTCGACCTCGAGGTCGGCGATCGCACGTTTGACCGATGGAAGTGCGAGCAGATCCTTCGTCCTGACTTCGTGACGGATGCCAAGGACGCTTTCGCATGAGTGGCTGAACGGCCCGTGTCCGATGTCGTGCAGAAGCAACGCGGCGCGCACGAGTCGCCGCTGGTAGGCCGCATCGCGGGCTTGCGCAAACGCACTCTCGCTACGAGCTAGCAATCCGTCGAAGGCGCGGGTGCCCATGGCGAGTGCGCCAAGCGCATGGGAGAAACGCGAATGTTCGGCGGAGGGAAATGCGAGGTAAGCTAATCCGAGTTGTCGCAGCCGGCGCAGACGCTGCATGACGGGCAGATCGAGAAGACGCGCTTCCGCTGTGGATAACTCGATGAAGTGATGCACCGGATCGAAGATGCGTTTCATCGCGGACGCCTTCGCACGACCTCGACGCGGAAACCTCTCTTCGCGCGAAGAAGTCTTATCCTAGTAGTGGGATACGACCAAGGCGTTCTACGCGAAATTCGCGCTCGCGTCGACATCGCGGCCTTGATCGGCGCGCACGTTGCGCTCAAAAAGCGCGGCAACGATCTGGTCGGCCTTTGTCCGTTTCACGCCGAGAAGACTCCCTCGTTTCACGTTCACCCCGATCGGGGCTTTTTCAAGTGTTTCGGCTGCGGCGTGGGCGGCGACGCGATCACCTTCGTGCAGAAATCGGAGAACGTCGCCTTCGGCGACGCCGTGCAGACGCTTGCGATCAAGGCGGGTGTCGAGTTGCAGCCCGAGAATCCGCGCGCGGCTCGAGCGCGCAGCGAGCGCGAAGCGATGTACGAGGCCAACGGCCTTGCCGCCGGTTATTTCGCGCGGATGCTGACCGATGAGCGAGGTGCGAGCGCGCGGGCGTATTGCCGAAAACGCGGCTTTTCCGAGGAGACCGTGCAGAGATTCGGCCTCGGATACGCGCCCGACGCATGGCAAGGCCTCGTCGCCGAACTGGAGCGTAACGGCATCGACCTCGCGCTTGCGTCGAAGGCCGGGTTAGTCAAGACCGGGCAGCGCGGCTATTACGATTTCTACCGGGACCGTTTGATGGTGCCGACGTACTCGACGACCGGCGAAGTTATTGCCTTCGGCGGACGCGCCCTTGGGGATGCCGAGCCGAAATACCTGAACACCAGCACGACGCCGGTCTATACGAAAGGCCATCATCTTTACGCGCTGAATCTGGCCCGCCGCGCGGCGCAGCACGATCGAACGGCGATCGTCGTCGAGGGCTATTTCGATTGCATCGCGCTGCATCAGGCCGGATTCCAGAACGCCGTCGCCGCCCTCGGAACGTCGTTTACGGCCGAGCAAGCGGCCGAACTGCGCAAGTACGCCGAGTACGTCTTCCTCTGCTTCGACGGTGACGCCGCCGGGAACGCCGCTGCAACCAAAGCCATCGACGTTGCGTCTAAGGAGGTCGAGCACACGGGCTCGTCGGTGCGAATCGTGTTGCTCCCCGCTCAAGAGGATCCTGATACTTTTATTCGCAGCCGCGGCGCCGAGGCGTTTCGCGCCCTGTTGGACGCCGCGAAACCAGCGTTAGAGTTTCGCATCGACAGTGAGATCGATCGGCTGCGCGCCGGGTTCGACTCGCCGGCGCGCGTCGCGCCAAAAGCGGAAGCGCTGATTCGGCGACTGGCGCCGCGCGAAGAGTGGGACCGTTGGCGCGTCTACGTTGCAAACCGTCTGCAGGTGAACGTCGACGATCTTCGGAACAGCCGATTCCTCGCCGAAAGCGCGAATTTCGCGCCGCAGCGCGGAGGGTCGTACGCTCCGAGTCGTCACATCGCTGCGTCGGTCGAGCCGCTCTCGTTCGAACGCGAGGTCTTGAGCGTTTTGGTTGAAGAACCCGCGCTCGGCGCCGAGTATCGTCGACGAATCGACCCGGCACGGTTTCGCAACGCGATCTATCGCCGCGTCTACGAGCGAATCGTCGAAGCCGCCGAAACGCTCGAAACGACGGCCGACGTCTTCGGTCTTTTCGCGGAAGATCAAGCGATGCTCGACCTTCTCGCCGAGATCGGGCGACGCGATCGAAGTTCGGCGGTACGGTACGGCGACTCCGAGGCACGGCGCGCGCATCTCGAACGGGTGGTCGAGCGATTGGGACTCGAGGACGAGCGACGCCGGTATCGCGAACTCTCGGATATCATCGACAAGCGACTCGCCAGCGGCGCATCGATCCCCGACGAGCTCCGCGGAGAATTTGAAGCGCTAGTCGCGAAACTGAAACGATAGGGACGAAAACGGGAAGGAGGTGAAGACAAAAGATAATGGCACGCAAAAAGAGTGGAGGGCCGGCGGTCGCGGAGCCGCCCGTCGTCACGTTAGACGAGCTTAAGAAAAAGCTAATCTCCCGCGGTAAAAGCCAGGGTTCGCTGACGTACGAAGAGATCAGCGCGGCTTTCGACGTCCTCGAAGAGATTAGCCCCGAACAGCTCGAGGAATTTTTCGAAGAGCTCGCCGCGGCCGGAATCGAGCTGGCGGAAGAGCAGAAGGACGAAAAGCCCGAGACCGAACGCGAGGAAGAGACCCCGGAAGAGACGATTGCCGACGGCCTTTCGCTCGACGATCCCGTTCGGATGTATCTCAAGGAGATCGGACGCGTTCCGTTGCTTTCGATGGAACAAGAGAAATCGTTGGCCATGCGTATCGAGGCCGGCGAACTCGAAGCGAGCCGCGACGGCGCCGCCGAACAGCGCATCGTCGACTCCGGAGAAGAGGCCAAACGACAGCTCACGGAGGCAAATCTGCGACTCGTCGTATCGATCGCCAAGAAGTACGTTGGTCGCGGAATGCTTTTCTTGGACTTGATTCAAGAAGGCAATCTCGGGCTCATACGCGCCGTGGAAAAGTTTGACTACCGTAAGGGTTATAAATTCTCCACGTACGCGACGTGGTGGATCCGTCAAGCGATTACGCGCGCGCTCGCCGATCAGGCTCGAACGATTCGCATCCCGGTGCACATGGTCGAAACGATCAATCGCCTCATCAAAGTTTCCCGTCAGCTCTTGCAGGAGCTGGGTCGCGAGCCAACGGTGGAGGAGATCGCCGAATCCATGGGACTCACGCCCGAAAAAGTTCGGGAAGTAATGAAAATTTCACAAGAGCCGATCTCGCTCGAGACGCCCATTGGCGAAGAAGAAGATTCGCATCTCGGCGATTTCATCGAGGACCAAGAGGCGGTCGCGCCCGCGGAGGCAGCCTCGGTGATGCTGCTCAAAGAGAAGATGCAAGACGTCTTGCAAAATCTGACGGAGCGCGAGCGTAAAGTGCTCGTCTTACGATTCGGTTTGGAAGACGGCCATCAACGCACGCTTGAAGAGGTTGGCCAAGAGTTCGGCGTCACTCGCGAGCGCATACGGCAAATCGAAGCAAAAGCGCTACGCAAGTTGCGTCATCCCTCGCGCGGCAAGGCGCTCAAGGATTATTGGACGAACGAATAACTCAGAGATTTCATTCGATGTCCTTGCTTAACTTGCTCACCGTACTGGCAATCGTGCTGCCATCGCCAACATCGTCGCCGGAACCCCGGACGATCATTACGGTGACGTCGTCGCCGTACTGCCGTTCGCTCGCAACCCATTTCGACGATGCGCTGGTTCCGATGCTCGCGAACGACCGCACGCTCACCGGCGTCGGCGTTCAGCTCGACCAGTTGAACACGCTTTTCGATCAGCCGAACTACGAGCAATTGTTCTTTTCGGTGCGCGATTCGATCGGTCGCCAAGAGGTCGTGCTTAACCGTTCGCTTGCCGCGATACAGAGCGAGATCAACGCCCTACGCCAAGGCTCCTCGCTGACGACCGATCCGCAAGCCGCGGCTCAAGTGCATCTCGCCGCGCAGAACTTGCAGACCGCTTACGACCACCAACGGCAGCTCGCGATCGACCTACAAGAGATGCACCGGTACATGCTCAACTATCCGATCGCGCGAGTGCACCCGGCGATGGGCGGCTTCGATCCGCAAGAGATGGCGGCGCCGCAAGCGGCGCGTGACGTCAAAAGCTACCTGCACTTCAACGCTCAACGCGACATCATCGGCGTGAACGAAGACCGAGCGGCCGACGCCGCTCTCTCGGCCGCCGACAAGTACTGCTCCCCACAACAGTAGCATCATTCCCGCGGAGCTTCACATGTCGTCATGTTGGGCGCAGTCGCTGGGGATCACTAACGGGTTCTTGTCCGCAAATGCGCCGTCTGGATTGGGCTTGATCCACACGATCAGATCCCATATCGATGGGAACAGGAATACGCGCTTGACGTCGGCGACGTTCTTGACGGCGCCCATCTTCACCAGCGTCGCAGCTTGGGGATCGTCGACGTTGCCGCCCGCCGCAAGGAATTTTTTGGCACTCGTTGCGCCATAGATTGCTTTGCCGCTGGGTCCATTCAGGACGTAGTGAATGTGTTCGCGGAAGGAGATCCATCGGCGAAAATCCACGCCCCACACCGACGGAGGCGCCGGCGACGTGCTCTGCATTACCGAAAAATCGGCGCCGAGTAGATTCCCGTGAATGTCATACCAAAGCTGGCTGGGATGTTGGGGATCGCCGCTCTGCCACTGCAGGTTCGTATAACTGATCGCGCCGTCTTCATCTTCATTGGTGTAGCGGAAATAGCCGGCCCTTTGCGCATCGGAGCCCGTCGGGAAACGAGCCATCAGATCTTTTTGAATCGACTTGACGAAGGCAACCTCGGTGCCTTGCGGAACGGGCGGAAGCGTCGCTTTTGGAGCCGGCGCCGCGGCCAGCGTCGCCACGGCGGTTAGTGCCAACCCAACGGCGTATCCCAATCGAAGCAACACGAAAACACCTCACTTTCTTGCGAGGCGGTTGTTTCGGTAGACCGGTTCTGAAAGCTTCGCCCTAGCCCGGGGAAGCGGTGGGCGTGGGCGCCGGCGTAGGGATGGGCGTTGGGCTTGGCGTCGCTTTTGCGCGCGGCGTGGGAGCGGGGGATGACAGCGGCGTCGCCAGCGGCGATACCGGAAAGGTCGAACTGGGCGCTTCTGTGCTTTCGAGGATTGGCGGGGGTGTCGTCATGACGATCGAGCCGTTAGGTTGCGCCGTCAGCGCCGCTTCGGTGTTCGCGGGAAGCACCGATCCGGGACCGAGCACGAAATTCTTTCCTTTGCGCGCGATTTGCCAGAGCGGATAGTACGGCACGAAAATGTCGCCCACCGTATCCTCTGCTCCGACCGTCGATTGGTGTCCGGAAGAGACGCCGGGCATCAGGCGTGCGACAGGCGTGCGCAGTGGCAGCATTCGTCCGTCCGGCAGACGGAGTGGCTCAAAGAAAATGTCGACGAATCCGTAGATGTCGGTGATGTCGGCCGGAGAGACGTCAACGATACGAATTTGTGCGGGCGTTCCGGCGGGGGCCACCGTATGACCGGCTACCTGGATGGCGCTCTTGAGGTGAGCGCGCACGATCGATCCATTCTTGGACGACTTCGACGAAATCGGATCGTCGAGCACGAAGAGCAACATCGAGTCGTACGCCAAAGCGTCGCCCGGCGGGGCGGCCGACGGGCTGGGCGTTGGCTTTGGCATCGGCGTCGGAGGCATCGGATATGCATCCGCTCTGCCGATGCCGAGTGCCGCAAACGCGAGAACGAAGAGAATCAGGCTCCCGCGCATGCGGCCGCGATTAACTCGCGCGCTTGCGGTCCGTCGCGGCCCGTTTTCCTTCTTCGATGAGCTGCTTGACCTTTTGTCCACCTTTTTGTCCGATTCGTTCATAAAAGTCGGGACCATAGCGATCGCGCGTCGCTTCGCCGCCTTTTTTGCCGCCCTTCTTGCCGATTTGTTCGTAGAATTCGTGGCCGTGGGCGAGTTTGGTCGCCAGTCCCCCTTTGCGACCGATCGCTTCGTAGAACTCGGCGCCGTACTTTTGCTTGACGGTCTCGCCGCCTTTTTGGCCGGCCTCTCGCACCGACATTCCGCCGCCGCGCCTGGTCTGTTCCGGAATCATGTTTCGTCCTATCTGTCTGTAGGTTCTTCTGCCGCCCGATAGCGGCAAGCTTGCTCCACTTACTACAACGCAACTGGAGGGTCGAAAGTTTGGCCGCAAGGTTGAAGCCAGATGAGAAGAAGCGGCTCGAATGCGGGGAAGCAAGCAGGCTAAAATTGACGCTTCGTATCGAGGAGGATCGTGACCGGGCCGCTGTTGACCAGCTCGACGTCCATCTGGGCGCCGAATTCGCCATAGGCGACTGGCACGCCGGTAGCCTCGAGCTCGGCGCCGGCGAACTCGTAAAGTTCGCGCGCCTGAGGTTCCTTGGCGGCGGCAACGAACGACGGGCGCCGTCCACGACGGACGTCGCCATGGAGGGTGAACTGCGAGACGAGCAGTGCCGCCCCGCCGATGTCGAGCAACGAGCGGTTCATGAGCCCGTCGTGGTCGGGAAAGATTCGCAATCCCGCGATCTTCTGGGCGGTCATACGCGCATCGCTTAATTCGTCGTCAATGCCGACGCTGACGAGTGCGAGCACTCCGGTGCCGATCTCGCCAACCGTCCGTTCCCCGACACGCACGCGCGCGCTCGAGACGCGCTGCACGACCGCGCGCATCAGCGTGAGAACATGGAAGAAATCGCAAAGAGAAGGTTTTCCCGGCGCTCGAGCACGCGCCGATAGAAGTAGCCGGCCCAGTGCGTTCCAAACGGGACGTAGATTCGCAAGCGGTACCCCTGAGCGACGATGTCACGCTGAACGCTCGGGCGGCAGCCATAGAGCATCTGAAACTCGAAACGGTCGTTCGAGATTCCCCGCTCGGCGACGAACTGCTTGACCGCGGAGATCAAACGACGATCGTGCGTTGCGATACCGGGATACTTCCCGCGTTCCAGGAGCGCGCGAGCGAGCATCAGATATTGCGAGCGGATCTTCGGCATCTCTTTGTAGGCGATCTCGGGAGGTTCGTTATAGGCGCCCTTGCAGAAACGCACGCGCGCGCCCAGGGCGATGGCTGTGTCGACGTCGGCCGGTGTGCGCTTTAGGTAGGCTTGGAGTACGGGGCCGACCGTGGGGTAAATTGCGAATGCGCGACGGAAAACGCGCAACGTTGCCTCGAGTACGGCCGAGCCTTCCATATCGATGCGAACGAACGGATCGGGATTCGCGCCCGCGCGCTCGAGGATCGTCAGAAGATTTTCGAGCGCGATGTTTTCATCGATGAGCAGGCCCATCGACGTTAGCTTCACCGAAACGTTTGAGTCGACGCCGCTCGATCCGATCGCGTCGAGCATTTCGAGGTAAACATCGCGTTGACGCGTCGCGGCGTCCAGCTCGGAGACGTCTTCGCCAAGGAAATCCAGGGTGGCCGTCATCCCCGAATCGTTGAGCCTGCGGACCGCTCGAATGGCGTCGCCGATGCCTTCACCGGCAACGAAACGTCGCGCCAGGAAATAGAAGTTCTTTTGCGCGGTCGGCAGCATCGCGCTACTGTACGACGCCTCGTCGCAGAATCCAGGCCGCCGCCAGAACTACGGCGGCGAGTAGGACGAACCCGTAGCAGAGGGCCAGCGCTTCGCGTACGCCGGAAGCCGAAAGCGCGACGTAAAGCGCGACGGGCAGCGACGTTGGGTGAAATGCGACGATGCTCGTTGCCCCGTACTCGCCGATCGCTCGCAGCCATGCAAAGGCGATTCCAGCACCGATGCTCCCCGCCGCGGCGGGGAGCGCGACGCGCGCGAAGATACGCCATTCACTCGCGCCCAGCGTTCGCGCCGCGTCGGCATACATGGGATCGAGTGCGCCGAACGCGGCGGTGGCGGCGATCGCAACGAAGGAGCCCGAAACGAAGAACTCTGCAATGGCGACGCCGAGCAGCGAATCGGCAACGGTCACGCCGTGCATTGCGAGCCATCCGCCCACCGGTGAATTGATTCCAAGCGCGTAAATCAACATCAAGCCCGATGCGACCGGCGGAAACGCGAGCGGCAGCGCCAGCAAGAAGACCGCGGCGGCGCGCAGCTTCGCCGGGAGGCGCGAGAGCGCGTATCCGCCCGGCACGCCCAGCAGTGTGGCGGCGAGCGTCGCCCCGGCGGATGCTACCAGCGAGACGCGCAGCGCGTCGGCCCCGTTGTGCGCAAAGGCCGCCAGCGCTTGGGCCGGGGGCATCGCGACGATTACCGCAGCGACCGGCGTGACGAACGCTGCAAGCAGCAGCAGCGCGGCGAAGAGAAAGAGCGAGGTCGGCCACCGGCGGATCATGCAGGAAGCTTCACCGGCACGTCGCGCAAAGCCGTGCTGGTGGGTCAGCATTCGTGGGTGCGGCAATCCTAAAAGTCGTCGTTGTCGCGCTAGCGCTCGCACTCGACGTCTTCGCCGTGAGCGTCGGCGTCGGCGTTCGGGGCGTTCCTTCCAGTCAAAAACTCCGCATCGGGATCACCTTTGCCTTTGCGGAGATCGTGATGAACCTCATCGGGGCGGGGCTTGGCGCCGTTGCCGGACATCTGGTGGGAGATTACGCGGGCTATATCGGATTTGCCGCGCTCATTGGTCTAGGAATCTATATGATGCGCGAAAGCAGCACGGATCTCTCCAGTTCGCAGCGGCTCGACCTTTCGAGCGGCCGCGGATTAACGATCGCGGCCTTCGCCATCAGCCTCGACTCGCTTGGCATTGGCTTCAGCATCCTCTATATCGGCGTTCCGATAGCCGTTTCGTTGACGGTCATTTTTGCCACATCCATCGCGTTCACCACCCTGGGGCTGACGCTTGGACGCTGGTTGGGACGCTATGCCGCGCGCAATGCGGCGTTCATCGGCGGTCTCGTATTGGCCCTGACCGGCGTTGCATTTGCCGTCCTCAAGGCGCTGCGCATCGGGTAGCTGAAGGACGTTCGGGGATAAGAAACGCTTGCGAGTCGGCTTCGAGCTTCTCGATCTGGCGCGCGCGGCAGGCGCGAGCTCGATCTTCGTCGTCGGCACCGGCCGCGACGTCGGCAAGACCACGGCGTTGCGTGCAATCTACGATGCCGCGCGCGGCGCAGGGCTATCGACGGCGATCGCGTCGCTCAATCCCGAACATCGGCTCTGGCTTTATCCGCAGACGGCATTCGTAACCGCGCGCAACGCGCTGCCGTCGTTCCCCGCCGCTGAGATTCTCGACTTCACGCGATTGCAAAGCCCAACGGGTAGATTATTGTACGCGCGGACCGCATCCAGCGGGCGCTACGAGCTGGTGGGCCCTCCCACCGCATCGGGCGTCCGCGAAATCGTTGCCGAGCTTTCCCGCTTCAGCGAGGCCGTCATCGTCGACGGTGCCGTCGATCGAGTAGCCGCGTTGGCCGGTTCCAATGGCGCGATCGTCGTCGCCGCCGGTGCAGCGTCGGCGAAGACGATGCAGGAGGCCGTCGACGAGGTAGCCGCCCTGGTGACGCGGCTCTCCGTACCGCGCGCCGATCCGCACGCGCCGGCGATCGAAATCCAAGGCGCTCTTACATCGGCCCAGGCCGTTGCGCTGCTTGCCGCCGGCGAGCGGCGCCAAATCGTCGTACGCGATCCGACGCAAATCGCGCTGAGCGGCAACGCAGCGACCGGTGCGTTGGGGCGGCTCGCCGTGCGTTGTCTGCGGCCGCTTCGCGTGATTGCCGCCACGGTCGCTTCGATCTCGCCCGAGCGCGCGTTCGAGCCGCGCGCCTTCGCGCGCGCGGTTGCCGATTCAACCGGATTGCCGACCTTTGACGTTTACGCCGGAACGCGTGCCGCTTGAGGGCGCTCGATCTGCTCGATGCGTCGAGCGCGGACGTTCTGGGATTCGAGTGGCTTTGTAACGCGGTCGCGCCGGTCTCGCCCTACGGTGAGCGGCTCTTTTCCGAGTTGGTTCCGTTTCAACCGGGGTCGGAAAGCAGTGCCGAAGCACGCGCGAGGAAGGTCGCCGCGACGGCAGCCGAGCTGGGGGAGGAACGCATTGACGGCGTGCGTGCCGTATTGCGCGCGATGCCGGACGCGGCAAGCGCGATTGCCCGAGCCTCCATGGGTGACGTTCTCGACGATCCAAGTTTTCTCGAGCTTCGCCGCTTTTGCGCCGCGATCGAACGTATCGATGGATTAGTCTCGCCGAGCAGCCGAGGAGTTCCGATCGCCAACGATGGCGTCCGCGTGCTCGACGAAGCCTTGGCCATCGCCGGCAATGACGAGAGGAGCTTTTATCTCGCCGACGCGTTCGATGCGGATTTGCAAATCGCGCGGGAACGACTGGCGCGGGAGCAGGCGGAGCTCGACGCTTCACGCGGTCGCGAAAGCGCACGCGCGGCGCAGCAACTCGGCCGCGACGAGATCGCCGGCAGTGAGTTCATCGTCATGCGCGCGGAGTTGCCCGGCCCGTTGCCCGCAGGAGTTCGCGTCGTTCGCGAAGCGCCAACGTATCTTCTCTGCGCCCTTGAGTACGGCGAAGCCACGCTTGCGGCGCTTGCGCGCCGCGACGAAGCCGCCACTGCGGTCGCTCAAGCCGAAGCGCGCGTGCGCGCGCAGCTCTCCGCCACGGTGCGCGAACGGGCGGCTGAACTCGGCGCGGCGGCGGCCGCGCTCGCCGAGCTCGACGTCTTGCTCGCGGCCGCGCGCTTTAGCCAACGCTATGAGTGCGCCCCGGCGAGCGTCCCTGCCGAACCGGTACTGGCCTTTGAGAAGGCGCGTTTTCTTCCATTAGCCGGCGAGCTAGAAGTCGCTGGACGCAGATTCGTGCCGCTCGATATCGACCTGCACGACACGGCGGTGCTCACCGGCCCGAACATGGGCGGCAAGAGCGTTTCGTTGCAGACGTGCGGTTTTGTCGCGCTCTGCGTCGCCTTCGGTCTGCCGGTTCCGGCGATCGGGGCTCGCGTGGGTCTCTTCGATCACGTCGCGTGGCTTGGGCTGGGGCGGGAGGCGCAGATTGGTGGTCTGCTCTCCTCGTTTGCGCGAGAGGTCTTGGAGCTCAGAGCGATACTCGCGCGCCGCGCGCCTCGCCTCTTGATCTTCGTCGATGAGTTTGCGCGCACGACCACGCCTCACGAGGGGCGTGCGCTTTTGGTGGCGCTGCTTGCGCGGCTGCGCCAGCGCGGCGCCTGCGGAATGGTGGCGACGCACCTCGCGGGCATCGCGAGCGTCGCCGGTACGCGACATTTCGCGGTTCGTGGTCTACGGGATATGCCGGCACGACCGCAGACGGCGGAAATCCCCGCGGCGCTCGCCGCGCTCGCTCAAGCAATGGATTACACGATCGAGGAAGTTCACGGCGACGAAGCTCCTCGGGCCGACGCCGTCGCGCTCACGGCGCTGCTTGGCATCGATGATGATTTTGTTGAGGCCGCATATCGCGCGCTCGCGCAATGAACTGCGTTCTCGCGCTGCGAACGTGAACGGCTAATGGATCCGCTCGTGATCACGTGCGCGCCGGTGGGCGCCGAGTTGCGTCCCGATCAGACGCCATATCTACCGTACACACCGCAACTGCTGGGCGAAACGGCGAAGGCGGTGCGCGAGGCCGGAGCGTCGATCATTCACGTCCACTGCCGCAACGACGACGGCACGAATACCCACAGCGTGGAACGGTTTCGGGAAGCCTACGATTCAATTCGCGCGCAGAGTGACCTCGTGGTGCAGTTCTCATCCGGCGGGGCGATCGGAATGACTCCGGAAGAACGGGCAGCGCCCCTCGCGCTTCGGCCCGAGATGGCGACCTTGACGTGCGGCAGCGTGAATTTCGGCGACGACATCTTTGAAAACAGCTTTCCAATCATGCGCGGCATACTTAAAAAGATGAACGAGTACGGCGTTCGTCCCGAGCTTGAAATTTTCGATAAGGGGCACATTAGCAACGCGCGCAAGCTCGCGCGCGAGCGGCTGCTCTCACTGCCGCAACACGTCGACCTCGTGCTCGGAGTTCCGGGTGGCCTCGACGCGACGGTGCAAAATCTCGCCGACCTGGTCGATGCCTTGCCGGCCGGATGCACGTGGTCGGTTGCCGGAATTGGCCGTCAGCAGCTGCCGATGGCGATGGCCGCCATCGCCATGGGCGGCCACGTCCGGGTAGGATTGGAAGACAATATTTACTACAGTCGCGGGCGCTTGGCGCGTAACGAAGAGCTCGTCGCACGCGTCGCGCGCATCGCGGGCGAGGCCGGCCGGCCGGTCGCTACACCGAACCAAGCGAGAAAAGTCCTAGGCCTGGAGCCGCTGGCGGCGGGGAGAGAGCCCGCTTAACGTCCAATAACGGCGCCCACATTGTTCACCTACGTCGTGCGCCGGACGCTTCAGGCTATTCCGCTGCTGTTCGCGATCTCGATCATCCTCTACGGCATTTTGTACAACATGCCGGGAGGACCGCTTGCGCCGTATCTGCAGAATCCGCATATTACGGCGGCCGACATTGCCCGTCTGCGGCACAACCTTGGCATGGACCAGCCGGTGCCGATTCAATACATCAAGTGGCTCGGGCACGTGCTCGTGGGTGATTTTGGCTACTCGACGAGCAACTCCGAGCCCGTCTTTGCGGCGCTGATCGAACGTTTTCCGGCGACGCTGGAGCTAATGGGCGCGTCGCTGGTGATCTCGATCGGCTTGGGCCTCGGGGCCGGCATCCTCTCTGCCGTTTACCGCTATTCCGTGCTCGACTACTCGATTACGACCCTGGCCTTCTTCGGGCAGTCTATGCCGGTCTTCTGGTTCGCCCTTATGATGCAGCTGGCGTTTGCCGTGCACGGCATTCCGCTGCCGGGGGGATATCAAATTCAGTTGCCTTCGGCCGGGATATCGAACAGCGACACCTTCGATTTGGGCGACCGCCTCGCGCATCTCGTCCTTCCCGCGACGGTGCTTTCGCTCTTGGGCCTGGCCACGTTCAGCCGATTCATGCGATCCTCACTGCTCGAGGTGCTCGGAACCGATTACATGCGCACTGCTGCCGCGAAGGGTCTTTCCTTTCGAACGATCCTTTTCAAGCACGGTCTGAAGAATGCGCTGATTCCGGTTATCACCGTCATCGCGCTCTCGCTTCCGACCTTGCTCGCCGGTGCGATCATCACCGAAACGATCTTCGCCTGGCCCGGAATGGGCCGGCTCTTCATCAATGCGCTCAATCAGAGCGACCTCGCCCTGCTGATGGGCTATTTGTTGCTAGTGGCCTTCCTGGTCGTCTTCTCAAACCTCTTCGCCGACGTCGTCTACGCGTGGCTCGACCCGCGCGTCAAGTACGACTAGCCCGTGGCAGCACCGTCGGTACCCGCCGGCAGCGGACTCGTCGCGGACGAAGAGCTTCATTTCAGCCGAGTAACGTTCTGGACGCGGCTGCGCCGGCACAAGCTCGCGGTAGCGGGATTAGCCGTTTTGACGCTCATGATACTCGCCGCCGTTCTTGCCAAGCAGCTCTCACCGTTCGATCCCAACGCGATCGATAACGTCCACTGGCAAGGAACTCCCTTGCCGCCGTGCTTCCAAAATGCATCGCAATGCGGCGGTCATTCGCTGGGAACCGACGAGGTGGGGCGCGATCTGCTTTCGAGGCTGCTTTACGGCGCGCGCATTTCGCTTGCGGTCGGACTCTCCGCGGTCGTCATGGAGGTGTTGATCGGCACGGTCCTTGGGGCGATTGCCGGCTATTACGGCGGATGGATCGACTACGCGCTGATGCGCGTCACCGACGTGTTCCTCTCGATTCCCTTGCTTCCGCTCTTGCTCGTGCTGACGGCAATCGTCGCCGCGAGCTCGACGAAAGCCGCGCTGAGCTTCGGCGTGATCGTCATTATCATCGGGGCGCTCTCATGGCCGACGGTTGCGCGCCTGGTCCGCGCCTCGTTCTTAAGTTTGCGCGAGCGCGAATTCGCCGAAGCGGCGCGCGCCGTGGGCAACAACGATCGCCGTATCATCTTCCGCCACCTCCTGCCGAACGCCGTCGCGCCGATCGTGGTGCAAGCGACGCTGGATGTCGCCAATGTTATCATCATCGAATCGACGCTCTCGTTTCTTGGCCTGGGCATTCAACCACCAACTGCGTCGTGGGGAAATATGCTCGCCAACGCACAAAGCAATCTTTCGATTGCGTGGTGGGCCGCGGTCTTCCCGGGCCTCTGCATTCTGGTGACGGTTCTAGCGATCAATTATATTGGCGATGGTCTGCGCGATGCTCTCGATCCAAACCTAGGGTGATGAAGCCGGCCGCGCGCATCCTCCTGACTGTAGCGTTAGCCGCGTGCTCCACGCCGAACGTTACCCCTGGCGGGGCGCCGACGTCGTTGCAGACGAAAGCCGCAAGGCAGACCGCGGCAGCCGCCGATCTCTTCGTCGAGAACTACAACGACATCACCGAGTACTCATCGACCGGAAAACTCGTTAGGACCATTACCAAAGCCATTCCCAAGAAGGGAATGAATGCGGGTGGCATCGCCTTCGACTCGCAGGGCTATCTCTACGCTATTACCGGATTGACGAGCGTCGCGGTATACGCGCCGTCTTCGAGAAAACTTGCGCGAAGCCTGACGAGTGGAATCGCCTGGCCGATCTCGATCGACGTCGATTCCCATGATAACCTCTACGTCGGCAACGAGCAGAACGACACGGTTTCGGTCTTTCCTTCAGGACAGAGCGAGCCGGCGCGCACGATTTCGAAAGGTATCAAGGACCCCGTCGCATTGGCCTTCGACTCGGCGGGAGATCTCTACGTCGCGAACCTTTTCGGGAACTCCGTCACGGTGTACTCGCCCAGCGGAAAGCTAATGCGATCGATTACGCAGGGTATCAGGGGTCCCCAAGCGATCGTTCTCGATGCGAACGATCAGCTTTTCGTCGGGAACACGCACTTCGGTAATGGCAGGACGGTAACGGTTTATTCGGCCGGCGGCGACACGCCGATCGCGACGATTGAACGCGGCATCCATGGCCCGGCGTGGCTCGCGCTCACTTCATCGAGTCAGCTCTGGGTCTCCGACGAGAACGATGCCTCTGCGACGCTCTATAGCGGCGCCGGCTGGAATCTTGCGCAAACGATCGCCGATATTTCCTTGCCTGGCCCGGTGCTGGTCGATTCGAAGAACGATCTCTACGTTGAGTGCTGCGCGCCGCAGATCAATGTCTATCCGGCGGGGAGCGACAAGCCCTCGCTCACGATCACGCAAGGCATTACCTCGGTGCGCGCGATGGCGTTGGGTCCGCCCTAGGCACGAAGCCACGCGCCGCGCAGAGCGGGTTTCGCCCCGTACGCGCGAAACCACTAAGCCCCTTAGCGCGCAAGTGGCGGAATTGGTAGACGCACTAGCTTGAGGGGCTAGCGGGGGCAACTTCGTGGAGGTTCGAGTCCTCTCTTGCGCATTTTGTCAGGTGTGAAGCGCTGCGTGTCATGCTGAGCCCGCCGCTGTGTGTCATGCTGAGCCTGTCGAAGCATGAGCCCGCCGCTGTGTGTCATGCTGACCCTGTCGAAGCATGAGCCTGCCGCTGTGTGTCATGCTGAGCCTGTCACCCTTCGACAAGCTCAGGATGACAAGTCTCGACAGGCTCAGGATGACAAGTTTTCCGTAGTCCGGTATAGTGGACGGTGGCCCTGGGCTCAGGAGCGACTCGGGGTCGGCTTGGGCTGAAACAGTCGGCAGGCCTCGAGCGTAGAGCAGAAGAGCAATGGAACTTCTATCGTGGGGTTGACCCGCTTCGCAATTAGCCGCCCGGTGATCACCGCGATGGTGTTTATCGCGCTGGCGATCTTCGGTACGATTGCTTTCACCAAGATCGGCCGCAGCGCGAATCCGCCGGGGACGGACTTCCCGGTCGTCGTCGTGTTTTCGAGCTATCCCGGAGCATCTCCGCAAGAGATGGAGCGGCTCATCGTCAAACCGATCGAAGACCAGCTCGACGGCATCGACAACCTCGACCAGATGAGCGCCACGGCCCAAGAAGGCTCAGCCTCGATCGTGGTGCAGTTCAAGCTGGGCACCAATCTGGACATCGCCGCCATCAACGTACAGAGCGCCGTGGATACGGCGCGCGTCTATCTTCCGGTCGATCTCAATCCGCCGACCGTCGACAAGAACGGCGCATCGCAGCCGTTGCTCGACCTTGCCGTCAGCTCCAGAACGCTATCTCCCACGCAGCTCGCCGATCTCGTCAACAATAAACTCGAGCCGGTCCTTAAAGGTATTCCTAACGTTCAGACCGTGGACGTGAGTGGCGCGGCCGACCGCGAGTTCCACGTCGAGCCGATCCCAGAACGCTTGCTCGGGGCAAATGCGACCCTCGGAGACGTCTTTGCTGCGGTTGCTGCGAATAACGCCAACCTTCCCGGCGGCATTCTTCGTCAGCGAACGCAGGAAACGAGCGTTTCTGTTCACGCGGAGGTCAACAGCGCCCAAGATTTACTTGGAATCCCACTCGTCGTGCCCGGCAGTTCGAACAAGAACATGAAGGTCGGCGACGTCGCGTATGCATTCGACAGCCACGTGGAACCGACGTCGATCTCCCACTTTAACGGCGAGCCTCGCATCTATATCGAACTTGGCCGCAATATCAACGCCGACGAGATTACTTCGACGAAGATCGCGCGCGAACACATCAAGCAGATCGGCACGCAGTTCCCCGAGATCACCCTGAGCGAAATCGATGCGCCTGCCGATTACACGCAGAAGTCGCTCAACGGCGTCTGGCAATCGCTGATCGAGGGCATCGTGCTGACGATGCTCGTCATGCTGCTCTTCCTGCATGCGTGGCGCAATGCGATCGTTATCATGGTTGCGATTCCTACGTCGATCCTATCGACGTTCGTGCTGATGAAAATGTTCGGCTTCCATCTCGACACGATGTCGCTCATGGGCCTGTCGCTGATCATCGGTATCCTCGTCGACGATTCCATCGTCGTACTCGAGAACATCACGCGCCATCGAGACCTCGGTGAAGAGCCGACCGACGCGGCAATCAACGGCCGCAGTGAAATTGGAGGCGCGGCCGTGGCAATCACCATGGTCGACGTCGTCGTCTTTCTGCCGATCGCGTTTTTGCCCGGCATCGTCGGCGCCTATTTGCGCGAGTTCGGCGCGGTGATCGTCATCTCCACGCTATTCTCCCTGCTGGTGTCATTCACGCTAACGCCGCTGTTGGCCGCTCGTTGGAGCATTTTGAAGCGTTCGAAGGCGCAGCCGGCATGGATGGAGACGCTCGGATCGATCAAGGTTACCTTAGCGCTCTGCGTTGCCGCTGTCCTCGCATACTTCATCCCATGGCCGATTGCGGAGCTTCGTCAGATCATTCCGATCATGATCGGTGCCGTGCTGCTGCTGAACTTTTTCGTGCTGCGCTACGAGCGGATCTTAACCTGGTATCGAACCAAATCGCTGCCGTATGCGCTGCGGCACGGGCTCTTCGTCGTATTTGCATGCGTAGTTCTCGTGCTCAATTCGCTGACGCTCGCGATGGGAGCGGGAACGACGACCGTAGCGCTCGACATTTTCATTCTGATCGTCACCGCGTTCTGGCACGTCGTCGGTCTTGTTATGCGGGCGGCGGTTCCCGAGCAGAGGCTGCGCTACCGGTGGACGCAATCGCGCAACGGACACGGAAGAACGAAGCGCCTCTACGATTGGGGCGGCGACGTGCTAATGAACCTCGTCCGCGGGGTAGGGCGCTGGTTCTACGCGACGGGTCGGAGCCGAAGTCTCACCGTGGTCACCTTCGCGTTGCCGGTTCTCTTGGCGGTTTTGCTCCCGCTGCTGGGGCCCATCGATTTCGACTTCGTTCCGCAAGTGCAGAGCGGCGAAATCGCGATGACTGTGACGTATCCGCCGGGCACGCCCCTGCAAACGACCGCGAAATACGTCACGGCGCTCGAAGACAGCATCATGAAGGTCGACGGAATCAAATCGGTGAGTTCGGTGGTCGGGCGAAAACCGCAGGGATGGGGCTCGGCGATCGGCGATAACTATGCGAAGCTCGACGCACAAACATTTCCCGAACGCCGGCACGATACGTACAAAATCATCGACCAGATTCGCAAGCTAGCGTACCTCGTTCCAGGTGGCGACTTCCAAGTATCGGGCGATAATGGCGGCGGCAGCGGCGCTTCGATTTTCTATTCGCTTTCCGGACCGGAAGACGAGATCGCTGCCGGCGCCGAGAAGGTGGCGCAGTATTTGCGGAATACGCCGGGCAGCGTCAACATCCAGACCAGCAACGAGGCGGCGGCGCCCCGCCTTAACGTGAACATCGACGCGCAGAAAGCCGAAGTGCTCGGAATTGCGCCGTCGGACGCGGCAAACGCGGCGCGCTTGGCGATCGACGGTGCGGTGGCAACCCGCGTGCGTGCGGAGAACGGCTTGGTCGACGTGCGCGTGCAATTTCCGTTGACGGATCGCAAGACGGTCGACGAGCTGCAGGACGTTCGAGTACGCGCGCAGGACGGCACGCTCGTCCCGCTGGCCGACATTGCGAATCTGCAGTGGACCAAAGCACCACTGCAGATCAAGCGCTTGAACCGGCAGCGTGTCGTCGACGTCTACGGCGGCACCTTGCCGGGTTACTCGCTCGGCGCCGTCACGGGACCGCTCGAGCGGGAGCTCAAGAAGCCCGGATTTCTTCCTTCCGGCCTTCAGGTTATAGCTCAGGGCGACACGCAATTCATGAACGAAACGATGGCCAACATGGGCATTGCCCTGGTCCTGTCGTTTACGCTCGTCTACATGTTGATGGTGATTCTCTACAGTTCGTTCTTGGAGCCGCTGATCGTGATGCTCTGCGTCCCGCTGGCAATCATCGGCGCGCTCGTCGCGCTGTCGTTGATGCACCGGATCGAACCGAATGGCGGACAGTCGCTCAACATCATCTCGATGATCGGGATCATCATGCTCTTTGGCTTGGTCGCGAAGAACGGAATCTTGCTGGTCGACTACTCGAATACGCTTTGCCGCCGCGGCATGCGCGTGCACGATGCGGTCTTGCTCGCGGCAAGCACGCGGTTTCGACCCATCTTGATGACGACGTGCGCAATGATCTTCGGCATGCTTCCGCTCTCGTTGGGCTTTGCTGAGGGCGGCGAGTGGCGCCAAGCGGTTGGCACGGTGATTATCGGCGGCCTTTTGAGCTCGCTCGTTCTTACGCTGTTCCTCGTGCCCATGGTCTACGAGACGTGGATGGGCTTCTTCGAACGGCGCGGTGACCAGCGCGCGGTCACTGCCGAGATGTCGCGTCCCGCTAAGGTCGGCATCGTTTAGAGTTGAATCGCCGCGCGTTGGTCACTGGAGCGGCCGGCGGCCTCGCGGCGGGAATCGCTCCGGCGCTCGCTCGCGACGGCTTCGGAGTTGTCGCCGTAACCTATCGCTCGACTCCACCAGACGCGACCATCGCGGCGATTCGTGAAGGCGGCGCCGCGGCGGCGGCGGCTCGAATCGATTTCCTCGCGGACGCATCGTCAATCGAGCGCGCACTCGACGAGTTAGTTCGCCAACACGGGCCGTTCGACACGCTCGTGCATGCCGTCGGCCCGCTCGTCGTCAAGCGCTTCGCCCGTACCACGCTCGACGACTATCGCGAGATGCTCGACGGCAATCTCCGCAGCGCCGTTCTGGCGTCGCGTGCTACGTTGCCCGCCATGCGCGAGGGGAATTTTGGTCGCATCGTTTTCTTTGGCATGCTAGGCTCGAACGAGACGCGCCCGTTTCGCGGTTTTTCGCTCTATCAAGCAGCAAAGAGCGCGCTCGTCGCCTTCGCGCGGTCGCTGGCGATTGAGGAGGCACCCCGGGGCATCACCGTCAACGTCGTCGCGCCCGGCGACATTCGAGAGAAGACCCTCTCGCGCGCACAAGCGCGGGAACGCGCGGCGCGCAATCCGCGGGGGCGCGCCGGAAGCTATGAGGACGTTGCTGACGTTGTGCGATTCTTCGTCGCGCACGATCGAGATTTCGTCACCGGCGCAGTGCTCGAGGTAACGGGCGCCTTGCAAACCGCCGGGGAGTAGGACTGCCGCACTCGCGGCGCGTAACTTCGGCAAGCACGATGGGCGACGGTAAGAACGAACACCATTCTTTTGCGCTGCCCGGCGCCCGTCCTCATTTCAGTCCCGACCGAATCGTCGCCGTTGAAGAGATCGACCTTCACCTTACACCTCATTTGGACGAAGAGTCGCTCGACGGAACCTGCGCCATAACGGTGCGCGCGTTCGACGAACCGGTGACCCGCCTCGTGCTCGATGCCGTAGATCTCGAGATCCGCAGCGTCCAAGGCGCCTCGCGCTTTACGTCACGCGATCGCACGCTCGAGTTGGAGTTTGATCCCGCGATCGCGCCCGAGGCGCGCGCGACGGTCGTCATCACGTATCATCTCTCCAAGCCGCGTCACGGGCTCTTTTTCGTGAAGCCGACCGCCGAGCACCCGGAGAAGATCTCCCACGCGTGGACGCAGAGTCAAGACCAATACGCCCGATATTGGTTTCCGTGTCTTGACGATCCGCAGGAAAAGCAACGCACTTCGACTACAATCGTCGTTCCAAAAGGAACCACTGCGCTCGGCAACGGCGAACTCGTGGAGCGATCGGACGATGGCGAGACGACGGTCTTTCGCTACCGTCAGGACGTTGCGCACTGTACGTATCTCATGACGATGGTTGCCGGCCCGTTCATCGAAGTGGCGCAAGGCGACGCCGGTATCAATGCCGTTCCGGTCTCATATTACGTCTTGCCGGGCCGCGAGCGCGAGGGGGAACGCTCCTTCGGCAAAACGCCGAAGATGATCGGATGTTTTGAAGACCGGTTGGGCCTCGCCTATCCGTACGCGCGATACTCTCAAATCGCCGTTTCGGATTTCATCTTCGGCGGAATGGAAAACACTTCGGCGACGACGCAGACCGATCGAACGCTACACGATGAAATCGCGCAGCTCGATTTTTCGAGCGATCCACTGGTTGCACACGAGCTTGCGCATCAGTGGTTCGGCGACTTGCTGACCTGTCTTGATTGGTCGCACGCGTGGCTGAACGAAGGCTTCGCCACGTTCATGGAAGCGGTTTGGCGTGAGAACGATCTCGGGCACGACGAGTATGTCTACGACATCTTCGAAGGTTTCAAGAGCTACCTGCGTGAGGACGCGCAGCGCTACAGCCGTCCAATCGTCTGCAACGTTTACATCGCCCCGATTGAAATCTTCGACCGGCATCTCTACCAAAAAGGTGCGGCAGTGCTGCACATGCTTCGGGGCGAGCTCGGCGACGCGAGGTTTTGGCGCGCCGTCCGCCGCTACGTCGCAGATAACGCGGGCCGTTCGGTCGAAACGATCGATTTGATTCGCGCAATCGAGCGTGCCACCGGACGTAACATGCGCGGATTCTTCGATCAGTGGATATTTCGCGAAGGTCATCCCAAGCTTGAAATTCGCGCCGATTGGGATCCCAAGGACGGTATCGCGACCATCACGATCGATCAGAAGCAACGCATCGATGACGAACACGCTGCATATGAGTTCGACGTCGAGCTGGCGCTGGCGCCCGAGGCCGGCGCTTCGCCAGAACGGCGCGTTCGCGCGCATGTCGAACGGGCTCACGAAACGATCTCGGTGCCGCTCGATTTTGAGCCGCGCATGATCCGATTCGATCCCGGAGCGTTTCTTTTGGCCGATGTGAGTTATGCGCTCGGCGCCGATCGCAGCGCGGCAGCATTGCGCGACGATCCGAATATCATCGGGCGAATTCGCGCCGGCCGCGAGCTGGCGGCGGAAGGGGGCCGGGTCGCGCGTGACGCCATCGACGACGCGTTTGAGCGAGAAGCTTTTTGGGGCGTGCTCGCCGAAACGGCCGCAGCCATCGGCGCGTCTCGCTCGCCCTGGGCTCGAGCGACGTTGTTGCGCGCGCTGGCGCACGAACATCCAAAAGTCGTTCGCGCGGTCGCCGAGGCGCTGGGCAACTATCGCGACGCGGAGGTTGCGGCGGCGCTCATCGCAACGTCGCAGCGCCAGCAATCCTACTTCGTGCGAGCTGCCGCGCTGACGGCGCTGGGAAAGACGCGCGACGCTCGAGCCTTCGACGTGCTCGTTGCGGCGAGTAGAGAACGCAGCTGGAACGGTGTCGTGGAAGCAGGCGCGATTGCGGGTCTGGCCGAGCTCGCCGACGCTCGAGCGATGCCGGTCATCCTCGAAGCGCTCCGGCTCGAATCGAGCGAAGGAGCGCGAATTGCGGCGGCGCGTGCGCTGGGGCGCATAGGTTCGCTTGTCCAGGACGAGCGCACGCGAGCGGTTGACGCCCTCGAGCAACACGTTCACGACGGCAATCTTCACGTGGCGTTCGCTGCGCTCGACGCGGCCGAGGCGCTCGGAGACGTCAGGCTGCTCGCTGCGCTGGAGCGTACGGGCGAGCAAGCCTTTGATGGAAGATTGCGCCGCCACGCGATGGAAGCGGCCATGCACATTCGAAAAGGCTCTAAGGTTCCGGCCGAAGTGGCCATGCTACGAAACGACATTGATGAACTACGCGAGCAGCAGCGTCGGCTACAGGAGAAGATCGAGGCGGTCGCGCGCACGTAAGAGGCGCGCGATGGCTTTCGTCGTTCTGCTGGCAATTGTTGCGATAGGAGTGCTGTTCGCGAAGCTGCATTCCGCCTCGCGGGCGCTCTCGCAGGACCTCGTGCCCTGCGCTCGCTTGACTCAATTTTCCGGAGAGCGAGCTTTGAACAACACATCCTGTGTTGCCGGAAAATTGAGAAGCCGCGAGTCGGACCGCAGCTTCGCTCCAGCATCCCCGGATTCGTGGAGCAACGACGAGCGCAATCGGTTGAGGGGGGCGTTGCAGAGCGCGTTTGCGCCGGTGCTCGACGGGGCCACCGGTTGGAGTTTCGCAGTGATCTCAACCGGGGGACGAACGATCTTCGACGACCGCGCCGATCGGGCCGTCGCGCCCGCATCGGTTCAGAAGCTCGTTGTTGCGGCGACGGCGCTCGATGCGTTGGGTCCGGCCTATCGGTATCAAACGTTGTTCGCCGCACAAGATGCGATCGACGACCAGGGCGAGCTTGCCGGGAATTTGTGGTTGATCGGTTCGGGCGATCCGTCGCTGACCTCCGATGACCTTCGCAACGGAATTGCGATGCTCGCGCGCGCCGGCTTGCGGCGAATCAGCGGCGCATTGGTGGTAGACGACACGACTTTGAGCGGCCCTCCGCTCAACCCGCATTGGGGACGTGACGATAACGGTCAGGATTACGCCGCTCCCACCAGCGCGATCTCGGTCGACGGCGACACGATCGAGTCGCGTCAAGAAGTCGGCGGTATGCAAGAGCGGGCTTGGACACCAATGCAGGACGTTGCGCGTTATGTCGCCGGAAGAGTAAACGGGATGATGCTCGAGCGCGGAATAACGCCGGCTGCGCCGCCGGCGAGCGGAGCCGCTCCGCTGCAAAGCGTCGTGCTCTGGGACCACCGCTCCCCGCCGCTGCAAAGCCTCGAGACCCACATGCTCTTCGTCTCCGACAATCATTATGCCGAGCAGTTACTGCGAACGGTCGGCGAGCAGGTGACGGGCGTTGCGGACGATGAGGGAGGCCTCAATGCCGAGCGAGAGTTTTTGGGACGCTCGATGGTACCGCTCCCCGGCTTGCGTCTCTTTGACGGCAGCGGCCTCTCTGCCGATAATCGTGTCGCAGCGATCACGTTGGCGCGGCTCCTGGCCGACCGGGAAGCAACGCTGTATCTGCTTTTGCCGCGCGGCGGGCGCGATGGTACATTACGTGATTATGATTTCACCACGGCGCTCGGCCGGGTTCGTGCCAAAAGCGGACATCTTTCGAACGTCTCGGCGCTCGCGGGTTACGTCACGACGATGCATCACGGCCGCGTAGCGTTCGCCTTTCTCATCAACGGCTCGCCCGGAGATCCCGATGCTGCGATCGTGCGCGCGGTCGACCGGCTGGCGACATTTTGAAACCCGGTGCGCCGCCCGTCGACAAGGATCTGCTCGCGCGGCTTCTCACTCGAGCGTTGCGCGGCGGCGGAGATTTCGCCGACGTTTTCTGCGAGCGGCGCCGGACGCTTTCATACCGCTTGCAAGACGGGCGCATTCACGATGCATCGTACGGGGTGACGCTTGGAATCGGGATTCGGGTCGTGGCGGGGGAGTCGGCGGGCTATGCCTGCTCCGACGACTTGAGCGAGCGCGCGCTAACGGAGGCCGCCGACGCGGCGTCACTCATCGCGCGCGGCTCCCCCGCGGGCGATATACCAAAGGTCGAACTGGTCACCGAGCGGCATGCGTCATTTTACAATGGGCGATCGGACCATCCCATCGATGCACGTCGTTACGTAGCAATGCTCGAGGCCGCCGATGTTGCGGCGCGCCGATACGACGCGCGCGTGGTGGCCGTCAATGCGCACGTGAGCGACGAGGTTCAAGAAGTATGGATTGCGACCAGCGACGGGCGAATCGTCGAAGATTGCCGGCCGTTGGTCAGTTTCGGCGTCCAAGTCGTTGCCAGCGACAAGAAAGAACGCGGCTCGGGTTACGTTGGCGACGGCGGCCGCACGTCGATGGATTACTTCTTTCGCGAAACGCCCGAGGCGCTGGCCTCCGAGGCCGCGCGAATCGCCATCGTCAACGTTTGCGCGATTCCGGCGCCAGCCGGTGAGATGGAGATGATTGTCGGCGCCGGGGGTGGTGGCGTTTTACTTCACGAGGCCGTCGGTCACGGGCTGGAAAGCGATTTCAACCGGCGGGGGACCTCGCTCTACAGCGGCCGGGTTGGGGAGCGTGTCGCGAGCGACCTCGTGACGATCTACGATGACGGCAATCTTCCCGAAGAGCGCGGTAGTCTCAACGTTGACGATGAGGGCGTGCCGGGACAGCACAAGGTGTTGGTCGAGAACGGCGTCCTGCGTGGCTACATGCAGGATCGGCTCAATGCTCGCTTGATGGGCGTCGATTCGACCGGCAGCGGACGCCGCCAGTCCTACCGCTTCGTGCCGCAGCCGCGAATGTGCAATACGTACATGCCGGCGGGCGATGCCGACGTCGACGAGATCGTGACTTCGACGCGGCGCGGAATCTATGCGAAGTCCTTCGCCGGCGGTCAAGTCGAGATCGCCAAAGGCGACTTCGTCTTCATGGTTGGTGAAGGTTATCTCGTCGAGAACGGCAAGATCACGGCGCCCGTGCGCAATGCGACGATCGTCGGCAACGGGCCCGATGCGATGATGAAAGTGGTGGCGGTCGGTAACGACAGCCGTCTGGCGCGTCGCCATTATACGTGCGGTAAGGGCGGACAGTACGTGCCGGTCGGCGTCGGCATGCCGACCGTCAAGATCGCATCGATTACCGTTGGCGGCACCCAGCATGGATGAATCCGCTGCGATTGCGATCGCCACGCGAGCATTAGACTTTGCACAAGCGGCGGGCGCGCAAAGCGCCGAAGCGTCGGTGTCGATCGTTCGCCGATTTCATGCCGAAGCACGTGAGGACGTTGTCGCCCGCCTCGAAGGATCGACCGGCAAGAGCCTGTTCCTTCGCGTTTTTCTCGACGGGCGGAAGGCGACCTTGAGCACCTCGGATCTCTCAGATGCGGGCTTGCGCGAGGCGGTCGACCGTGCGGTCACGCACGCAAATCTCGTCGTTCCCGATGAGTATGCGGGATTGCCCGACGACGTGGGCGCCAATGGCGCGCAGCTTCGTCTGAGCGATCCGGCGATCCGGCAACGCGAGCCAGATGAGAAGGTCGAGGAGGCTCTGGATCTGGAGCGCCTGATTCGCGCCGACGAGCGCATCGTCAATTCCAGCGGCTCGCACTACACCGACGCTATCGCCGCAAGCGCCATCGCCAACTCGACCGGCTTTGCCGCCGGCTATTCGTGGACGCGGGCCGGCCGATCGACCGGACCGGTCGCGCTCGACGGCGAGATCAAACGGACCGCCCACTACGGAACCGCAGCGCGTTACCTGGGGGATCTCGAAACGGCAGGCAGCGTCGCGCGCAGCGCCGTCCGCCGCGCCGTCGATCTTTTCGGCGCGCGTAAGCCCGCGACGATGCAAGTTCCCGTCATATTCGAGCGCGACGTCGCAGCATCGCTGCTCGAAGATATCTTCGCGGCGGTTTCGGCGGCGAACGTTGCCGTCGGCAACTCCTGGCTAAGCGGCCTGGTGGGGAGTAATGTCGGCAGCGAGCTGGTGAACGTGATCGACGACGGCCAAGTTATGGGCGCACTCGGCAGTGCTCCCTTCGACGGCGAGGGCGTGCCGACGCGCCGGACACCGGTTTTTGAGCGGGGTACCCTGCGATCGTTTCTTTACGATACGTACTACGCGCGCAAGCTCGGTGCGAGCACGACGGGCAACTCCACCGGTGCGGGCATCGGCCCCAGCAATTTCTACCTAGAGCCGGGCTCGATGTCCCTCTCCGAGATGATCGCGGCCACGCCTCGCGGGGTGCTGGTGATGGACACGATCGGCTTTGCGACCGAGCACGCATCGGGAACCTATAGCCGGGGCGCGCGCGGTTTTTTGATCGAAGGCGGCGAACTCGCCTATCCGATCGATGAGTTTACTATTGCGGGCCAGTACACGGAAATGCTTGCCGGCGTCGATGGCGTCGCCAATGATTTGCGCTTCGACGCGTCGGTCGTTTCGCCGTCGTTCCGAGTCGCCGCGATGACCGTGAGCGGGAATTAGCGTTTCGATGAGCATGATCGCGCAACCGGCAATCAGCCTGACGATGGTTTTGCGCATTGATATGCCGAACGAGGCGGGCGCGTTCGGACTGCTCGCCAACACGATCGGTGATGCGGGCGGCGCTATCGGCGCGGTCGATATGCATAGCGTCGGCCGAGCGCGCGTCGTGCGCGACGTCACCATCGGCGTACCATCTGAAACTGCCGCCAACGACGTGCGCCGTGCGGTCGAAGCAATCGACGGTGCGCGCATCATCTTCGCTTCGGATTCCACGTTCCTCGCGCACATCGGCGGGAAGATTCGGATCGATTCGAAGATCACGATCAAGAGCCGCCAGGATCTATCAACCGTCTATACCCCCGGGGTCGCGCGCGTTTCGATGGCAATAGCGGCCGATCCCAGCAAGGCCTTCCAGTTAACGCTCAAGCGCAATAGCGTGGCGGTGGTTACCGACGGCACGGCCGTTCTAGGATTGGGCGACATCGGCCCGCTCGGTGCACTGCCCGTGATGGAAGGCAAGGCGATGCTCTTCAAGCAGTTCGCCGACATCGACGCATTTCCGATCTGCCTCGATACCAAGAGCGTCGACGAGATCGTAGAGACGGTCGTACGGATCGCGCCCGTCTTCGGCGGCATCAACCTCGAGGACATCAGCGCGCCGCGCTGCTTCGAAGTTGAACGGCGGCTCGTGGAATTGCTCGACATTCCCGTGATGCACGACGATCAGCACGGCACGGCCGTCGTGATCATGGCCGCGTTGATCAATGCGGCTCGCGTGGTCGGAAAACCGTTAACCGATCTCCAAGTGGTCGTCTCCGGGAGCGGAGCCGCGGGTACGGCAACGATCAAGATGCTGCTGGGCGCCGGAGTGCGCGACGTCATTCCCGTCGACCGAGCCGGCGCGCTCAATCGCACGGACCGTTATGAGAATCCGCATTGGCGATGGCTAGCCGAACATTGCAACCGGGAAAACCGGCGGGGCACCTTGCGCGACGTGCTCGAAGGCGTCGACGTTTTCATCGGGGTATCGGCGCCGGGCATCTTGCAGCCTCAAGACATCGCGCGGATGGGACGCGATCCGATCGTTTTTGCAATGGCCAATCCAAATCCCGAGATCATGCCCGACGTTGCGGCGCCGTATGCCGCGGTTATTGCGACCGGCCGTTCCGATTTCCCCAATCAAGTGAACAATCTGCTCGCCTTTCCAGGCATCTTCCGAGGTGCGCTCGACGTGCGCGCGAGCCGGATAACCGAAGGAATGAAACTTGCCGCCTCCTTCGCTATCGCACAGATCGTTAGCGAAGAAGAGCGCAGCGCCGAGTACGTCATTCCCAGCGTTTTCGATACACGCGTCGTCGATGCAGTCGCCAAAGCGGTCGCCGCGGCGGCGAGCGAAGAAGGCGTGGCGCGACGTATGCCTGCGGCGAACGAAGGGGACGGCTTCGGCGCGAACGTCTGACGAGTCCGCGCCGTTCGTCGAATCGCTCAAGCTCGACCCGACCGAACCACGCCCCCTGTACGTGCAGCTTGCCGATCGTCTCGTCGAAGCGATTGAGAGCAAGAATCTAAGCCCCGGCAAACGACTTCCCGCCATGCGCGAGCTCGCCCGAGCGCTCGATTGCGCGTTGGTGACCGTATCGCAGGCGTACGAGCTGCTCGCCGCTCGCGGACGCGTGAACGCGCGACCAGGCAAGGGCACATACGTTGCCGCGGCTCCCGACGAGCACGAACCGTTCGCGCGGCGATGGGAGCCCGACGTCGGCCGGTTTGCGCGGGGCGCGCGGCTCGAGGGAGTGATGGAGCGATTGACCCGCGCCACCGAACCGGGAGCAATCAGTCTGGCAGCCGGGCATCCCGCACCCGAAACCTTTCCGCTACACGATTTCGCACGAGCCTTTCATCGCACGTTGCTCGACGATGCGCCGGAGCTCATGCAATATCGCTCGTCAACCGGCGATCGAGATTTATGCGCCAAACTCGCCGCGCTTCTGCAGGGACGCGGCTGTCGCGCGGAATGGCGCGACGTCATCGTCTGTTCGGGGGCTCAGCAGGCGGCAGATATTGTGGCGACGGTCCTGCTCGGCGAGCGAACCGTCGTAGCCAGCGAAAGCCCGACCTATTGGGGAAGCCTTGGCGTCTTCGATGCGCGCGGCGTGACGTACGTCGAAGTGCGCGGCGATGAAGACGGCGTTCGCGCGGACGACGTCGAGCGCGTCTTTGCCGAATACCGCCCGCGATTGTTCTACGTCAGCCCCATCGCGCAGAATCCGACCGGCGCCGTGCTTCCGGCACGGCGAGCGAAGCAGATCGTCGCGCTGGCGCGACGCTACGACGTCGTGGTGCTCGAAGATCAGACGGGCTGGCAGCTCACCTGCGACGCGGCGCCCCCGCCGCCGCTCGCCGCCTACGACACCGACGGTCGCGTGATCGTGATGGAGAGCCTCTCAAAGTCGATTTTTCCGGCGCTTCGCATCGGTTATCTCTACGCAAAGGGCGGGATCGCCGAAGCGCTCGAAACGGCGAAGGTGCGTGCCGATGTTTTCACGTCGACGTTGACGCAGCGCGCGTTGTGGCGTTTCATGGAGAGCCCGGCGTGCCCGCGGCATTTTCGCGCAACCCGTTCGCTCTATCGCAAACGCCGCGACGCTTTCGCCGAAGCCGTCTGCGAGGTGGTCGGATGGACGACCGTTCGATTACCGGCAGCTGGTGTCAATCTCTGGCTTCCGTTACCGCCGAGAATCTCGACGCAGGCTGCGTTCGATGCGTGCGCGCGCGAAGGCGTGCTGGTGATGCCGGCCGAGCCCTTCTACCCCACGCGCAGCGGTCCGCCGGCGTTGCGCTTGTCGTTCGGACACCTCGCTCCCGAGGAAGCTCGCGAAGGCGTTTTTCGCCTGGGCCGGGCGCTTACCCGCGTCTTGCGATGAGCGCGTGTTCTTCGGCGCGAATGCGCCAGGAGAGTAGTGACGCGTTGAGGATCGAGAAGACGATGGCGAGTTCGACGGCGCCAAAGGCGAGCGGCAGCGTTGCGATCTCCGCGCAGACCACCACGTAGTTCGGGTGGCGGAAGATGCGATACGGACCGCGGCGCACGAGGGGTGTCCCCGCAACGCTAATGATGCGCGTGGTCCAATACGGGCCCAGCGCCGCGATCGTCCAGAGGCGCAGCGGCTGCAGCGCGGCGTAGAGTCCCAGCAGCCTCCAATTCGGAACCGCCGACGGTGGAATCAGAAGTGCCATGCTCGCCAACCATGCGGCGTGCAATGCTACGAAAAACGGATACTGAACGGCTCCGTACTCCACCCCGCCGCGCGCGATCAAGGCGCGGGTGTTCCGCGCTGAGTAGAACAGCTCCAACGTACGCTGCAGCGCAACGAGTGCGAGCACGATATAGAGTATCACGACTCGAGGAGAGTAAAGCCGGCGGTGAATCCTGGCCCTAGGGCGCTGACGAGCGCGCGACTCCACGGTCTGCCGTTACCAATCGACCGTTCGAGTACGAACATCACCGTCGCCGCCGACATATTGCCGTATTCGCGCAAGACGTCGCGCGCCGTTCGCAGCGAACCCGATTCCAACTCGAACGCGCCTTCAAGCGCGTCGAGCACCTTCGCGCCGCCGGGATGGCAGATAAAGGCATCGACGTCGCGCAGCGTCAGTCCATGACCGGCGAGAAAATCCACTGCGACGTCGTGCAGCTTGGTCGTCACGAGCTCGGGGATGTCTCGGGAGAAGATTGCTTTGAAGCCTTCGCGCGTTACCTCCCAACCCATCACGTCGAGCGAATCGGGCCACGTATATTCTCCACCGGCAACGATGGCAGGGCCCTGACCGGCGCATGTCACGAGTGCGGCGGCGGCGCCATCGCCGAAGAGCGCGGTGGCAACGATGTTGCTCTTGGAAAAATCGTCGCGCCGGAAACAGAGAGCGCAGAGTTCGACCACAAGGAAGAGCACGAGCGCGTCGGGATTGGCACGCGCGAGGGCAGCGGCGCGCGCCAAACCAATCGTTCCGCCGGCGCAGCCCAAGCCAAAGATCGGCAGTCGTTGCACCGTGCGCCGCAGGTTCATTCGTTCCATCAGGAGGGCGTCGAGGCTCGGCGTTGCGATACCGGTGGTCGAAACGACGACGACTGCGTCGATCTCATCGCGCCGCCGTCCCGCGCGCTCCAATACGGAATTCGTCGCCGACTCGAGCAGAGCAAGCGCCGAGTCGAGGTAGACCCGGTTACGTTCAGGCCATTCGTGCAGGTCCTCGTACCATTCGATCGGGACGCATGAATAACGCCGTTCGATGCCCGTATTGCCGAACATTGGAAGCAGGCGCGCGACCTCGCGCGAGCGCGGCCCCAGCTTGTAATCGATGCGGCGCATCACTTCGCTTTGGCCGAGCTCGTACGGAGGCACCGCCGTTGCGACGGCGAGAATCCGTGCGTTCGCGGTCATCTCGGCAACGTTCCGCTCTGTCGGCAGGGTCCCCGCGGCCCGCATGCTAATGGCATACCTCCCGTGTCGTGTCAACCTATGGCAGCGGCGCTGTTGGCCGCCGTTCTATTGGGTGCGGCGAGCCGGCCGGCTCCTCTTATCGTCTATTCGGCTCCAGCCGGCACGCGGCCGACCGGCGCCGATATAATTCATCTGACGACCGCCGTTCTTCCCAGCGGGCGAATCGCGGCGCCCGCCGGCACGAGCGTCTTCGTGGGCAGCAATCCGCTGGGCTTGGCGCTATCACCCGACGGCCGCTTTGCAATCGTTTCCAACGATGGAGCACCGCCAAACTCCTCGCTGACGGTCGTCGACACGAAGAGCATGCGAGTCGCAAGCGAGTACAAGGACCGGTCGGCGGCCTTCTTCATGGGTGCTGCCGTCGCGCGCGACCCCAACGATCCGTCGCGCACCCTCGTCCTCGCCTCCGACGGCGCGGCGGGCTCGCTGCGCGTCTTCGATCTCGACAGTGCTGGACAGCTCACGCCGGAGTCCCAGAGCGTGGTGTTGTCGGCCCCAACGGGCCGACGCGCCTTTCCCGCGGGCATCACGATTGCGCCCAACGGTCGCACCGCATACGTCGCGGATAATCTCGGCGACTCGGTGATCGCCGTCGATCTCGCTACGCGCAGCGTGGCAAGCTCGCTGCCGGTCGGGGATTTTCCGTTCTATGTGGCGGCCGGCAATCGTCAGATTCTGGCGGCCGGAACGGGGCTCTCAGCCTATGCTGCGCTAGTTCCTCCCGCACAAGTACCGCAGTTCACGCAGCCGGCGTTCGATGCGGCACGGTCGTCGTCGCTAACCGTCATTGATGCTTCGGGGGGCGCCGAGATCGGCGATCCTACGACGGTTCGCATGGATGCGCCGCCCGATGGCACGCAGATCGTCGGAGGCGCAGCGCCCGGAGCAACGCTCGTAAGCCGGAACGGCGCGCTTGCCTACGTCGCGCTTGCCAACGTCGATCGCGTTGCGGTTGTGGCACTTGCGGGCGAACCGCGGGTAATTCGCGGGCTCGATCTGCGCCTGTATCCCGGCGCGCCGTATGGTGCCGAGCCGAGCGCAGAAGCGCTGAGCGCCGATGGCAAGCGGTTGTACGTTGCACTTGCCGGCCTCAACGCGGTTGCGGTGCTCGATGCGCAACGGCCGACCCGTTATCGTTACGGATTGATTCCCACCGCGTGGTATCCAACCGCGCTCGCACTCTCGCGCGACGGGCGCTACCTTTACGTTCTCGATACGAAAGGCATCAACGGATGGGGCATCTTGCAGCGCGTCGATCTGAAGCGCACGTATCTGGTGCGGGCGACGCTCGATGCGCTTCGTTATAATCGAACGCCATCCGTCGCAAAGTTCGATCCCGTCGTCCCGCCGCTGGGCTCCAACCAGCGCAGCGAGTCGATCGATCACGTCGTCTACATCGCTCTAGGAACTCCCGGCTACGACGCAATTTTCGGCGATCTCAAAGACGAGGCCGGCAATCCGCGCGGAAACGGGGATGCCACCTTGAGCCTGTATCCCGAGAGCGTTACACCCAACCTGCACGCGCTGGCTCGCACGTATGCTTTGGCGGATAACTTTTACGCCTTGGACGCCGATGCCGACATCGCCAAGGAGTTTGCAACCGCCGGTGAAGCGACGCTCTATCAGCAATTGGTTGCCGCTGCGGGTGCGGCGCGCGCTCCAATGAATGACCGCGGCGACGATCCCGAAGATTACGGACGCGCGGGCTATCTCTTCAATGCGCTGCAGCGCGCCGGACTCTCTTATCGCGACTACGGCGGCCTGCTTCGGCTCTCCGGATACGACGGATCGAAATACAATCTCGACGTTCCCGCGCTCTCGGCGCTCGCCGGAAACGTCGACCTCGACTACGCCTCGTCAGATCCAAAGGTCAGCGACGCGCAACGCGCCTCCGAATTCGCTCGCGACATGCAGCGCTACGTGGCCAGCGACACCATGCCGCGATTCACCTATGTCTCCCTGCCGGCAGAGAGCGGCGCGACGGGCGCGACCGACGTGGACCACGCACTTGGCAGCATCGTCGATTTCGTCTCACATACGCCGCACTGGAGCTCGACGGCTATCTTCCTCGTGCCTGACGCTCCACAAGGTTCGAACGATCACGTCCACGCATTACGCACGTATGCGCTTGTCGTTTCACCGCTTGCGCGGCGAGCGTTTGTCGGCAACAAGCATTTGAGCGTCGCGAGCGTTCTGAAAACGGAGGAAGAGATCTTCGGTTTGCCGCCGCTAACATTGAACGATCTGCTCGCATCGGATTTGTCGGAATTTTTTACCGACGCCCCGTCGCCCGAGCCGTATCAGGCGAAATGACGGCCCGCAACGACGTGCAGTACGGCCCCCGCCTGGTGACAACCGCCACGGGGAGGCTGCGCTCTGCGTTGCTAACGCGCCCGTCAGCCGCAATCGAGCGCGCCGAACCTCTCATCGGCGAACCAGGCGCGATCTATTCACGCGCGCTCGAACAACTCGACGTGCTGCGCAAGACGCTCGAATACTTCGGAGTCGAGACCACCGTCGTGCAAGCGAGAGGCGACGAACCCTGTGAAGTCGCCGCCGCCGATACGGCAGTTCTGTTTGAAGATGGCGCCGCCCTGATGCGGCTGACGTCACTCGCGCGCCGAGCTGAAGTCGACCGAATGGAAGCCGAGTTCGGCGCGATTGACGTGCCGCTTGCGGGGCGTATCACCGCGCCGGGGCTTCTCGATGGAAACGATGTGTTGTTGGCAGGTCGCACGGCATTCCTCGGCATCGGAGTACGTGGCAACGAGCTTGGCCGTAGCGGATTCGCGCAGCTTGCGCAGGCTCACGGCTATCGCGTCGTCGAAGTCAAGCTCGCTCCAGGCCTCGGGCCGCTGCGTGCGGTCGCCGGTGCCGTGGCGGAGGACACCATCGCCGTTGGCCGCGATTGCGTCGATCTCGACGCATTTGATGGCTTTCGCACGATCGTGCTCGAGCCGGGGGAGGGGCAGGCCGCCGGCGTACTACCGCTCGGCGAGCGTCACGTGATCGCCGACATTCGCTTCCGTACCGCGCTCGCGGCAATGCGCCGCGCGGGCATCACCGTCGAAGCACTCGACTTGTACGAGTTCAACAAGCTGGGTCTGACACCGTCGATGCTGACACTCGCGCTGCGGCGGGAATGAGGCATGCGGATCGCCGTACTTTCCGACATCCACGGCAATCTGCTTGCGCTCGATGCCTGCTTGGCCGATCTGGAGGCGCAGGGAAGTGCGGATGCAATCGTTATTGCCGGCGACCTTTGCCTTGGCGGACCGAAGCCGAAGAAGGTTTTGCAGCGTCTTCAAGAGATTGGCGCCGCCTGCATCCGAGGAAATACCGATCGCTATCTCTCCGACGAGTACGAACGCGACGAGCTGGAATCGGCGGAAATTGCGCAGATCGCGTGGACGCGAAGGGAAATCGGCGAACGGTGGGTTTCGTGGCTGAAGGATCTTCCGTTTGCCATGCGCATCGGTGAAGAGACGAATCAGCTCTTGGTGGTGCATGCGAATCCAAAGAGCGACGACGAACACATTTGGCCCGATGCCGGCGACGACGAACTGCGGCGTCTAATCGGCGAGGAGTCCGCGACCGCGATCGCCTTCGGTCACTTGCATCTTCCGTATGCACGCATGTGGCGCGGACGACTGCTCGTCAACGTTTCATCGGCGGGTCTGCCGAAAGACGGCGATCCCCGCGCCGGGTACGCGATCCTAACCGAACGTGACGGCGGCTGGCAGGTCAAGCATCGGCGGGTCGCATTCGATGTGAAGAAAGTTGCAACCCAACTCGCCGATTGCGGGATTCCGGAGAGTGCAGAGCTTATTGCCACCCTCCGCCGCCATCGGTACAAACAATTAAAGAGTTCGATTCCATAAGAGCCGGCACGCCCGCAATCGAGGTCGAGCGGCTCGTCAAACGGTACGGCGCCTTCACCGCGGTCGACGGAATCTCGTTGCGCGTGGCAGCGGGCGAGTTTTTTGGTTTTCTTGGACCCAACGGCGCCGGGAAGACGACGACGATCAATGCCATTGCGGGCTTGGCGCACAAGACGGCGGGGAAGATTGCCATCTTTGGACACGATAGCGAGCGGGAGTGGCGGCAGGCTCGGCGGCTCGTCGGTCTTTCGCCGCAAGAGTACAATTTCGACCGGTACCTGTCGCTCCGCGACGTCTTGATGTTTGCGGCCGGGTATTACGGGCTGCACGGAAAGCACGTTGCCGAGCGCGCCGAGATGCTGCTCGAACGGTTTGGATTAAGCGCGCTTGCGCACTTGGAATACACCAAGGTGTCGGGCGGCCAAAAGCGCCGGCTTTCGCTGGCGCGCGCGCTGATTCACGAGCCCAGCTTGTTGATTCTCGACGAGCCAACGGCTGGTGTCGATGTCGAACTGCGCTTAGAGCTTTGGCAGTGGCTTCGAGAACTCAATAGCGACGGCCTCACGATTTTTCTCACCACCCACTATCTCGAAGAGGCCGAACAGCTTTGCAAGCGCATTGCGATCATTCGCAAGGGGCGAATCGTCACCGAAAAGCCCACCCGAGAGCTCGTTGCCGAAGGCTCGTCGCTGCAAGAAGTCTTTTTGGAGCTGACTCGCAATTAATCTCTACGGCCTCTGGACGCTGATCAAGCGTGAAATCGTACGCAGTCTCAAGATCATCAATCAAGTGATCTGGCCGCCGATTATTACGACCCTGCTCTACGTTTTCGTCTTCGGGTTGGCGCTTGGTAGTCGTATTCCGAGCGTTCAAGGCGTTAGCTACGCCCAGTTCTTGATTCCCGGCCTGATTATGCTGCAAGTCATCGATGCGTCGTACGGCGAGTGCTCGAGTTCCCTCTTCCAGGGGCGGTTCATGAACTCGATCCAAGAGCTGCTTATCGCACCAATGTCGGCGCTCGAGATCGTTGCGGGATACATTTTGGGCAGTCTGGCGCGGGCGCTCCTCATTGCGGGGTTGATTACGGGGCTGGGCATCGCGCTCGTGCACATTACGCCGCGCGATTGGCTGCTGTACTTCTGCGTCATCGCCGCGGTTTCGATCTGGTTTTCGGCGCTCGGCTTAATTTTTGGCTTGCTTGCGGATAAGTTCGATCATATCGCGATTCTCACGACCTTCGTCATCACGCCGCTTACGTTCGTCGGCGGCGTCTTTACTTCCGCAACGATGTTGCCGCCGGCACTGCGAAACTTCGAACTTTTTAATCCAATTTTCTACACAATTGATGCCTTTCGCCGCAGCTATACCGGCGAGAGCTACCTTCCACCGGCGTTTTCGTTGGCGATGATCGGGCTGCTCGCAGCTATCGCGGTTGGTGTGGTCTTGCGAATGACCGCGATAGGTTATAAGCTGCGTACGTGATAACAGCTCTCGCATTATTCGTAGCGCTCGCAACGCCGATGCGCCTATCGGTCACGCCCTGGACGGGTTCGGACTTACAGACGACGGCCACGAGTGCGGCAAAATATCGTCTCGAAGTGAGCGGTAAGCCGAACGCTTCCTACCGCCTTCGCGCCGTCGGCGTGGCGCGCGGATGGATAGCCGCTTTCTGCACGCAGCGCGTCTGTTCGCCCGAGCAGATCGAGGCGCACCTTCCCTCATCCGGCGATGCGATCTTGCAGTTCGAGTTAATTCGCGAATCCGACAGCGCGCCCAGGCTGAGCGGCGCGACGATCACCGATAGCGACGGCGCTTCGGTCAGCGTGCCGGCGGCGTACCGGCAATAGCCATTTCAGCCTCGCGCACATGACCCTAGAAAAACGGATTGTGTTGTTTTTCGAGGGCGATCGTCGTCGGTGGACCGTGGCCGGGCATCACAGCCGTATCGTCGGGGAGTGAAAAGAGTTTGCTGCGAACGCTGTTGAGAATATCGTCGTACGTGCTGGCATCGCCGTACGCTCCGCCGACGCTGGCGGCGAAGAGCGTATCGCCGGCGAAGACCGCACCCTGAAAAACGTAGCACGACGACCCGTCGGTGTGGCCGGGCGTGTGCAGCATACGGATGGTCGCGCCGTCGCCAAAGGGCAACGTTTCGCCGTCGCGGACGAGGAGTGCCTCGCCGGCGAGCGAGCCGATGGCAGAGACGTCGAGCCGATGCATGACGATCTTGGCTTGCGGAAACGCCTTCGCAATCGGGGCCGTCGCATCGCAATGATCGAGATGCTTGTGCGTGATGAGAATGTACTGAAGATGGTAACCGCCATCGCGCAGAATCCGCAAAAGGTTCTGCGGAATACCGGCGGGGTCCACGAGCGCCGCCCGGAGACCGTCTTTCAAAAAGAAGACGTAGCCGTTGCTGGGATGAGGCTCTTGAGCGTGCCGGCGGATATCGTCACGGCCTTTTACGTCCGGATACCATCGGCCCGCAGCAACTTCGGCGAGCTTCGCCCCGTCTAGACGCAACCTGGGCGCCAGCGCGCGAGCCTCCTCATCGCTTGCCGTGCCGTCGTCTTTGAGCCATCGTTGGATGGCCTCCGAACTGATCCCGCTGGCGCTCGCAAGCTGCTCGGTCGTTGCGCCGGCTCCGCGCATCGCCTTTCGCAGAACGTCGCCAAATGTATCCTCTAGTGGGATTCGGGCATCACTCATGCGCCTGTTTTCGACACTCCGCGCCACTTGGCTGCAACCGGGATGGGGGCGCGGAAGTCGAAAGAAGCCGAGGTGGAACGAGTTGTCATCATCGGTTCCGGACCGGCGGGCCTTACCGCGGCAATCTACGCGGCGCGCGCAAATTTACGACCGCTCGTGCTCGCCGGCGGCCTCTACGGTGGGCAGCTCATGCTCACGACCGATGTCGAGAACTACCCCGGATTTCCAGAAGCGATTTCCGGCCCCGAATTGATGCTACGCTTTCGCGAGCAGGCCGAGCGTTTCGGCGCGCGCGTGGAGAACGTCGACGTTGAGTCGGTCGATTTTCGCAAGCCGCCGCTGGTCGTGCGTACCAGCGACGCCGAGCACGAAAGCAAGACGGTGATCGTCGCGACGGGTGCGAGCGCTCGTTGGCTCGATATTCCGGGCGAGGAGCGACTACGCAGCCGAGGCGTGTCGAGTTGCGCGACCTGCGATGGCGCTTTCTTTCGTGACAAGCACATCACCGTGGTTGGCGGCGGCGACTCGGCGCTCGAAGAAGCGCTCTTTCTGACACGGTTCGGGCGTCGCGTCACGATCGTGCATCGCCGCGACCGGTTGCGCGCGAGTAAGATTATGGCCGACCGCGCGGCATCGCACCAAAAGATCGATTTCATTTGGAATACGATGGTCGAAGAAGTGCACGGCGAGACGCACGTTACTGGGTTGCGCCTCCGTGACATCGAAAAGGGCAACACCTACGACGTTCCGACCGATGCTCTTTTCGTCGCGATCGGGCACACGCCAAATACCGCGATCTTCGCCGGCCAACTGGATCTCGACGCGCGGGGATACATCGCATCCCCCGACGGAACGGCGACCAATGCCGAGGGTGTTTTCGTGGCCGGGGACGTCAACGACCACCGCTATCGTCAGGCCATTACGGCGGCGGGCGCGGGTTGCCGCGCGGCAATGGACGCGGAGAAGTATCTCGAGGCGCTCGAGTTTACAGTAGATTCGCTAGCGCGTCTTTGAGTTCGGGAAAAATAAAACGGTAACCGAGCTCTTGGGTGCGGCGCGGCAAGACGCGCTGGCCGCGCAAGAGTATGTCGGCCCCTTCGCCGAGCATTGCGCGCAGCACGAACGTCGGTACGGCAACCCGCGCGGGGCGATGCAACGCGGCGGCGAGCTCGCTCGTGAAGGTGGCATTGGTCGTGGGATTGGGCGCGGTGGCATTGAGCGGCCCGTCGAACCGATCGATCGCCCCGAGATAAATTTTCACGAGGTCGTCGACGTGCACCCACGAGTACCACTGTCGTCCGTTGCCGACGATGCCTCCCATGCCGGCGCGAAAGGGTGGTAGAATTTTCTCCAGCGCTCCTCCGGCGGCACCGAGAACGATACCCGTGCGAACGAGGGCAACGCGCATTCCAAGATTCGTCGCGGAGTTCGCTTCGCGCTCCCAGCCTACGCAGACGTGCGCTAAGAAGTCGTTGCCCGGTGGACTGGTCTCAACGAACGTTTCCGTTTCGCTCGTCCCATAGTACCCGACCGCTGAGGCACTGACGTACGTCGTGCAACGGCGGTCGCGTTGTGCCAATTCGTCGAGGAAACGCCGGGGTGCGCCGATGCGACTCTCTTCGATCCGCAGCTTTACGGCTGCGTTCCAGCGCTGTGCGAGCGGCTCGCCGGCGAGGTTGACGATCGCTTCGCAGGCGGCGGCAAGCGTCGCTGCGTTCGACGGATCGCGTAGCGACGCACTCACGACCTCATCGCCGCGTTGGTGCAACGCGGCGATGAGATACTTGCCGACGAAACCGGATGCACCGAGCAACATCACCTTCACGTCGTTACATTCCGCCGACGAAGCAACCGGGATTCAGGGTGCGGTTCGGATCAAAACGTGCTTTCAGCGCGCGCATGCGGTCGATGGCAGCGGGCGGCGTACCCCAAACGCGCAGATTCGCCCGGTGGGGGTGATTGCTTGCGACGACCTGCGCTGCCGGCATCATCGCGTGCAGCGCCTCGTCGAAGTTTTCGATCTTTGAGCCAAAGGCATGTGAGTCAAGATCGCTCACCCGAAGCACGACATCGCCGTTCATCAAGTCTGCGATCGTCTCACCGCGCAGCTCGAAGCTCTGCGCGAGGCCGTGCATCTGCGATGCGCTTGACGGCGCCTCTCGTGCGAGCGGATAGAGGCGATACGTGACCGAGCGTTCGCCCAACGACGCGACGTACGCATCAACGACGCGCTCGAATGCCTCGCGCGCCCCGGCATCGACGATCCGCGTTTCGGGTACACCCGCGCGTCCCAATGCCGAGCGCAGCTCGAGCGTCGCTCGTTCGATCAACGCAGCACTACCCTCGAGAAGCAGCAATAGACGGCCTTCCGGGCCTTCGTCACCGTCGATGGCGTGGTGAAAGCCCTCGATCACAAAAGCCGCCGACGGTGGAACTCGCAGCGCCGAAAGCTGCGTGCATGCGCGCTCCCGGGTTCGCTCCGGCAGCGGTGCGAGGAAAAGCCGGGCGTGGGTGGGACGCGGGATCGTTTTGAGGTTCGCCTGAGTGAGAACGCCGAGCGTGCCGAAGGATCCGACGTAAAGACGGCTCATGTCGTAGCCGGCGACGTTTTTGACTACCATTCCACCCGCGCGAGCGATGGTTCCGTCGGCAAGCACGATCGTTGTGCCGATGAGAAAGTCGCGCGGACGCCCGTACAGATGCCGCCGCGGACCGAGCCAACCCGCGGCCAGCGTCCCTCCCAACGTGGCATACTGCGGCTGCGGAGCATCGAAGGGAACGAATTGCCCCTGGCTTGCAAGCAAACTGGTAAGGTTCGCGATTGGCGTCCCAGCACGCACGGAGATGACCAAATCGGTGCGCTCGTTCGCGGCGATGCCGGTCAAGCCGACGGTGCTGAGCGTGACGTCGACCCGTTCGGGCGCATGGCCCATGCCGTTGAGCGTCTCCCCGCCGGCGATCCGTATTTTGTTGCCGCCGCGGTCGCAGCGCGCAACAATCTTGGCAACTCCTTGTGTGCTTTTCGGGGTCGCACGCTCGCGCGTGGCCCTCACGGTGGAACCACTTCCGCACACTGCACGCCGCGGGGGAAAATCTTTTCGGGATTGAGCATCCGCGCCGGGTCGAAGACATCGCGCACGCGCGCCATGGTTGCGAGGTCGTCGGTCGAGTAGATGCGTGTCATCGCATCGCGCTTCTCCCATCCGATGCCGTGCTCCCCGCTAATGGTGCCTCCGAGATCGATCGCCGTTTGTAAGATCTCATTGCCGGTCGCGACAACGGCGGCGACCTGCTTTTCGTCGCGCCTGTCGTACATGAGCAATGGGTGTAAGTTACCGTCGCCGGCGTGAAAGACGTTTCCTACCGTGATTCCGTTGGCGCGCGACGCGGCGCCCACCGCGCGCAACGCCTGGGGAAGGCGGCTGCGGGGTACGCAAACGTCTTGCGTGTAGTAGTTGGGTGCGATGCGTCCGGTTGCGCCGGCGGCGCTTTTGCGGCCGGCCCATAGCACGTCGCGCTCCGCCTGATTTCGAGCGCTTCGCCACGAACGGGCACCGTGGCGCGTGACGATCGCCTGAATTGCGGCTTCAGATGCGCCGACGTCTTCCTCGAACCCGGCATTTTCGATCAGCAAAACCGCAGCAGCCTCAGTAGGATAACCGGCGTGAAAGGCCGCTTCGACCGCGGCGGTGATGACGTCGTCCATCATCTCGAGCGCCGTGGGGAGAATTCCGGCGGCGATAATGGCCGAGACGGCCTCGGATGCGGCATCGATGTCGTCGAAGGCGGCGACTCCTACCCGCACCGATTCGGGGAGTGCGAGCAGTCGCAGCCATGCCGACGTGACGATTCCCAGCGTTCCTTCGCTTCCAACCATGGCGGCCGTCAGATCGTAGCCGGCGTCGTCGAGGGCCGTTGTGAAGACCTCACCGTTTGCATCGACGACTTCCAAGCCGAGCACGTGGTTCACGGTCGTACCGTATGATAAGCAGTGTGGGCCGCCGGCATTGGTGGCGATATTGCCGCCGAGCGACGATATTTGCTGCGAAGACGGATCGGGCGCGTAAAAGAGGCCACTCGATGCCGCGTGGCGCGTGAGATCGAGGTTGACGAGACCAGGCTGGACGCGCGCTCGTCGATGACGCTCGTCGAACTCCAGCACGCGATTCATGCGCGCGAACGAGAGAACGACACCGCCGACCTTCGGTACCGCGCCGCCGCACAATCCAGTGCCGGCGCCCCGTGCGACGATGGGCTCCCCGCAATCGCGCGCGATCTTCACAATTGCGCAAACGTCGCGCGTCGAGCGTGGCAGGGTGACCGCCGACGGCCTCCCTCCGTCCAAATAGGCGTCGAAGGCATAGACTGCGAGATCTTCCGGCGCGGTCTTGACCGCGTCGCTTCCGAGTGCTTCAATCAGCCGTTCCCGCAGCACCGGCAAGGATTTCGCCGTTTGAAGGAGACCTGCTGCAAGGACAGCCTTGACAAATCATCGTGGGCTGTGGTTGGTTGCGAAGGCAATGTTTTCTCGAGGGATTCGCGGAGCGATCACGGCCGAAGGCGACGATGTAGCGGCAATCGCGCGCGCGACCAAGCGCGTGTTAACGGAGATGACTCGGCGCAATCAGATCGCGGTCGACGACATCGCTTCGATCCTCTTTACCGTTACGCCGGATTTGCGCGCCGGCTTTCCCGCGCTGGCGGCTCGGGAAATGGGCTGGACGTGGGTGCCGATGCTCCACGCTTGCGAGATCGACGTTCCGGGAGCACTGGGGCGCTGCATTCGCGTACTGATGCACGTGAACACTCCCAAGCATCCCGCGCAAATCGAGCACGTTTACCTTGAGGGCGCGACGGTCTTACGGCCCGACTTGATGCGAACGAGTTCTTGAGGGCGACACTCGGGATTCTCGGTATTGGAGCGATCGGTGGCTCGATCGCACTGCGCGCGCGGCGCAACGGAATGCGCGTCATCGGCGCAGACAGCGAAGAGGCAGTATTAGCGAAGGCGCACGAGGTCGGGGCAATCGACGAGTCCGGGGCGAGCGAGCGTCTTTTCGAAGAAGCCGACATCGTAGTTATCGCGCCGCATCTCGAGGCGACGGTACGCACGCTCGAGCATCTGAGGAGCACGCCCGCGGCGGCAACCTTGATAATGGACGTCGCTTCGGTCAAACTTCCAGTCGTGCGTGCAGCGGACGGACTGCGCAATTTCGTTGCAACGCACCCAATGGCGGGGACGGAACGCAGCGGAGTGCGTGCGGCGCGCGGCGATCTTTTCGAGGGGCGCACCTGGGCCTACGCGCCGAGCAATGATGGTGCACTCGACCGCCGCGGGCGCGATTTCATCGAATCGATGGGAGCGTTACCGTTTGCCATTGCCGCGGACGAGCACGACCGCCTGGTTGCGCTCACGTCGCACGTGCCGCAACTGGTCGCATACTACTATGCCGCCCTGCTTCGCCAGGGCGATTGGGCGAAAGCGGAGCGCCTCTGCGGTCCGGTCGCGAGCGAATTACTGCGAATTTCCACCATGAAGTTCGATATGTGGAGGAGCGTTCTGCAGACGAATGCTGCCAATATCGAGCCCCAACTTCGGCGGCTCGTTCGCGACCTCGAAGGAGCCGCCGATGCCCTCGCGGCCGGCGGTAGCGGATCCGTTCCTACCGACTCATCCGAAAGGCAGGCTCAGGCGTAATGCTTTGGAAAGGAGATTACATGAAATCTATTACAGCAGGACTTGTCCTCGGAATAGCCATGCTTATGGGGGCCATGCAGCCCGCTCTCGCCCAGAGCAGCATGTCCTCGTCCATGATGGCCATGCCGCATTGCGCGGCCAACGATCCGGTCGTCGGCGTCAACATGAACACCAAAATGTATATGACCCGCGCGCAAATGATGGCGAAGTCCAGCGGGATGACCCCCGCGCAGAAGCAGGCGATGATGGCGAAGAATCACGTCAAGTTGATGTGCAAATCGCAAGCGACCGCGATGGGCGCGAAGATGATGGCTTCACCCCCGATGTAAGTCCGCTCGGGCAGACGGAGCGCTAATCGTAGAGCAAATAGCGACGGCGGGTGACCTCGAACTCTGCGACCGCCGGCGCCCATTGCTGGAGGATTGCCGGTGCCCCCATACCGTCGAGTAAGCCTTGCCGGAATGCATCCGTGCCCCAATCGCGATCGAGGCCGTTGACGCTCTTGATTCCAATTGCGTGCGGAAAGAGGTCGCGAATCGCGACGGCGATTTCGACGGCCGTCCGAACCGCGTAAAAGCGTCGGGGATCGAAGACGATCAACTGCACGCCGGTAAGTTCGTGGCCCTCCCAGAAGCCGGTCAGCGGCGACCATGCCGCCGCTCGAAACCAAACGCCGGGCAGATCGCGAGCGTTCAAACGAGCGGCGAGGCGGGCGCCGTCGATTCCGGCCGTGCCGGCCAAGAAGAAAGGCAACGTGAACCCGCTGCCGTTGTTGATGCCGGCACTGTCGAGTAGACCGGTGCCGACGTAGACGAACGTCGTCTCCCAGGTTGGGATGTTGGGTGAAGTCGGCACCCATTGAAGCCCTGTATCCGGCCAGATCGTCGAGCGGCGCCAGCCGTTCATGCGAACGACGCGCAGTTTAGCCCCGATCCCGAAGCGATCGTTGAAGAGACCGGCCAGCTCACCGATGGTCATGCCGTGTCGTATTGGAATGGGATAGAGCCCGATAAACGATTCGTAAGGCGGTTCGAGCACCGGGCCCTCGACGATTTCGCCGCCGATCGGATTGGGGCGGTCGAGTACCCAAAACTCTTTTCCGTATTGCCGGGCGCTCTGCATTGCATACGCCATCGTGGAGATGTACGTGTAGGCGCGCGACCCGACGTCTTGAATGTCGAAGAGCAGGACGTCGACGCCATCGAGCATCGTCGCGCTGGGATGACGCGATGCGCCGTACAGACTATAGACGGGCAGACGGGTTTGGGGGTCGACCGACGATGCAATCGAGGCGCCGGCACCGCGGTCGCCCCGGAAGCCGTGTTCCGGCGCGTAGATAGCTTTGATGCGCAGCTCGCTGCGCCGGTGAGCCGCATCGACAATCGATTCCAAGCGCGATGTGACGCCGCTCTGATTCGCGATGATGCCGACGCTTCGCCCATCGAGTTCACGCCAGGCGCTGCGCAAGAAGACTTCATCGCCCAGTTCGATCCGCGCCGACGGCACGGGCTCGGCTCGCAGGCGCGCCGTTGTCGCCGCAGCGATCGCCGCCGTGGCGGCTAGGAAGCGATGGCGAAGCACGGCTCAATCGGGCGATGCAAGATTCCAGCGTCGTGCGCCCGCGAAAACAGCGCGCTCACCGCTTCGCGTCCGACCTGCCCGAGATCGTCGGTAAACTCATTGACGTACAGCTCGATGTGCGCCCGTATCACGTCGTCATTCATTTCGACCGCGCGTTCGCGTACGTAGGGCATAACCGCCGCCTCGCTTTCGCGGGCAAAGGCGAGGCTTTGCCGGATTGCCGAATCGAGCTCGCGCACGTGCTCGTCGGAAATGTCGTTGCGGACGAGAATCGCGCCCAAAGGAATGGGAAGCCGTGTCATGGTCTCCCACCACTCACCCAGGTCGGCGATGGAGATGAGGCCGGCGTCGCGATAGGTAAAGCGCGATTCGTGAATGACGAGGCCCGCATCGATGTCGCCATTGACCACGGCGGGAATGATGCGGTCAAAACGCATCGGCACGACTCTGGGTCGCCGCCCGAGTGCAAGCTCCAAGAGCATATACGCGGTCGTGCGTTCGCCCGGAATGGCGATTCGCTGCTCGGCGAATTCGGCAAAGAGCGGTGGCGATTCGGCGGGCAACGCCACCAACAATGGACCGCAGCCGCGACCAATCGCGCCGCCTGACGGAAGAATTCGATAGCGATCCAAGAGGTAAGGAACGGCGCCGTAACTGACTTTTGTGAGTTCGAACTCGCCGCGCGCGGCGCTCTGATTCAGTTCCTCGATATCGGCGAGATGGGCTTGCACCGGCGGTGCGCCTTCGAGCAGACCGTTCGTGAGTGCGGCGAAGACGTACGTATCGTTCGGGCACGGCGAGTAGGCCAACGTGATCGGGCTCATTGATTCATCTTTCCCACGGCGACGATCTCGAATAAGGCGTCGGCCACGCGCCGCAAGCCGGCGATCCCGGCCCCGAAATCCCATCCGCTCGAAGCCTGGTCGCCGCAGCGGTTCGAGATGCCTCGCAGCTCGATTGCCGGAACTTGCGCGCGCGCGGCGGCGCGAAGCATCGCGAAGCCTTCCATCGATTCGACCTGCGCCCCACGCGCACGCAAACGACGAGCCGTCGCGTTACTCGCCGTCACTCGGGTGACGGTGATGCCGCGAAGGGCGGGAAATCCGCGCTCGATCAGTCGGGCTACCAACTCGGCATCGGAGGTCGCGCGAGCGACGATCTCTGCGCCCAGCGGCAAGGCCAGGGGATCACCGTTTTCCCGATCGAGCTCGATCTCATCATCGGCCACGACGACGCCGTCCCCAATCCGAGCACCGTCCAAGGCGCCGGCGATACCGGCATTGACGACGAGGTCGTAGCGGCGCCGTGCGAGCGCCGCGCTGACGGCGCACGAAGCCTCGATCGGTCCCACGCCCGCAATCAGCGTTTCCACGCCATCGCGGCGTTGCCAAAAATGAAGCTCCTCGTGGACGGCGCCAACGAGCAAAATCACGGCAGGCCGATGAATTTGTGCGTCTGCAACGAGAGGCGAAACCGCTCAGGATGCGCTTTGGCATAGTCGACCGCCACGGCGACGTTGCGCGGCTTGTTGCCTTCCGGCTGCAAGAGGATCGTCGGTTGAGCGGCAAAGTTCGCGAGAAGCTCCTCGGGGACGCGCTCGTCCACGATGAGCTTCGCCTCATTCGCGCGTTGCGCCATGCGGGGATCGAGGCGCTCCTTGGGTGAGACGCAGAGCCAAACGTCCGCGGGCAGCTGGGTGAAAATACTCCCGTTGGATTCGATGTGCACTCGGCGCCCATCGCGCCGCAGCGCTTCGATCAATGCCGTCGTTTCGGTTTGGGCGAGCGGCTCGCCGCCGGTGAGCACGACCATCGGACAGTCGCCTCCGATACCGCGCACGCGCGCGACGACTTCGTCGACGGCGGCAAAGAATTTCGTCGAGTAATCCGTGTCGCAGAAATCACATGCCAAGTTGCAACCGGCCAATCGAACGAAGACTGCGGGTGTGCCGGTCCACATCCCCTCGCCCTGAATGCTGTAGAAAATTTCCGCTAGTTGCAACAAGCGCACCATCCCTCGACGATCAGAATGGCGCGTGCCGGGCGATGTCCGCGCGGCGCAGGACGGCGCAGGCGGTCGCCGTTTCCCAGACCACGATCTCATCTAACCGTATCAGCGAGGGCTCGAGTCGCTTCCAGATCCACAAAACGATATTTTCCACGGTGGGATTGTCGATGAAATCGTTGAGGTTCTGGTGGTCGAGCACGGCGACGACGCGCTCGCCGACGACGCGTTCGATCCGATCGAAATCATCGACCATCCCGCGGGCCGGACCGCGCGTGCGAAGCGGTCCGCGAACGGAAATTTCCAGCCGATACGAATGACCGTGCATTCGCGCGCATTTCCCGGGATGAAACGGCAGAGTATGCGCGGCTTCGAAGCGGAAACGCTTGCGGATCTGTACTTAAAACTCTCCTTGCGGGCCCATGGACTCGAGCCGCCGTTTCAACTCGGCGAGGAAACCGCTGGCGACGTAGCCGTCGACGACGCGGTGGTCCAGCGAGAGGCAAGAGTTCATCATACGGCGGATAGCGATCGAGTCGTCGTCGCGCACGACGAGCTTCTTGACCACGGCCTCCATGGTTACGATGCCCGCTTGGCCGGCGTTGATGATTGGCGCCGACGCCCACGAACCGTTTGCGCCGTTGTTGTTGACGGTGAACGTTCCGCCGGCGAGCTCGTCAACGCCGAGTTTGCCTCTGCGCGCTTTGTCGATGAGCTCTCCTGCCGCGATTGCAATGCCCTTGACCGAAAGCTTATCGGCGTGCTTAATGACCGGAACGATGAGATTCGCTGCCAGCCCGATGGCGATGCCGATGTTGACTTCGTCGCTGACCTGAATTCCCGGCTGAGTCGAACTCGACGCGGCGGCGAACTTGGCGTTCATCAAGGGAAATGCCGCGAGCGCCTGGACGACCGCACGAATGAAGAACGGCAAGAGCGTCAGCTTGTAGCCACTTTCGCGTTCGAAACGATCCTTCTCGCGCAACCGCCACTGCCAGACGTCGGTCACGTCGATCTCCACCATCGACCACGCGTGCGGCGCGGTGTGCCGGCTTTCGACCATGCGTTCAGCGATGATGCGCCGGGCTTGGGAGAGGGGAACGAACGTGCCGGGGATCGGCTGCGCGTAGGTCGAGGTCCGCGTTGCGCCCGGCACGACCGTGGGCGATGCGGGCGGCGACGGCGGCGCTGCAGCAGGGGCCGGAGCGGCGGCGCCACTTGGAGCGGTCGAAGCGCCGGCGTGGGTGGCGGCGAGAATATCGTCGGCGGTCACGCGCCCGTTCGCGCCACTGCCCTTAATCGTACGGATATCGACATGATGCTCGCGCGCGAGACGACGTACCGCGGGCGAGGCGGCAATCGACGAAGCACCGTTTCCTGACGGTCCTTGCGCTGGTGTTTGCGAGCTCGTCGCGCTGGGCGTCTGGGCCGGGGGAGCTGCAACCGCGGCTGCACCAGCCTCGTCGATCACGGCAATCGGCGTGCCGGTGGCGACCGTTTCACCCTCCTTGACCAGGAGCTCGCGAATCGTTCCGGTGACCGGTGAAGGAACGCCGGCGTTAACTTTGTCGGTCGAGACTTCGACGAAATCTTCGTACTTGTCCACGCTCTCGCCAACGCTCTTGAGCCATTGCGCGACGGTGCCTTCGGTGACCGTTTCGCCGAGTTGCGGCATCGTAATCGTGGTTGCCATCAGAACTTCACCATCTCCCGCATCGCGTCGGCCATTTGCGCCGGCGTCGTCATGAACTCTTCCTCGAGCGGCAGCGCATACCCCATCGCGGGAACATCGGGCCCGCAGAGGCGCCGAATCGGCGCGTCGAGGGAGAAGAGCGCTTCTTCGGCGACCATCGCACTGATCTCGGCGCCGATGCCTCCGAACTTGTTGTCTTCGTGAATGATCAGCAGCTTGCGCGTCTTCTCGACACTATTCAATATCGTTGTCTTATCCATCGGCCGAATCGAGCGCAAGTCTATCACTTCAACGGCGAACCCTTCATTCGCCAGCTGTTGCGCGGCTTCGAGCGCCCAGTGGACGTAAAGCCCGTACGACACGACGGTCAACTGAGTACCTTCGTTCAGGACGTTTGCCTTACCGAGCGGAATCGTGTAGTGGCCGGTAGGAACGTCGCCTTTGATCAGCCGGTACGTTTTCTTATGTTCTAAGAAGAGCACGGGATCGGGATCGTCGATCGCGGTGTTCAGCAGTCCCTTGACATCGGCGGGGAAGGCCGGCGCGACGATTTTGAGCCCGGGTACGTGATAGAAGAGCGCCTCGATGGAAACGGAGTGAGAGAGCGCACCGCGTACTCCGCCGCCATAGGGCGTACGAATCACGAGCGGACAGGTGTACTCGCCGTTGGAACGATAGCGAATCTTCGCCGCTTCGCCGACGATCTGATTAAACGACGGATAAATGAAATCGGCGAATTGAATTTCGGCGATGGGACGCAGCCCTTCCATCGCCATTCCTACGGCGATTCCAACGATGGATGCCTCGGCGATCGGGGTATCGATGACTCGGCGCTCGCCGAATTCTTGCACGAAGTCCTTGGTGATGAGGAAAACGTTGCCGCGAGCGCCGACATCCTCGCCGATGATTAACGTGCGTTCGTCGGCCTTGAGCGCGTCGTAGAGCGTCGCGCGGACGGCTTCGACGTTGTTCATCACGGTCGTCTTTGCGCTTACGACTGCCACGGCTGCCATGCTCCTTCGTGAACGTGAACGTACAGATCTGCGGAGGTTGGATAGGGCTGTGCTTCGGCGGCGTCGGTCGCTTCGTTGGTCTCGCGCAACACGCCTTTGCGCATCTCCTCAACATCGCCGGCGCGCAGGATCTCGTGCTCGAGGAGGAGCGCCTCGAAGGCGGGCACCGGATCTTGCTTGCGACGCTCCAGAACGATTTCGCGCGTGCGGTACGTCATGTCATTATCGTCGGTCGAGTGCGCAAGATAGCGGTAGCACGTGCCCTCGATCAGCGTCGGACCGCCGCCGTTGCGCGCGCGATCCATCGCCTCGTGCACCGCAGCGTACGTTTCGATCGGATCGAAGCCGTTGAATCGCCGGCCGGGAATTCCATATCCCGCCGCGCGCTTCCAAATTTCCGGTTCGGCCATCTGCTTGGTGATCGGCGTCGAAATCGCCCACTCATTGTTCTCGACGAGCATGACGAACGGCAGCCGGTGGATCGCGGCAAAATTCATCGACTCGTGCCACTCGCCTTCACTGGTGGTTCCATCGCCGCACGTTGCCAACACCGCACGACCGGTCTCACCGCGGTACTTGAGGGCGTAGGCTGCACCGACGGCGTGCGGCAAATGCGCGGCAAGGATCGAGGAGAACGACATCAATCCCGCCGCCTTGGAGGAATAGTGGTTCGGAAATTGGCGTCCGCCGTTGTGATCGGCCGCGCGGGCGAAAATGGAGAGCATGATTTCGTAGGCGGAAAGCCCGATTCCGAGGCAGAGGCCCAGATCGCGATAGTAGGGCGCAAGAAGGTCGCGTCCGCGGTTGAAGGCCATGGCGGCGCCCGCCTGTAGCGCTTCGTGCCCTTCGCTACCCAGAGCGAACGGAACCTTACCTTGGCGATTGAGCTGAAAGCCGCGATTGTCGAGCTGACGCTGAAGCAACATGTTGCGGAAGATCGCGCGCAACTGCTCGTCGCTCAGTCCGTGGCGTTCCAACGTCCCGGTTGCAAAATCGGTACTAGCCATTCTCGTGTGCCTCGTCCCTCAAATCCACGCGCTCCAGCGATCGCCATACACCTGCTCGAATACGTCGTGCGCGGCCGGATAGGCCATCGCTTCCGCCCGATCGGTGGCGTCGTTGACTTCTTCGAGGACGCTGCGCTTCAATGCTTCCGACCGGTCGCGAGTCAAAATCTCGTGCTCCAGGAGAAGCCGCTCGAAACCGGGCACCGGGTCGTCCTTCCGGCGCGTTTCCACTTCCTCGCGGGAGCGGTAGGTACGGTCGTCGTCGTCGGTGGTATGCGACAGGAAGCGATAGCACTTGGCTTCGACTAACGTCGGACCGGCGCCGCTGCGGGCTCGCGTCAACGCCTCGCCCACGGCGGCGAAGCACGCGATCGGATCCATTCCGTTGACGACTGTCCCGGGAATCCCGTAGCCCGCGGCACGTTTGTAGACGTCAGGCTGTGCCATTTGCTTTGAGAGCGGGGTCGAGATCGCCCATTCATTGTTCTCGCAGAGAAAGACCACCGGTAACCTATGCACCGCCGCAAAATTGAGCGACTCATGCCACTCGCCTTCGCTCGTCGCTCCGTCGCCGAACGTCGTCAGGACGGCACGGCCTTGCTCCCCGCGCAGAGCCAGGGCGTACGCCGCTCCAACCGCATGCGGGAGCTGGGCGGCGATCACGGAGCTGATCGTTTGCAGGCCGAGGCGCCGGCTGGCGTAGTGATGCGGGAATTGCCGCCCCGCCGAGTTATCGGCCGCTCGCGCAAAGAGTGAGAGCAAAACTTCATAGGGGGTGAGGCCGATGCCGAGTGCGAGGCCAAGATCGCGATAGTACGGCACGAGGATGTCCTTGCCGCGTGCGAACGCCATTGCCGCCCCGGCCTGCACGGCTTCATGTCCCTCGCTCGCCGAAGCAAACGGAATCTTACCCTGACGATTGAGCTGAAAGCCGCGGTTTTCCAGCGTTCGCTGCATCAGCATGTTGCGATAGATCTCAACGAGCCGATCGTCGGTCAAGCCCCGCCGATCGAAAGCAGCCAACTCGCGCCTACGCGTTGTCACGAAGCCTCAGTCGCTCGCCATCGTCTGTAAATCCTGCGCCGAAGGTAGCAGCGGCGCCTTCGCCCAAGGACCAGCGCGATGGCTCGGAAGAGCGCAGCGTTTCTCGTGGCGCTAGCGTGCTCGCTCATGCCCGTGCGCGCCTCCGAAGTGCAGGCTGCGCATTGGACGCACGATAATCCATTCTGCGGCGTGCTCGCCGCCGTCGCTCCGCTCCGCGACGGATTGCGCTATGGCCTGCGGCTCTTCTCGCAGCAGGGTGTGACACTCGCCGCACACGTTACTTTGGTGAGCGATACCGACGCGTACGACGCACTCGTTTCCGAGAGTAATCTTTTCGGCCCGCGGAACGATCGCGAGTTAAACCCGATCGTCGTCACCTTGCCCAGTAAAGACCTTCTCAAGTTTTTTTTCGTCGACTCCTATTCCGTCGACGGGGGTACGAAGGTCACGTGCCCTTCTTATGTCTTCGCAATCGGCAGCCAAGTCGTCGGATTGGATGATGACGCGGAGGTCATTTCGGCGCAACACGTGCAGTCGCTGGGAAGGTTGCCGTGCGGGCAGATGTACTTCCCCCCGCAGATCGGGCACCAGTTCGAAGGCATTATCGGTAGCTACGGCGACAAGCGCCTAACGACGTCCTATCGTATCTTCATCGATTCGGCAGGCCAGCCGATTCGCGAAGAGCTCATCGCTTCCAGCGGCGTCGTCGGCGTTGACACGGGAGCCCTCGGCACCATTCAAGGTCACCAATTCGTGCCGGCGAAATTTCTTTGCACTCCGGTCGTCGGCGTCATAGATATCGAAATGGAGTACGATCCATGAATGCGCGTGCTAATGAACTCGTCACATATCGCCGGCATTTTCATACAAACCCCGAGCTCTCGATGGAGGAGTACGAAACGGCCGCCTTCATCGAGCGCGAGTTGCGAAGCTTCGGATTTGAGGAGATCCGCACGGGCGTCGGAAAGACCGGTCTGCTCGCGACGTTGCGCGGGGGCAAGCCCGGCTGCGTCACGCTCCTGCGTGCCGACATGGATGCGCTGCCGGTCGAGGAGCTCAACGACGTGCCCTATCGGTCGGCGCGAGCAGGCATCATGCACGCGTGCGGTCACGACGGGCATATGGCGATTCTCTTGGCCGCGGCCCGCGAGCTGATGGGGCGGCGAGATGAAGTGCCGGGCACTCTCGTTTTCTGTTTTCAGCCAGGTGAAGAAGGCCATTCCGGCAACAAGCAGATGATCGACGACGGCGCACTGGAGAACCCGCACGTCGATCGCACGTTTGCGCTGCATCTCTATAGCGGGCTCGACGTTGGAAAGGTCGGCGTTCGCGACGGCCCGTTCTTCGCTTCATCGGATCGCTTCGACATCGAGCTGAACGGCCTCGGCGGCCATGGCGCGATGCCGGATAGGGCCGTCGATCCGATCGTCGGTGCGGCCGAACTGGTAACGCTCCTGCAAACGGTGGCCAGCCGCGAAATCGCTCCGCAGCAGCCCGTCGTCGTCACGGTAGGATCGCTCCACGCAGGGACGACGTTCAACGTCATTCCTGACTGCGCCCGGATGCAAGGCACCGTGCGTGCGTTCGATGAACGCGTTCGGGAAACGCTTCCGCAACGCATCGAACGTTTAATCGCAGGTTTGTGCGGCGCGCTGCGGCTCGAATATCGTTTCGATTATCAATGGATCTACCCGCCGACGATCAACGACCCGGCGGCCAATGCGATCGTGCGCGCCGTTGCGCGAACGGTCGCGGGCCCCGAGAACGTGGTCGACCCGCACGAGATCGTCATGTGGTCCGAGGACATGTCATTCATGCAGCAGCAACGGCCCGGCGCGTACTTTCTCGTGGGTGCGCGCGGGCCCGGTTCGACCGAGCCGCATCACAGCGCTCGCTTCGACGTTGACGAAGCCGCACTCGAACTCGGGTTTCAGATGATGGTCGGGTTAGGCTTGAGCTCCCGCGATGGATAGCGCGATCGGCACCGACGCGCGCCGCTACGTGATCGTCGGAAACGGTTTTGCCGGTACGACCGCGGCCGAGCAACTTCGCAAACACGACTCGTCATGTGAAATCACGCTTTTCGGCGACGAGCCGTACACACTCTACAATCGGATCTCGCTCCCGCCGATGCTCCGAAGGCAAATCCCCGAAGAAAAGGTGATGATTCGCAACCTGGCGTGGCACCAGGAGCACCGAATAGCGCTTCATTTACGCGCCCACGTCGAGCGCATCATTCCCGAGGAGTGCGTCGTCGAGGTGGAGGGCAAGCGCTATCCCTACGACGCTTTGCTGATTGCGACCGGCGGCCGGCCGAACCCCACCGGAAAACCGGGTTCCGAGGATGCTGCGAATCTCTTTGCGTTCCAATATCTTGACGACACTCGCGCTATCTCCGAGCAGATCGATCGCAGTCGCGCGGCGGTCGCTATCGGCGGGTCGTTCATCGCCTACGAACTTTCCGAGGCATTCGCATCGCGGGGCCTCGAGACGCACTGGCTCATGCGCGGACCGCGCGGACTGCACCGCATCATGGACGAGGAGGCTGGCGCCCTGCTTCACGAGGCCGCGGCGGCCGACGGCGTCCACATGCACTATGGTGAAGAGGTCGAAGAGTTCGTCCGATCCAACGGCGCGATCGCCAAAGTGCGCACGACCTCGGGCAAGGAGATCGTCGCGGAATGCTATGCATATGGCTTTGGATTGGCGATGAACACCGAGCTTTGCGACGGCTCAGGAATTCATACGAGTAAGAACGGCATCGTCTGCGACGATCATCTCGAGACCAACGTCAAGGGGGTCTACGCCGCCGGCGACGTTGCCGATTTTTACGATCCGATTCTCGAACTGCGCTACCGGATGGGCACGTGGAACAACGCCGGCGCTCACGGAAAAGTGGTCGCGCTCAACATGATGGGTGGCAGCGAGCGATATCACGACGTGCCCGAGTATTCGTCGCTGCTCTTCAAGGGGCAAACGATCACGCAGTTCGGACTGGGTACCGATCTACGGCCGGAGCTCGAAGTCGCCCGCAAAATCGACCGGGAGAAGAAGTGGTATCGCGCACTCTTTTTTTGGGAGGATCGTTTGGTCGGCGGTCTGATGCTCGGTAAAGGCAACCGCGCCGGCAAACGCAAGTACGTCGAAGCAATCAAGTCGAAGCAGCGATTTCCAAAGCCCGAATGGAGCGCGATGTTGGACTGGACGGCGTAGCCCGATGCAAACGCCTGTGGTTCACCCCATCGACCTTGCGTCGATCGAGGCGGCGCGGACGCGGATCGCCGCAACCATCGTGCGCACCCCGCTCGTGCGGCTCGAGCTCGGTGATCGCTATCCGGACGTGCGGCTCAAGCTCGAGAACTTACAGCCGATCAACGCTTACAAGCTTCGCGGCGCGGCGAATGCCGTAGCTGGGCTTCAGCCGCACGAACGCGCCCGCGGCGTTTGGACGATCAGCGCGGGGAATGCGGGCCAAGGCGTGGCGTACGCCGCGCGCAGCGCGGGTGTGCCGTGCACTGTGGTTGCAATCGAAACGGCGCCGGAATCCAAGCTCGAACGAATGCGCGCGCTCGGCGCGCGACTCGTCCTCGCGCCCTATGAGGTTTGCTGGAAAGCGCTCGAGGAACGCGCCTATCCGGGCGTTGAGGGAACCTTCATCCATCCGTTCGACGACGACAATTTCATCGCCGGACACGCGACGATGGGACTCGAGATTCTGGAAGACGCTCCCGACACCGTCGCCGTCATCGCGGCGATTGGCGGAGGCGGATTGATTACCGGGTTGGGAAGTGCCATGCGAGCGCTCAAGCCCGAGATCAAGGTGTGGGGAGCCGAACCTTCTACCGCTTCACCGGCGGCCGCGTCTTTTGCGGCCGGCTCACCGCAGGTTTTTCGCGGCTGGACGGCTTCGTTCGTTGACGGCGCGGGCGGACAGAGCCTTTTCCCTCGCATGTGGGAACGGATGCGACCCGTTGTGGACGGCGTGATCGTCGTCACGCTCGACGAGGTTCGCGCAGCGATGCGTTTGATCGCTCAGAGAGTTCGCGTCATTACCGAAGGGGCGGGAGCCTTGGCCGTAGCCGCCGCGCTTACGTGCAAGCCCGGCTCGGGTCCCATCGTGGCGATCGTTTCGGGCGGAAATATCGACCTCGAGAAGTTCAGCGAGTTAATTCGTTAGCGGCTGCTACACACGAGCGTTCTACGCACTCGGCAAACTCCTCGATGTCGCGCTCGGTCGTCGCCCAATGCGCCATCCAGCGTACCTCGGGCAAAGATTCATTGAAGACGTAGAAGGGAAACTCACGCTGGATGCGCTCGATCGCGCCGCGTTCGAGCGTTGCAAAGACGGCGTTGCATCGCACCGGACGCGTTACGCGCACGCCGGAGATCGTTGCTACCCGCTCGCCTAGTCGGCGAGCCATCGCGTTGGCGTGCGAGGCGTAGCGCGACCACCGATCGCCGGTGAGAAGCGCATCGAGTTGGGCGCCGAGATAACGCATTTTCGAGGCAAGCTGCATCGATTGCTTTTGCACGAAAGGGGCGGCCCCACCGTGCAGGCCCGGCGTAAAGAAGCAAATTGCTTCACCGAGCATCAAGCCGTTTTTTGTGCCGCCAAAGCTCAGCACGTCGACGCCGGCGTTGACCGTCGCCTCCCGCAAGGTCGCGCCCAACGCGACGGCAGCGTTCGCCAGACGGGCGCCGTCAACGTGGACGATCAATCCACGCGCATGAGCAAAGGTGCAAAGCTCGCGCAACTCGTCGATTTCGTAGACGCCGCCGAACTCCGTCGCTTGGGATATTGAAACGGCGCGCGGTTGCGCGAAATGGACCTCTCGGTCCGCGTGCAGATGCGACGCGATATCGGAGGGTCGCAGTTTTCCGTCGTCGGTTGCAATCGGAATGAGCTTCGACCCGCCGAAGCGCTCCAATGCGCCACATTCGTCGGTTTGTAAGTGCGCGCTCGCGGGCGCGAGCACGGCTTCCCATGGACGGAGCAGCGAACTCAGCGCGGCCACGTTCGCGCCAGTGCCGTTGAAGGTGAAATAGACATCCGTCTCATCCCCGAAATGCTCGCGGAATCGAGCAACGGCTCGGGCCGTCCAGGGATCACCGCCGTAAGCAGCGGCATCTCCGGCGTTGGCCGCAACGATCGCTTCGAGGATCTCCGGCGCGATGGGTGCGTTATTGTCGCTGGCAAAGCTGCGGCGCGATGAAGAATTCATAGCTGGCGGCGATTGCGCGGTCGCTGAGGAGTCACCTTGCGCGCCGTATAACTACTAGCCATGCCCGAGCGCGACCGTCTCGAAGTTGATGTCCTCTTTGTCGGTGCCGGTCCGGCGAGCCTTGCGGGCGCGATTCGGCTCGGTCAGCTCGCGCAGGCTGCCGGTCGCGCTCTTGAAATTCTGGTGATCGAAAAAGGCGGGGAGATCGGTCATCATGGACTCTCCGGCGCCGTGATGGATCCTCGCGCTCTGGACGAGCTTTTGCCCTCGTGGAGGGAATCTGCGCCGATCGAGTCGCCGGTGACGACCGACGAACTCTGGTTTCTGACATCGCGCGCAAAGATCAAAGCCCCCTTCACGCCTCCGCCGCTCAAGAATCATGGTAAGTACGTCGCATCGCTGCAGAAGATGTGCAAGTGGCTCGGTGAGGTCGCGGAAGCAAGTACCGCTCAGGTTTTCCCGGCCTTTCCTGGCCAGGAGCTGCTCTGGCACGAAAACCGGGTGATCGGCGTTCGGACCGGCGACAAGGGACTCGATCACAACGGTCAACCGAGATCCAACTACGAGCCGGGCGCAGACATCATCGCGAAAGTTGTCGTTTTGGGCGAAGGACCCCGCGGCACCCTGGCCAAGCAGGCCGCGTCTCGTCTGAATCTTTACGAGGGACGTCAGCCGCAAGTCTACGCGGCCGGCGTTAAAGAGCTGTGGCAACTCCCCGACGACCGCGTGAAGGCGGGTTCGGTCGTCCACACCCTTGGATATCCGCTTCCGACGGAAACGTTCGGCGGCGGGTTTATCTACGGAATGCGCGACAACATTCTCGATATCGGCCTTGTAACAGGGTTAGATTACAAGAATCCGACCACCGATCCGCACAACGAGCTGCAGCGAATGAAAGAGCATCCCGTTGTTCGCGCCATGCTCGAGGGCGGCTCGCTGATTCGCTACGGCGCGAAGGCAATTCCGGAGGGTGGCCTCTTCGCGATGCCGCGTCCGTATGCCGACGGATTGCTGCTGGTCGGTGACTCTGCCGGCTTCTTGAACGGCATGCGGCTCAAAGGCATTCACCTCGGCATGAAGTCAGGAATGCTTGCGGCAGAGACGATCTGGGAAGCGCTGCAGGCCGAACGCTACGATAGCGCAACGCTCGCGTCGTTCGAGCGGCGATTCAAAGACTCGTGGGCCTATGCCGAGCTTCGCTCCGCCCGGAACTTCCATCAGGGATTTCACAATGGAATGGTCGCGGGACTCGTCAACGCCGGCCTATCGACCTTCACCGGCGGCGCCGGTTTCGGATTCATCGACAAGCTCCGCGGTGAGCACGGGTACGCGCGGATGAAGAAAATGGGGTTTGCGCCTACGCCGACGCCGCGCGCTCGTATCGACAACACGATCACCTTCGACAAGCTGACCGACGTGTACAACAGCGGAACGATGCATGAAGAGAATCAGCCGTGCCATCTCATCGTTTCGGACACGAACATTTGCCGCGACCGGTGCACGCGCGAGTATGGCAATCCGTGCGAGTATTTTTGCCCTGCCGCGGTCTACGAACCAATGTTTGAAGCGGTCGATAATGGGTTTGAAGGCCGGCTGCAGATCAACTTCACGAATTGCGTGCATTGCAAGACGTGCGACATCGCCGATCCGTATCAAATCATCACGTGGGTGCCTCCGCAGGGGGGCGAAGGGCCGATCTATCTCGGAATGTGAGGAGGTTCGTTCTGAGGGCGACGTCGTCGTCGTCGGCGCAGGCCTGATCGGACTCTCCATTGCCTTTGAGCTGGCCGAGCGCGGTGCTTCCGTCCGGATCTACGATCGCGCCGAGCCTGCGCGCGCGGCTTCGTGGGCCGGCGCTGGGATGCTCGCCCCGTACACCGAGCGCATCGCCAACGAGTCGTTGCGCGCATTATGCGCGCTGTCGCTGCAGGAATATCCGAATTTTGTCGCACGCGTTCGCGAGGCCGGCGGCGTCGAGCCACAGCTGCGGCTCGACGGGGTCTTGTATGCGGCCTTTGACGACGAAGAATACGAATCGCTCCGCGCGCGCGCTGCGGACCTGCGAGCTCGCGGCATCGATTGCGAGCTTCTCGACCGTGCCAGCGTACTGGCTGGCGACGCATGGCTTGGAGCCGGCCTCACGGGCGGGTTGCTCAAACGATCGGAGGGATACGTCGATAACCGCCGGCTTGGCCGCGCCCTCGTCGCCGCCTGCGCGGCGCGCGGCGTGCGGATCGAGCAGAGCTTTTCGACGTCGGTCGAGTGCGATTCTCGCAGGGTGCTCGGGGTGCGCACCGACCGCGGATTCGTCGCATCGCGCGCGGTCGTCAACGCGTGTGGTGCGTGGAGTGCTCGCCTTGCCGGCGTGCCGCCGGCGTGCGTTCCCCCCGTCGAGCCGATCAAGGGACAGATGATCGCGTTAAACGTACCGATCGGATTCGTGCGACGCGCTACGTGGGTGCCGGGAGCGTACCTGGTACCTCGCGACGACGGGCGACTATTGATCGGTGCGACCGTGGAGGCCGCCGGCTTCGACGAACGCGTGACCGCCGAAGGCGTTCACGCACTCTTGCACGCCGCTTTGGCCGCCGCGCCGGCGTTGGCAGGCTTCTCGATAACCGAGAGCTGGGCGGGGATTCGGCCGGGAACGCCCGACGAGCTTCCTTTTCTTGGCGCAACGCCGCTCGAGGGCTTGTTCCTGGCGACCGGACATTTCCGCAATGGAATCTTGCTCGCGCCCGCAACCGCGCGCTTGATCGCCGATGCCATCGAAAGCCGCCCGAGTGCGACGCTCGACCCCTTCGGGCTCGGCCGCCTCGGCACGAAACGGCCCAGGACGGAACGAATCACCTCGAGGTGAGAGCAACGATCAACGGACGGCTGCGCGAGTTTCCAAACGAGCTAACCGTCGCGGAGCTTCTCGAAATTCTCGGCTCCGCTCGCGCTGGAGTCGCCGTTGCCCGCAACGAGCAAGTCGTCGTTCGCGCCGAATACGGACGTCAGCGCGTCTGCGAGGGCGACCGCGTCGAAATTATCGAAGCGGTCGCAGGTGGCTAGGATGGATGGGGACACGTTCAAGATCGGACGGCACGAATTCGATTCACGTTTGATCGTCGGCACGGGAAAGTATCCCTCGCTTGCGGTGATGCAAGCGGCGCACGCCGCGAGCGGCGCGGCGATGGTGACCGTAGCGATACGACGCATCAATCTCGATGACGCCGAGGGAAAGACGCTGCTGGAATACATCGATCGGGATCGGTACAAAATTCTTCCGAACACGGCGGGATGCTATTCGGCGAAAGAGGCTGTGTTGACGGCGCAGCTCGCGCGCGAACTCTTGGAGACCGATCTCATCAAGCTCGAAGTTATCGGAGACGCGCAGACCCTGTATCCTCACTCGCAGGAAACGCTCCTTGCAGCCGAAGAGCTGGTCAAGCAGGGTTTCACCGTGCTGCCCTACATCGGCGATGACCCCGTGGCGTGCACGCACCTCGAGGAGATCGGCTGCGCCGCGGTCATGCCGTTGGCGGCGCCGATCGGAAGCGGTTTGGGAGTCTGCAATCCCTATTCGATTCGGATCATCAGAGAGCGTACGACCATACCGGTTATCGTCGATGCGGGGGTCGGCACCGCGTCCGATGCGGCGATCGCAATGGAGCTCGGCGTTGACGGATTGCTGATGAATACGGGAATCGGGCTTGCTCGCGATCCCGCGCTGATGGCAGCGGCGATGAAGCACGCCGTGATCGCAGGGCGTGAGGCTTTCTTAGCCGGACGCATGGAGAAGCGCCTGTATGCAAGCGCATCGAGTCCAATGAAGGACCTCATTTCCACGTCGCGGTGATCGGCGAGAGACTCAGATCACGATGACGCCAGGCGCCACGACCAGGCGTTCCAGAACGTGGAGCCGTTCGGAGCCGGAGCGATCCCGCGAACGTAGCTTCGGTAGACGTCGGGAATCCGAACTTGCCAAAGCGTGAAAAACGGGAGATCGCGAACGATCTCGCGCTGGACAACCGCGTAGTCGGATGCACGCCGGCTCCGCTGAGCGTTGTCGAGCGCGTCGCGCGTGGCGAAATCGGCACGCGGGTCGCACCAGAACGAGTAGTTCACGCCCGCCGGCGGCATTTGATCGCAGCTTAGACTTCGCGAGTCGTCGGGATCGCTGCCCAGAACCCACCATGCGTCGTATGCGAGTTGGTAGCGGCCGCCGGCGAGGACGCCGCCCGCCGTGGACTGACCGTAGAACATGCCGCTGGGATACTGCTTGACGATGGTTCGGATGCCCACGCGCTGCAAGTCTTCTTGAATGATGGCGCTCACTAACGGCGAGCCGTTGATGATCTGCGGCGCGATGGCAAGCGTCAGCTCCAACGTACGTCCGCGGATGAGCCGCCGTGCCGCCGCGGGATCGTACCTCGGCGAGGACGTCGTGCCGTCGTATGCCCAACTGTTGCGCGGTTGATCGCCGTCGACGACGAGGCCGCTTCCGTGCGTCGCAGCCGCAACGAGCGTCCGGCGATCGATTGCCATCGCGATCGCACGGCGAACGCGGACGTCGCGCAGGATCGCGTCGCGAAGGTTAAACCGCAAAACGTGCAAGTCGTTGACCGGCGTGAGCGCGATGCGAAGCGCGGAAATCGTTCGCAGCTGCGGCAAGAGCGCAGGATCGACGTCGAAGTAAGCGTCGGTTTCGCCGGTGCGGAGAACTTCGAGCCGAGTATTCGGATCGGGGATAATCCGATAGACCAGGCGCTCGATGTGGGGTTTCCCGCGCCAGTAGAGCGGATTGGCAACCAACGTGATGCTGTCCCCGTGCGCCCAACGAACCACCTTGAACGGACCCGAGCCGATTGGCCGCTCGTTATAGGCGATGCGGTTCAAGTCGGAGTAGCGCGCAAGAAGATGCGCCGGCATGATCGCGCCGACCCCTTGCGGCCCAAAGAAATACTGCACGAAGGGAGAGAATCGCCGGCGTAAGCGGACTACGATCGTTCGCGCGCCACGCGCGTCGATCGCCTGCACTTCCTGATAGCCGACGCGCGAGGATACGTTATTTCGACGGTCGACGATTGCGCGATAGGAGAAGACGATGTCCGCCGCAGTCAAGGGGGATCCATCCTGCCAGCGGACGTTGCGACGGAGATGATAGGTGATCGTTCGCTGATCGCGCGAGATGCCGCCGTTGGCCAAGGTCGGCACCGTCTGAGCGATTTCGCCAATCGCATTGCCGCGATCGTCGTTCTCGATCAGATATGACATGTAGAGATGGCTGAAGTTGAGCTCGTCGGATTCGTTGGAGAGCATCGGATTCAACGAATCGGGCTCGCCGGCGAGGCCGCTGAAGACGAGTTGCGAGCCGGACGTATGCCGTTCGCCGGCCGCAGAGCAGGCGGCGCACGCGATGGCCAGGACCAGCGAAAGATGGACGCGGCGCGTCATCGCTTGTGCGCGATCGCAAACCAATGCACCGCGCCACGCAACGGACGTTCGCGATGGGCCCACGCTCCGGCAGTGTCGTCCGCGCAGGTTTCGGCAAGCTCTTCGATCTGAAACTCGCGTTGCAGCACTCCAAGCAAGGCGTCGCGGTCGAAATACGCATGGAGGATGCCGCGTTCGTCCCCGTCGAGCGGCACGAACGTGAAATCATCCACGCGTGCGCCTTTCCCGAAGCGCCGGTCGCTCGTCGAACCAAAGGTCGCATAGAGTAGTCCGCCGCCGTGCAGGTTTTGCGCGATCGCACTCAACCGAGCCGCGATTGCCGCCGGCGTGCCGTGCAGCAGCCCATGCGTGGATAGAGCGGCGGTAAAAGGCTGCGGCGCGTTTGGAATCGGCGTCTCCGATTCGGCAGTGTCGTCGCCCACGGCGACGACACAAAAGCCTGCGCGGCGCAGCGCCTCAGCGTTGCGTCCGTGCCCGGCGGCGAAATCTAGCACTCGGCTCTGCGGCCTCGACTGCAGGCGTTTGATGAGGCGTTCGGCCAATGGATGAGGCGCACTCACTCGAAGCTTTTTCTAGAAAGGGCGAGAAATGCTTGGCGAAGGCGATCGGCTTCCCGCCGTCACCCTGCTTGACGATCAAGGCGGCTCGGTCACGACGACCGATTTGCTCGGAGCACCCCTGGTTTTGTATTTCTACCCGAAGGACGACACGCCCGGATGCACCACCGAGGCGTCCCAGTTCCGCGATCTGTTCGAGCAGTTCGAAAAGAAAAAGGCGCGCATCGTCGGTGTCAGCCGCGACTCCGTGGAATCGCATCAACGTTTCAAGAAGAAATTTTCCATCCCGTTCACCTTGCTCGCGGATACAGAATCGCAGCTTTATAAAGCGTTGGGCGTCAATGGCCGCTCGACGTTTCTCCTCGACGAAAGCGGTCGAATCGTCAAGGTGTGGCCGAAGGTCAACGTCAACGAGCATGCGGACGAGGTGCTCGCATCGTTGCCCTGAGCCGCGAGCTTGCCCTGCACGTTGTCGGCTCGAGCCCGGCGATGCCGCGCCCAGGCGGCGCTTGCAGCTGTTATCTGGTGAAGAGCCGCAACGCGGCCGTGCTCTTCGACATTGGCTCCGGCTCCGCGGGGAAGCTGCGCCTCGCGGTCGACTATACGGACCTTGATGCGATTCTCATCACCCACATGCATGCCGACCACTTCTTCGATCTCGTACCCTTGCGCTACGCGTTGAAGTATGGCGAGCGCCGAGCGGATCGGCTCCCGCTCTGGCTTCCGCCGGGTGGGTGCGACGCGTTGGATGCGCTGCGCCGCGCGGTCTCCGTCGATGCGCCGGCCGATTTTTTTGACGGCATCTTCGCGGTTCGCGAGTACGAGCCGTCGGAACCGATAATGGTCAAGGATATTCAGCTGCACTTGCGCAGGACACGGCATTACGTGCAGGCCTACGCGGTGCGCGCCGAGTGCTGCGAGACGAGCCTAACGTATTCCGCAGATACGGCACCATCCGACGATGTTGTCGATTTCGCTCGCTCGAGTTCGCTCTTTCTTTGTGAGGCCGCTCTGGGGTTGGGCAGCGAGGAAGGCGAACGGGGACATTCTTCAGCCTGGGAAGCAGGCGAGATGGCGCATCAGGCGCGGGTGCGGCGGCTCCTGCTCACGCACTATCCCGCGCGAGATTCCGCGCAATCACTCGTCGAGGCCGCGCAGAGCCGCTACGAAGGTGCGGTGAGTGCGGCCGACGACGGCATCAAGCTCGACATCTAGATCCTTACGAGCTAAGGAGCCTGTAGGGCTCTTAGTTCTCCGTCTTCGGGTCGTCGGAGGGCAGCGAGAATTGGATAATCGCGCGTACCGGCGCGAGGCCGCGGCTAATCACTGCGTAGGGCGTTACGGTCAATCCTAGCTCGCGCAGACGCGTCGCCGCGGCGAGCAAATCGTGCCCGTTCGTGACGACGTCCTCAAGCAACAAGACGTGTTGACCAGCGCTGTACGGCCCTTCCACGTAATCATTGGCGAAGGCGCCGTACGCTTTGGGCTTCTTTCGTACGGCGACCATTGGAATGCCCGTCAGTTGCGAGACGGCGGTCGCGATGACGACCCCACCGAGTTCGGTGCCGGCGACCAGGTCGGGACGAACGTCCGCGATGATCGGCGCGAAGAGCCGCGCGATGCGCCGCAACACGTGCGGATCGGAGAAGAGCCGAAACTTGTCGATATAGTAATCGCTTCGCGCGCCTCCGGCCAGAACATAGTCGCCGCGGGTCAATGCTCGCTCGGCAATGATCTTGCGCAACCACGTCAGCTCGCTGAGCCCTAGATGCTCCATTGCCACGCGTTCCATGATTCGACGACGGGATTCGGATCGAAGCCTCGAAAGTCGACGCTCACGGGCTCCATCTGGCGCAGCCAATAGACGAAGAGGGCGGGATTGTCGCGCATGAGCAGCTCGGCGATCCGATCGTAGGCCGATTTTCGCGAGGCCCGATCGTAGCGCGTTAGAGCGATTCGTTGGGCGACTTGCATCTGGGGATCGCAATAGCGCGAATAGTTGTAGCCCCCCGGCGGAAAGTTTTCGCACGTGAACTGGGTGCTATCGTCGGGATCGACGCCTGCATACCATCCGCTCACCGACATGTCGAATTTACCGAGCTGGAGAATGCCTCCCATTCCGGCTGGAGCAAAGAGCACGTCGGCGGGATACGATTTTATTTCGGAATCGATGCCTGCTTCGCGAAGCATCGCCTGCACCTCGAGTGCCTCACGTCTCCTGGTAACGCTCGAATTGTTCGTCACGATGACGAGGGTGAGCGGCTCTCCGTCCTTGCGCATGATTCCGTCCGGCCCCGGGCTCCAGCCCGCTTCGCGCAGGAGGGCGCGTGCCTCGGCAGGGTCGTGCGGGTAGTTACGGATCTGTGGATTATAGGCCCACATCCAATTCGGAATGTCGGTCGTGGCCACGCTTTGCGTCCCGAACGCTAGGGTTCGCACAAGCTCGGATTTATCAACGGCGTAGGCAATGGCGCGACGCACGCGCGGATCTGCCAGAAGAGGCCGGCTCACGTTGAATTGGACGTAGGAGTAGCCGTTGACGTTGACCCAAACGATGCGAATGTCGCGGACCGAACGCAACGTCTGGTAGTTCTCGATCGATGCCTGGAAGATGAAGTCAATAGCATGAGTGCGCAGCAAGTTAATCGCCGTGTCCTCGTCGGGAACGGTCTTAACTACGACCTGATCCAGCGCCGGCCGTCCCATAAAAAAACCGTCGTTTCGCGTTAACGATATGTGGTCTCCGCGGGACCAGGCGGCAAATTTGAACGGGCCATCGCTGACGGCGGGCTTGCTATTGAACGCAAGCTGATTAATATTCGGATAGGCGGCGAGCACGTGGGCGGGCGCCACCATATACGGCTGGTCGCTTTCGGCAAAGAACGTATCGACGAACGGTGCGAACGGTCGTTTCAAGTGCACGACGAGCGTGAGAGGATTCGGCGTGTCGGCGGCAGCGACGTCGTCGTACCCGTGACGAGAAATCACGTCGTTGTTTGGATTCATAATCGCCTGCCACGACCACTGAACGTCCCGTGAAGTTACCGGCACGCCGTCGGTCCATCGAACGCCCCGGCGAAGATGATACGTAATCGTGCGGCCGTCTCGACTTATCCCTCCATTGGCTTGCGTCGGAACCTGCGCTGCCAGCATCGGCAATGGATTGCCCTTCGAATCGGCCGTGACCAGCGGTTCGAACATGAGGCGATCGACAAAAACATCGGCGGTGTCGGAGTTGAGTAACGGATTGAGCGTCTTGATATCGGTCGCGATTGCTATGCGCAGCACGCCGGCCTGCGTCCAGGAATGCCGCATCGACCCCATTCCGCTCGTGACTTTCGTGCACCCCGCAAGAATTGCCGCACAGGCCAATCCCGAAAAGACGCGGCCGGCGCGAGACCCGGTCACTACACCGCAGCTTTGGGAGCGGTGCGTCCACCCGGCACGGGATCGTAACGCTCGTGGCGCCAGCTATACGTGCCCAGTCCCTGTGTTGCCGTGCGTAACTCCGTGATGTAGCGCGAAAGCTCGACGGCCGGGACGTACGCTTCGACGACGTCGAGACCCGGCTTTTCTGCAGGATTCATCCCCAAAATCTGTCCGCGCTTGCCGGTAAGCTGCTGAAGGACGGTCGACGTATAGATCGTCGGAACGGTGACGGTCACGTACGCGATCGGTTCGAGGACGACGGGATTACATTTGGGCAGAGCTTCGCGGACTCCCATTCCGGCCGCGGTCTTAAAGGACTGCTCGCTCGAATCGACGTCGTGGTATTGACCATCGAAGAGCGTGACGTGCAAATCGGTGACGGGATAACCGCTCGATCCGTGCGAGAGCGCTTCGCGCACGCCTTTTTCAACGGCCGGAATGAACTGACGAGGAACGACGCCGCCGACGATCTTCTCGTCGAAGCTGACACCGGTGCCGCGCTCGCGCGGTTCGAAGCGCAGCCAAACGTCGCCGAACTGACCGTGACCGCCGGTTTGATGTTTGTACCGCGAATGAATTTCGGTACCACCAGTGATCGTCTCTTGATACGGGATCGTCGGCGCGGCGGTTTCGACTTCGACCTTGTACTTGCGCGCGAGCCGTTCGACCGCAATAGAAACGTGCTGTTCGCCGCGACCCAGCAAGAGCAACTCGTGCGTTACGTCGGCTCGCTCGAGGCGCAAGGCTGGATCCTCGTCGACGATCCGGGCGAGCATCTGCGAGATTTTTGCTTCGTCAATGCGCTCTTTTGGCTTGATCGCGACGGCAAAAACCGGCTCGGCGACGGTCACGCGCGGCAGCAGAACCTTATGGCCGATCGACGTCAGCGTGTCACCGGTCGAAACCGATTCCAACCGGGCCAACGCCACGATGCTGCCGGGACCGCTCTCGCCGATTGGCTCTTGTTTCTTGCCCTGGAGCCGGTAAAGACCGCCAAGTCGCACCTTCTCATCGCCCTTGCTGGTATTGCTCAGCGTGGCATCGGCTTTGATCGTGCCGCAGAGCACGCGCGCAATCGAGACTTTCCCGCTCTGCGGATGGATCGCGGTTTTGATGACGCGCGCTACGACGGGCGAACCGGGGTCGGGCGCAATGGGCCGCCCCTCCGCATCGGGATGCGGCGCTTGCGCCGGGGATGGAAACCACTTCTCGATGGCACGAACGAGTGCCGCAACGCCCGCGCCGGCGCCCCCCGCGGCAACCAAGACCGGTACGACTTGGTCGTGCGCGCATTCGCTGCACAAATCGCGATCGATCTCTTCGATCGGCGGTTCCACGCCTTCGAGCAGTTCCTCCATCAGATGATCGTCGAAATCGGCCATCGCTTCGAGCAGCTCGACGTGCAAGCGCCGAGCTTCGTCGTGCAAATCGTCGGGAATCGTCTCTTCGGTTTCGCCGGCATCGCCCGCGAAACGGTATGCGGTCATGTGCGCGAGATCGACGTACCCCTCAAAGCGCTCCGCGCTGCCCATCGGAAGTTGTTCGGCGACGACGTGCCGTCCATACGCACGCTGGAGCGCGGTCAATGTCTGCGCAAAATCGGCCCCGGGGCGGTCCATTTTATTGACGACGAAGATATGCGGCATCTTCCTCGATTCGAGATGCTCGACGATCATTTGCGTTTGCACGATTCGCCCAGGATCGGCTTCAACGACGACCACGGCCGCATCCACCCCTGCGAGCGCTTGTCGCGTTTCCTCGAAAAAATCGACGAAGCCCGGCGCGTCGACGATCGTGATGTCAATGCCGTCGGCGGCCGTGTGCGCGAGGCCGATCGTGGTTGACTGAAGATGAGCCGCGTCTTCGGGCTCGTGATCGGTGACGGTCGTGCCGTCAGCGATCGAGCCACGCCGTCCGATGGCGCCCGTATAAGCGAGAATCGCCTCAACCAGCGTGGTCTTTCCCGCGTGATGCGGTCCTACGAAAGCGATATTCCGCAGGCGATCGATGTCCGCCAATCTCTATCCCCTTTGAAAGTCCGGCTTTGCTAGCGGCGCTTTGCCGCTGATTTCTTCTTTTTAACGCCTTTCTTGGCGCTAGTTTTGGCACTCTTTTTGATCGCGCTCTTCTTGAGCGCGCTTTTTCTATGGGTGCTTTTCTTGATCGCGGGCGCCTTGCGCTGCGGCTTTTTCTTGGCAGTTGCCTTCTTGGCCGTTGCGAAACGCGCCGGTTTTGTTGCGCCGCGCGAGCGCGACGGTTGCTTGCGCGCGGGAACCTTTTGCGTGGTTGCTTTTCGCGTCGCCGCCGCACGCGGGGGTCGCTTTCGAGCGGGCGCTTTCGGCGCTTTGGCACTCGGTTTTTTCTTTGGCGCGGGCGCCGGCTTCGCGATTCGAGCGGCTTTCGCGTTCTTGGCCGACGATGACGATTCGGCAGTTCGGCGCGAGGTGCTCGGTTTTGGCGGCGGCGACGGCGGCCGCTTTGAGGCGCGACCTGAGGTGGTCGCGCGCTTTTTCGGCCCAGTATCACGGGCCGACCGAGTGCCGGAGCGGGATGGAACGCGCTCGGCTTCTTCTGGCAGGCCTAGCTCCGCGCGGCTCAATCCGGTAATGCTGCTGCCCGGCGCGCTTGGCTGACGGTGCGCTTGCTGCTGCGCCTCGAGATGTTCGCGGGTCGCGCGCAACGCGACGCGCGCCAAGCGGCCGGCGACCGGGAAAACGATTTCGTTCACGCGCGCATCGTCGAGGAGCTTGAGCACGGCGTCAAAACCGTTGCCTTGATCCTTTGGGCTGTGAGCATCCGAACCGATCGCAATGCCGACGCCGCGAGCCCTTGCCTTGCGAATCAAGCGCGCGTTGGCATCGAGATATTTCTTCTTCCGATCGTCGGGGTGATCCCGATAAAGAAAGCGCGTGCTGATTTCGACCGCTAAGCCGCGCCGATGTGCCACGTCGAGCATGCGGTCTTCGTGCTCGTCAAGCTTTTTCTGGGTCGGCCAGCGGCCGAACGTTGACGGACCGTAGAAATGCCCCACGACATGCGTCGGAAGCTTTTCGAGGTCGTCAAGGAGCTTGGCCATGTAGAGGTCCCAGAGTTGGTCCGCACCGACGACCTCGTGCAGCGCGACGAACTCTTCGTTGTCGAACGGCCACGGCCAGTCGCCGCCCTTCTCCGGGTGTTGAATCGGAACGAAGTGCACGGATCGGATGATTCCATCGGGACGCATGGCGTCCACGATATTTTGAGCGTCGGGGCGGGCGCGGGGATCGTTATCCATCTCCGCGCCAATCGAGAAGCGCATGCCTCGACGCAGGCCCTCTGAAACAATCGCCGCGTGCGCGATGTCCACGCCGGCGGTCTCAGCGGCGCCGAGCAAGTCGCCGGCTTGCGCGAGCTTGAGTGCGCGACGGACCGTATTGACCGCGCCCGGATCTTCAAACGTCAGGTAGTTAGCGTGATCGGCGACCATGAGGAAGCGTGGAGAGCTGCGCCGGCACGCGTGGTAAAACCATAGGAAGAGCATTCGCGCTGAATACGCGATCGGTCGTTCCTCGGAGAAAGGACGATGTTCGCCCTTGGCGTGCCCGTGAACGTCGGGAATCGCCGCGATTCTGGGGTCCGGGGTCGCCACGTTCGCTAAGGTTGGCGTCTAGCCCCGGTAGCCCTCCATTTTCAGAATTCGAGCTTTCATTTCGAGTCCGTAGTAGTAGTCATGCAGATCGCCGGATGAGTCGACCACGCGATGACAAGGGAAGAGAAATGGAAGCGGATTACGCGCCATGACGCGCCCGACCGCACGAGCCGCCTTCGGCCGACCGATTTGCGTTGCAACCCAGGCGTACGACCGCACTTCGCCGGGGGGGATGCGGGCTGCCGCGCGCAGCACCGACTGTTCGAAGGGCGTCAGGTCGCTGATATCGATAAGGGCATCGTCGAGTTTCCAGGTGTCGAAGAAACGGTCGAGCGCGCGAACCAGCCAAGGCGGCGCCTCGCCGGGAACGACCCGCCGATGCAGCCGGCGTTCGGCGCGTGCGACGATCTCCTCGAGCGCTTGTCCGGTATCGAGCGATACGTAGGCGATGCGTTCCGACTTGAGACCGACGTAAAGCCGGCCAACCGGAGTCGTCAGCGCCGCCAAAACCAGCGGCGGATACTGCGTTCCCTTCAAGGTGGCGATGTGCTGAACGACCTTCTTTGCGAAGTCGCAGGACGGTTCGGGAGGCGGCAGGCATGAGAGGCAGTACGCAACACCCTCGTACTGCTCGTACATTGCTTGGCACGAAGGGCAGGACCGAAGGTGGCTATGGACGGTCTCCTTGAGCGATGTTTGGCACTCACCGCGGAGCTCGTCCCACAAAGCCTCAACGTCACGACAACGCATGTTGGGGGACTCCTTCAGGAACAAAACGGCCGATTTGCGGACCGAGGATGCGTCGCAGGATGCGCACCGCCCGATGGACGTGAGATTTCACCGTGCCGATCGGCTGATTGAGAATCTCGGCGATCTCGGGATGACTGCGCCCCTCGATGAAGCGCAAGGTTGCGGCCGCACGCAAGTGCATCGGCAACTGCAAGAGCGCCCGCTCGACCAGGGCGATGTCGGTGTTTTGCTCGACGATCGCTTCGGGCTGTGGCGGCCCTTCGTGCGACTCGCGCAGAATCGCGTCAGGATCGGCGAGCGCATCGAGCGCCACATTCGAAGGACGTTTGCCGCGCAGACGGTTACGCGTCACATTGAGAGTAATCGTGTAGAGCCATGGCTGCAGCCGAAGATCGGCACGTTGTCCGGACGACATTTTGCCAAGCGCGCGGTACGCGCGAACGAACGCATCCTGAACGATCTCTTCGGCGTCCTCGCGATTGCCGGTCATGCGCAGCGCGAAACCGTAGAGTCGGCGTTGGTACTCGTCGACAATCCTTTCGAAATTCGCCACGCTTGGCGCGGAATCGGCGGGACGCCGAACCGCCGCCCTGCGTCCGGGCGTCGTCGCTGATGGCACGTGTACTCCCCGCAGGAGTGGCGCGAGCGCGCTCATATACCTTACCCGACCACCGCTGCCAGGGCCGTGGTTTCACGCGCACCCTAAAAATTCCTCAAGTGGTGTCGTCTTCTGCGTAAATTGAAGGCAGGGGTTTGAGGGCGCGCTCCTAAAGAATGGCCATGCCGCTTTTGTTCGGGCCGCAGCCCGAAGACTTTCGACAAGCCGCTTTGCTCAGAAGGAGCCAAGCGGTTTTTGTTTTGCGGGCGTGATGAGGAAAGGTGCGTTTTATGCAGCAAGCCATCGAGCCTACGGAAATTTCGCTGGATGCGTACACAATGTGCAGCTTTTTGCCCGCAATCGACTCGGCACGCGCCATTCCGCTTGCGCTCATTGGGTACCGCCAAAGCGAGGATCCGTGGTTCGTGTGGCTCGTTCCGAAAGATGGGGTCGACCCAACGGGTTTAACGGAGGATCCGTACTACGCCAAAGTGCTGCGCGATCCGCACGGCTACTTTAAGAAGAAGCTCGCGAAGTACGTCGAGGAAACGGGGTGCGTGAAACGCGGCATCGAGATGCTCATCGACTGTCATCAGAACCACCTCGCGTTCACTCCGCTCACGGAGTTGCGGGAGCAACCGTTTCGTCACCCCTTACAAGTGGAGTTGGTGGGAGCGTTTTAGGCGTCGCCCGCATACTGCGGCGATAGCGAATGAGCACCGGCACGGAGACCGGAGGACGACCCTGCGCCAGACGGGCGTCGAGCGTGAGCGTGATCGCCAGAGCGAGCAGCGTACCGTTCCTGCTCGCATAATAGGCGGTCGCATCCATGCGGATCGTACCCGAAACCAGCGTTTCGGAATAACCCGGGAGCGGACCGGTCATTGCACCTTGCGCTTCGAATCGAACCCCGATACTTGGCTGGCTCTCGATCCGCCCGGCGGGCATCGGTCGAAGGTATCCGTGCAGGACGGCTTCCGCGCCCAAGGGTGAGGTCGCTGCAAAGGGTACGCGCCCACGTAAGGCGCTCAGCTCGTGAAGCGTGGTGGAATCGAGCCGCACCGCAAACGGCTGATTGAGAATGGTCAGGAAATCGGGATCGTCATCGACGCGATCCTCGAACGCGCCCTTCGTCGTGAGAACTTGAACGAAGCGCGCCTCGGCGCGACTCTTACCGTCCGGGCCGTTTCGCAGATAACGAGCGTGGGCTTCAAAGCGCCAATTCGAGCCCTGCTGGCGAATCGAAAGTAACTGCGTGCCGGAGTAAGAGACTCTGGAGGACGTTTGCGATGCTGCGATGCGATAAACGTCGTCCCCCAGCGTGTCGTACTGGACGTCGGCACGCGCTGGCCCAGCTACCGATAAGAGTGCGGCAACCAAAGCTACGCCAAATTTGATCGTGAACTCCGTTCTTCCAAGAAGCTTTTCTACTACAGTATCACTCGCTGCAAGAAGCGAGGATGCTACCGATAGTGGACGGCCGTTCCTCGCCGAGCTCGTAGGAAGAAACGAATGTCGGCGGTTCGTTCGCAAACGACGATTGCATCGGCATCGGCAAAAGTGCGCCCGTTCACGTCGACAATGAAGTCGCCCGACTCGAGCCCGGCCAGCGTCCGATGAATGCTGCGTGAAAACTTGTCGTCCGGAGCGCGCGCGCCGATCGCCTCGCGTACGGCGAAGCCGATCAACTCGCGCAGGCGCATCGGCGTTGCCAGCGCAAAGGCGCCCGAGCCGCCGACTGCGACGGCGTGGAGGTCGAGCGGAACCTTCACGCGGATCATGACAATGACAATTTCTGCCGCATCGAGGACCTGCCTGCCGGCGGGGATAAATCAACGGGCGAATGTCCCTCGGGAACGTGCCGCCCGATATGCTGGTTGCTGCCGTCGAGAAGCTTCTCGCCAAGATGGACGATACCGATCTTGCCGCATTCTATGAAGGCGAGCTATCGAGCATGCCGTCTGACGCGACGCGCGCCTTCGTCGAAGCGCTCTTCGAGGCGTTTCGCGAGCGAGGTGAGTCGTCCGAAGATGCGGCCGAAGGCGCGGGCACGACGCTCGAAAGCATCCAAGAGCGCCACGAGGACGCTCTGCTCGCGTTGATTACCTACGCTCGCGCAAATGCCGATCTTTTGAAGGAAGCCACGACCATTTTTGTCGAGCAGCATCCGGGTTTGATCCAGACGCTGCCGCCGGCGTTGCGCGACGCGCTCGCCGAACGATTGCGTCCTCCGCTGGAAAAAGGCTCAACCTAGCGCGATGGGCGATCAACGCCGGAGGCGCCGGCCCGACGACGACTCGCGTGGTGGATTGCCGCTCTTGCCAATGGTCATCGTCGTTATTCTGGCGGGATTGCTCTTGGGAGGCGCGCTCGCGCACTTCTTCGGCCGCTCGAACAACGCCGGCGCACCAGCGACGGTTGCCGTGGCATCTCCCGCCGTGGCACCGCCCGCCGTAACCCCGGCGCCAGTTCCGACGCGGCCTGCCGCAACACCGATGCCAACGAGTTCCGCGCCGACGCCCACGCCGCTCACCAAGCCGACGCGCGTGCCGACCGCGGGGCCGTCGGGGGCGCCGACGTCAACTGCGGTCGCCACGACAACGCCGGCGCACCGGCATGTCGCCGCCGTCGCGGTTGCGAGCCCGAAGCCGACGGTGCAGGCGAAGCAATCGACACCGCGTCCCGCGGCGACGATCGCTTCAACCCCTCGTTCGGCCGCCGTTGCGGCAGCGGCCGAGGATCGCGCCGGCGTCGTCGTCCGATCGTATCTCGAAGCGCTTGCGCGCGGCGATCGCTCGGGAGCCGCCGCCTACCTTGCGCGGGGCGAGCCGAGCGAAACCTTCATGAGCCCCGACGCGCGCATCGCCTCGATTCGCTCCTCGAACCTGGGGGCTGCTGGATATCGCGTGACAGCGGACGTTCAGACGGGCACCGGCGAGTACTACGTGACCTTCACCGTCGAACCGGGCCCGGGCGGATTACAGATTACCGACCACTATGCGATTCGGCCGCAATAAGCCTTAGCGTTCCTAGGCTTCGGCGCCCAGCCCGGTCGTGGCTCGTACTTGCAGCTGGTCGAACATCGCCTCCGACTCGCGATCGCGCGAAACCAGCGTTCCGGCAATCGCGCCGAGCAAGCCGATCGGAATCGAGACGATGCCCGGATTTTCAAGCGGAAAGATCGCGTGGGCGCCCATGAGCACCGGACTAACTGCAATCAGCGCGAGCGATGAAATCAGGCCCGCGAGCATGCCGGCAATCGCACCGAGCCGCGAAAAGCGCCGCCAGGAGAGCGCCAGCAAGATCACGGGAACGTTTGCGCTGGCCGCGACTGCGAAGGCGAGCCCAACTAAGAACGCGACGTTGAAACCGCGCACCGCGATCGATAGCGCGATGGCGACCATACCGACGATCAGCGCCGTCGACCGCGCGACGAAAAGATGCTCGGTTTCGTCGCCTCGCCCGCTACGCACGAGGCTGAACCAAATGTCGTGCGCGAACGCCGACGCCGCCGTGATCGTGAGGCCGGCGACGACCGCCAAGATCGTCGCAAATGCCACGGCCGCGACGAACGCCGTCAAGAGCGAGCCTCCAATCTGTTCGGCGAGCAATGGTGCGGCGAGATTACTGTCGGGTTTTGGAACGATATAGCCGTCGCGCGTCAGCTGCGCGTCGAGCGTCGTCTGTTGTTCGGGATGGTGCGCGATGTATCCGATTGCTTGACCGGCATACATGCGCCGGCCAATGTGCTCTTTACCGACGATCGTTGCCGCACCGAGTCCCATGAACGAAGTCGTTAGATAGAAGATGCCAATCAAGGCCATGGCCCAGGCAACCGATGTGCGCGCCGCCTTCGCCGAAGGCACGGTGAAGAAGCGCATGAGGATATGGGGAAGTCCGGCGGTTCCAAGCACGAGCGCAAGGCCGAGTGAGATGAGATTCCAAGCGCCGATCGGGCCATGGAAGAGCAATCCGGGTTGCAGCAGATTGGAGACGCCGCCGGGTACCTTCACCGCCGAGGCGGCGTCGAAAAACCGCGCAAACGAAAAACCGAAGTGGCGCATCGCCAAGATCGAAAGCCCGATCGAGGTGAGGAGTAAGAGACCGGCTTTGATTATCTGAACCCACGTCGTCGCCAGCATTCCTCCGAAAAGGACGTAGACGAGCATCAGGACGCCGACGGCGCAGATTGCGATAACGTCGCCGACGCGCGGCAGGAGGAGATTGACCAACGCGCCGACGCCGACCATTTGTGCGATCAAATAAAAGAGCGTGATGGAGAGCGTCGAGAGCGCCGCAATGGCCCGAACTCCGCGGCCGCGCAGCCGAAACGACATGAGATCCGCGACGGTGTACTTTCCGGTATTGCGCAACGGCTCGGCGACGAGAAGCAGCACGGCCAGGTACGCAACGAGCCAGCCGACCGAGTACATGAAACCATCGAACCCGTAGAACGCCACCAGGCCGGTGATGCCTAAGAATGAAGCGGCAGAGACGTAGTCCCCGGCAATGGCCCAGCCGTTCTGCAAACCGCCAATCCGGCGTCCCGCGGCGTAAAATCCACGGCTCGTTCGGCTCTGCCCCGAAGCCCAATAGGTAATGACCAGCGTGATGCCGACGAAGATCGCGAACATGACCAGTGACGGTTGCGGCGTCACTGCGGTAAATCGATCAACTCGTGTGTTTCGCGCCGGCGCATTCGCGCAGCTTGAACGTCGAAAGCGCGCGCGCGGCGCATATAAAGCGCCAAAAGAATCCAAGCCATCGCGAACTGGGAAAGCGCAAAGCAGTACGCCAAGGTCAGCGGTCCCACGACCGGCCTGCTCATGGCGGCTGGGAAGAATCCTGCGGAGATCGGCAGTGCGAGATAATACGCAATGAAAAAAACGGTCGCCGGAACGACGAAGCGGCGACGCGAACGCAACAGCGTACGGAACTCGGGCTCCGCCGCAAGCTCCTTCCAGCGGGTCGGCTTGATCTGCCGCGTCACTCTTCGTCCGGCCAGCCGGCGATCTCGCCGATCGCCGCGCTCTTGAGCACTCGCAGACCGAGCGTCGCGCACTTCATGCGCGTCGGACTGATCCCGATGCCGACGTTCTCCAACACGATGTCTTTTGAAAGCGCGGCGACGTCGGCCAGTTTCATGCCTTTGATGCGTTCGGTGAGCATCGACGCCGAGGCTTGGCTAATTGCGCAGCCCCTTCCCGAAAATCGGACGTCTTCGACGACGCCATCGCCGAGCTGCAGCTCCATGCGAATCTCATCTCCGCAGAGCGGGTTCAGATCCTCCGCCTGAGCGTCGACGCGTTCGAGATGCCCGAAATTTCGTGGATGCCGATAATGGTCGAGGATGTAGTCGCGGTAGAAGTCGTCCACGACAGCCGGACTCAGACTCCGAAAACGCGCGCCGCTTTTTCGAGCCCGACGCACAGCGCATCGACGTCGGCCACGGTATTGTAAATATAGAACGAGGCGCGCGCCGTCGCGGCCCAGCCCATTTTCTCCATGAGGGGCATGGTGCAGTGGTGACCGGCGCGGACGCACACACCCTCCGTATCGAGGATCGAAGCGAGGTCGTGCGCGTGGACGTCGGACAGATTGAAGGAAATGACGCCGGAAATCAGCGCGGGGTCGCGCGGGCCGTAAATTGCCAAGCCGCGATGTTCGAACTCGGCAAGACGCTCCAATGCGTAGCCGGTCAGGCGCCGCTCGTGATCGCGCACCCATTCCATCCCGACCTCTTGCAGATACTTCACCGCAACGCCAAACGCGATTGCGTCGGCAATGTTGCTCGTCCCGGCCTCAAATTTGCGCGGTGATTCGGCGAACGTGGTATGACCGTACTCTACTTTTCTAATCATGTCGCCGCCCGAGAAGAACGGCGGCATCGCTTCGAGTAATGCGCGCTTGCCGTACAGCACGCCGATACCGGTGGGGCCCAGCATCTTGTGACCGCTAAACGTGTAAAAATCGACGTCGAGGCTTTTGACGTCGACGGGCAAATGCGGCGCACCTTGGGCGCCGTCAACGAGTACCGTTGCACCGGCGGCGTGTGCGCGTCGCACGATCGCTTCGAGCGGTAAAATCGTTCCGAGCGTATTACTAACGTGCGCGCATGCGACGAGCTTGCAGCCGTCGAGGAGCTGGTCGAGGTCGTCGAGGACGTACAGGCCGCGTTCGTCGACCGGAATGAAACGCAGTTCTGCGCCGGTTCGTTCCGCCAACAATTGCCACGGCACGAGATCGGAGTGATGCTCGAGTTCGGTGAGAAGAATCGCGTCGCCGGCGCGGATATTCGCGTTGCCCCAAGAGTACGCGACGAGATTGATCGCTTCGGTCGTGTTGCGAACCCAGACGATCTCGTGCTCGTCGGTTCCGACGAAGCGCGCCACTTCGACTCGGGCCTGCTCGAATTCGGCGGTAGCTCGGGCAGCAATCTCGTAGACACCGCGATGGATGTTGGCGTTATACTGTTCGTAATAGTCGACCAGCGCTTGAATGACGGCGCGCGGCTTCTGTGAAGTGGCGGCCGAATCGAGGTAGACTAACCGCTTTCCGCGCGACGTTGGGCGCGCCAGGATCGGAAAGTCGGCGATGATGCGCCGAGTCTTTTCGTCCGCGGCGGAATCGAAGGGCGAGGCGCTTCTGAGCGTTTGCGTCACACGAGCTTTTCCGACAGATCGGAGCGAATATCGTCGCGCAGACGCGCTGAGGGAAAGCGCTCGATGGCAGGCTCGAAGAAACCCAACGCGATCATGCGTTCCGCGGCAGAAACGTCGATACCGCGACTCTGCATATAGAAAATCTGCTCGGCATCGATCGCTCCGATCGTTGCGCCGTGATACGCTTTGACGTCGTTTGCAGCGATTTCCAGCGCCGGAACGGAGTCAACATGCGCGGTAGGCGAAAGCAGGAGTGCGTCGTCGCGCAAGCGCGCGTCGCTTCCCTGCGCGTTCCGTTCGATTCGAATGTTTCCGAGAAAGCGGGCTTGGCCGCGTTCGCGCGCCGCAGATTTGACGAGCGTTTCCGAGCTCGCCTCGCCGGCGCGGTGATGAACGGTACTGACGACGTCAACGTGCTGCGATCCGCGTGGAAAGAAGAGCGCCGTCACCTGGGCATCGATTCCCGGCTCTTCAATGGAGACGCGAACATCGCCGGCCGCGAGTTCGGCACCGAGCTCGGCGAGTGCCCACGTGAGGCGCGCGTCACGGCCGGGACGCGCGACGCGATGGATGATCGCGCGTGCGGTGCCGTCGGTTTGTTGACACGCAGCATAGGTCACGTCGGCGTTCGCATCCGTGACGATTTCGGTCGCGCCGCAGACAAACGCGTGCGCGCCGGAAGTAACCCGCTCGACGACCGTGACGCGAGCGCCGCGCTCGGCGAGGACGACGCTCCAAGGGAAGACGGCGATCCCGGCGGGAGCATGATAGTGAAAGAGAAGCGGCTCGTCGCAAGCATGGTCGGCGGGGACGTACGCGAACAGCCCCGTGCCGGCAAAGGCCTGCGCCAGAGCTCCGAATTTGCTCGCTCCGATGCCCGTCGTTCCGAAGGCTCGCGCGAAAAGCTCCCGGTGCTCGCGCGCAGCCGTCGCTAGATCGCAGACGAGAACCCCTGCAGCGGCATTCTCGACGCGAACCTCGGCAGCCCCGGCGGTTACCGCGCCCGCGGCAGGTACGATCGAATCGAAATCAACACGCCAAAAGCGTCCCGGCCTTTCGCGGCCGCTTGGCAGTGAGAAAAAACGATCGAGCGCGGCAAGGCGCGCGTCGCTAGGGAGCAAGAGTTCGTCGAAGCTCGCGACGCGGTCGTAGAGCTCGTGGGTTCGCGCCGCGCTTACGCCTCGGTCCGGTGCGCTAAGCAACGACGCTATTCTCCTCGCGAATCGTATCGTAGCCTTCGCGTTCGATACGGTGGGCGAGATCGGCGCCGCCAGTGAGCACGATTCGACCGTCGATCATGACGTGAACGACGTCGGGAACGACATATTGAAGAATTCGTGGATAGTGCGTGATGATCAGAAAGCCGGTTTCGCGCCCCTCGTCACTCGCTCGCAGTGCGGCGATCGAGTCGCCGACGTCCTTAAGCGCGTCGATGTCGAGACCGGAATCGGTCTCGTCCATAATCGCGTATTTGGGCGCCAAAACCGCGAGCTGCAGCATTTCGAGCCGCTTCTTTTCCCCGCCGGAGAAGCCGTCGTTCAGGTAGCGGCCCATGAAGGATGGATCGATACCCAGTTGCTCCATCTTTTCGAGAAGCAGCGCGCGAAATTTCGCTGGCGGCAGATCGCCCGGGCGTTCGGCCTGGCGCGCGGCATGGAGAAAATTCGCGACCTTGACGCCTGGTATCGCCGCGGGATACTGGAACGAAAGAAAAAGGCCGGCCCGGGCTCGCTTGTCGGGGGCTAGGGCGAGCAGATCCTCGCCGTCGAGATGCACGTCGCCGCTCACGTCGTACTGCGGATGGCCGGTAAGCGAGAAGGCGAGGGTCGATTTGCCGCTGCCATTCGGTCCCATCAACGCCTGGACGCGACCCGGTTCGACCGTGAGGTTGATCCCTTTGAGGATGTCATTGCCGGCGACGCGACAGCGAAGGTTAGAGATGCGGAGGCCTCGATCGAGCATGCGATTCATCGTAGCCACGCTCGCTTAGAAAGTCAAGGAAAAACTTTACTATCTCGCCGACTTCGTGCTAGGATAGCGCTCAGATGCACGCCGATCGCTTCTTTCAGACCACCCGCGGCAAGATCGTGAGCGAGTTGCGCCGTCGCGGCTGCGCCTCAGCGACGGAACTGGCAAACTCGTTCGGCCTATCGCCGAATGCCGTTCGACAGCAGCTCATGGTACTCGAACGCGACGGACTCGTCGTCGAAACGCCGGTCCGCCGAGGCCCGACCAAGCCGACCTACGAGTTCTCGCTGACCCCGGAAGCCGACAAGCTTTTTCCCCAAGCTTACGATAAGTTGCTCACCGCCGTGTTGCACGAGGTCCGCAGTCAATTCGGGACGGCCGCCGTCGAGCGCGTCTTCGACGGCCTTTCACGACGCACGATTGAGCGCGCGCGCTCGACGGTCACGGCGACCGATCCCGAAGAAAAGGTCGCGCAACTGACCGAGATGCTGCGCAAGAGCGGAGTCGTTGCCGAATACAGCTTGATCGACGGCGGCTTCGTCTTGCACGAGCATAACTGCCCGTACTCGAGCGCTGCGAAGGAGCACCCGGAGGTCTGCCAAGTTATCCATCACGTCTTGGACCAAACTATCGGCGGCGAACACGTCCAGACGGAATCACTCGCCCGCGGCGGCAAAGAGTGCCGCTTCGAGCTGCGCCCCGCCCAAACGGTGAGTTAGCATGGATTTTCCTAAGTTTCAACGACTGGTCGAAGAGCGCGGCGGTTTTCGCACGATGGAAAACGCGACCGCAAGCGGCGAATACTTCAGCGACTCGTGCGGCGACATGTACAATTTCTTTTTGAAAGTCGGGCCGGGAGCCGTGATCGAAGACATCTCGTACTTCACCACGGGGTGTGGATTCGGTACGGCGACGTGTAGCCTCGTCGTCGGCCTGGCGCAGGGTAAGACGATCGAAGAAGCCGCCGCTATTTCGACGAGCGAAATCGAGAGCGAGCTGGGCGGATATCCTGAAAAGAAGAAGGACTATCCCGAACGCGCGCTCGAGGCGCTGCACGTCGCGATTGACGATTATCGCGCGAAGGTCGCGTCGGGTCGAGTGCCGGATTACGCCGCCATGCCCATCGCGGCAACCTCGTCGCCGCAACCCAAACCCGCAGCCGCTGCGCCCTCGTCAAATGGCGCCGACGGGAAAAAACTCGTCATCAATCTGCGGTAACGCAAGCATCGTCCGGCGCGAGCGGGGCGCTTGCCAGGATTTCATAGCGTGACGTTTTGCGAACGGGGTCCGCGAGAGATTCGAAGAGGACGAGTTCTCGCATCCGCAGCGTCAACGGCGGGACTTCGATCGGTGGTAAAGCGTGTCGCGGCTCCTTGACGCGAGCGATCGTGACGTGCGCGACGATATCGCCGGGAAACGTGAATCCGAGTGCGGCAAAGGTGCGACGAACGCTGCCGGCGAGAACGTGAAAGCGATCGTCGGGTTCGCGCGCGCCAACGAAAACGATGCGAGGCCTGCGGTCGTGCGGAAAGCCGCCGAGCCTATCGAAGGTCACGGTAGCGGCCGCAGCCCGCGTCGCCGCGCGCGCCAGTTCGGCGACCAGCGGTTCGAGCCGGACCGGCTCGACGAAACCCAAGAAGGCGATGGTCACGTGTAGCTTCTCCGGCGCTTCGTAGCGCGCCGCGAATCCCGTTCTCCGCAACTCCTCGGCAACCGCGGTGCAGGCGGCGCGGACGTCGTCGTCGAGCCGAATTCCTACGAAGAGCCGCCGCTTGCGCGGTCGCCGGTCATCCACCGCTCAAATAAGGATTCGACGTACGCTCGACGCCGATGGTCGTGAACGGTCCATGCCCGGGGATAACGGGCGTCGCATCGTCGTAGCTCATGAGCTTCGCGCGTATCGAGCCTACAATATCTTCCATCGAGGTGCCGCCAAGATCCCAGCGTCCAATCGAGCCGGCGAAAAGCGTATCGCCAGTTAATAGGACGTGCCGTTTACCATCCGCGAGCTCGAAACAGACGCTGCCCGGCGTGTGGCCGGGTGTATGCAGCACGCGACAGCGAAAAGTTCCAAGCTCGAGCACGTCGCCGTCGCGGAGCGCTCCATCAATTGCCACAACCGCGGGCGCGGCGGCTAGTCCGATCCAGCGGGCTTGGAGCGCGAGCGTTTGATAGAGCGGCAGGTCTGCGGGGTGGAGGAATGCTCGGCCTCCGCTTAACTCACGCAATCGTCCGACGTCTCCGATGTGATCGATATGGGCGTGCGTGTGAATCAGATACTTGGCCCGCCAGCCTCCCAGCTCGAGGCGAGCCACGACTTCGTCCACGCCGTCGCCGCCATCGACGACAATGGCTTCACGGCTGACCTCATCGGCGAGGATCGTGCAGTTGCACTGCAGCGGCCCGACTGCGAAGGTTTGCGCATTCATCGAGGTTGTTACTCGACGTAAATACCGAAGTCGTGGAAACCGCCGTTGAAATATCCCAGCGGCGAGCCGGGGCGGGCGCTGCACGACACTACGCGGCCGATCAGAATGGAGTGCGAGCCGGACTGGTACTCGTCGGCGAGCTCGCAATCAAAATGCGCGATCGTGCCCCCGAGAACCGGCGCGCCCGTGGCGTCGACCACATACTCGATATCGGCAAATTGTCGCTCGCGCACGCTACCAGAAAAACGCTCCGCGAGGCGGCGCTGATCGCCCGCCAGCACGTTCACGCAGAAGACCCGCGAACTCGAGATGAAGAGATAGCTTCGCGCCTCGCGATTGACGCAGATCAGCAAGCTGGGCGGATCCAATGACACGCTGGCAAATGCGTTGACGGTGATGCCGCGCGGCTCGCCTTCCTTAAGCGTCGTAACGACGGTAACCCCGGTGGGGATACGACGCATCGCATTGCGGAACGCGTCGCCGGTGCTCACTGCCGGCGGGCGCCAAGCCCGATGCCGAAAGGAAGAATCGTCGCCTGCAGTTCCGGATGCGCAAGAAACCGTTGGGCGAAGCCGTGCATCGTTAACGCGTCGTTGAAGACGGCGAGGCCCGAAAGCTTCAGCATGGGAACGAGAAGTTCGAGATAACGCATGCAGTCGTCTTCGCCCGCGGCTACGAAGGCGATGTCCACGTTGCGATGTGAAAAATTCTCAAGCATGCGGAGCGGTGAAGTATTGAATACCTCGATGGACTCATTGACGCCCGCTCGCCGAAAATAGGAGCGCGCAACGTCGGTCCGATCGGCACGATCGTCGATGGTCCAGATCTTCCCGACGCTCGGCTGCGCGAGTGCCATCCAAAGGGTGGCATCGCCGTACGCGGTGCCGATTTCGAGGATGCGGTTGGCCTGCATCGCCACGACAATGGTTGCGAGAAAGCGGCCCGTCGCGTGGGAAATTACCGGAACGCCGTCGCGCGACGCGCGCTGCTCCAGTTCGATTTGCAACTGAGTTGGGGAGCGATGCATCGCTTCGAGATCGCGCAGCAGCTCGTCGGTCGCCACCAACATCGCTTGGGCGCTTCGCGACTAGCGACCTGCGCGCTCGGCGGCCTTGACGACGTTTCGCAAAAGCGCCACATTGGTCACCGGCCCGACGCCGCCGGGAACCGGCGTGATTGCACCTGCCACAGCGACCGCGCTTTCGAAGTCGACGTCGCCCTTGAGAACGCCATCGACGAGCGTCGTGCCAACGTCGATGACGGTCGCGCCGGGCATCAAGTCGGCGCCGCCGATCAACCCTGGAACGCCGGCCGCAACGACGACAACTTCCGCGAGCCGCACGTGCGGCTGCAATTCCCCCGATTCTTTATGCACGATCGTTACCGTCGCATCTTGGGCCAACATAAGCAGCGCGACCGGCGCGCCGACGACGATCGAGCGTCCGATCATCACCACGCGCCGTCCTCGCAGCGGCCAGTGCGGACTGCGCTCGAGCAAAAGCATCACCGCAGCGGGTGTCGCCGGTACGTACTCGGTGCCGCTGCCAAACGCGAGGTGTCCTTGATTGGTCGGATGGGTTCCGTCGACGTCTTTGTGCGCGGGCATCGCATCGGCAATTTCGCGAATGGATAGGTGGGCGGGAAGCGGTTGTTGCAGCATGACGCCATGCACGCTCGCGTCGGCATCGAGATCCCTCAAACGCGAGCGGACCTGTTCGGCCGTTGCGCGTTCTCCAAGATGCTCGACGGTTACCGCAATGCCGACTCGGTCGCCGGTTCGTTCGAGGTTGCGGACGTACGCGAGGCTCGATGGATTCTCGCCGACGAAAACGACCACAAGCTTAGGATCGATACCGGAGTCGCGCAGGTCGGCGGCGCGCGCCATGAGTTCGGTCCGTAAATCGGCGGCAAGGCTTCGCCCGTCGAGAATCAAGGCAGGCACGCCGTCGCGGTTTCGTTCGGCGGAGGAGAGGAACCTAGTCTTCTGCGGTACAGGACAGTCGCGAGGCGGTAACGCAAACGGGCTCACGCATGTCTCGGTACGTCCTCTGGGCGATTCTGACGATCGCCTTGGCAATCGGATTCTTTATCCTCAAACCGTTCTTCGCTGCGCCTGCGAATCGCGGTGCGGGCCCTGGGGCGTTGGTTGGCGAGCCGGCACCGGTATTCGCGCTCAAGGATGACCGCGGCATCGCTGTTTCGCTGGATCGGTATCGCGGGCGGGTCGTTCTCATGAATTTATGGGCGTCGTGGTGCCCGCCGTGCCGCGCGGAAATGCCGGATCTGCAGCACTTGCAAAGCGCCTACGCGGGAAGCGGGCTCGCCGTGCTGGGGGTCAACGAGGGCGAGTCCGCGCAACGCGCGCACGCGTTCGCCGATTCTCTGCAAATTCGCTTTCCGATTTGGATCGACGCCGGCCAGCAATACGGCCGTGCCTACGCGGTGTTGGGCCTGCCGACGACCGTCATTCTCGACCGCCATGGGGTCGTGGTCCGCGGCTTGGACGGCGCGCTTACGTTCAGACAAATGGAATCGGCGGTGAGTCCGTTGGTTCGGGCGCATTGAATGCGTTGATCGTGGCGGCGCTCGCCGTTGCCGGAGCCGTGCTCGTGCAGCTCCTCAGCCCGGGCCACGCCGTTTACCATGCGGGCTGGTACAATGTTTTGATTGCGGCGCTGATCGTCGTCGCATGTATTGCCGGACGCCGATTGGCTCGCGCGGGATCCGCGCCCCGACGTTTGAGCATCGCGCTGGTCCTCGCGGGAACCGGTATCGTCGGATTTGCCGGACTCGCCAGTGGTCTGCTCGGAGCCGACAATGAAACGTTCGTCGGCGCACCCGGGGAACGCGTGCGCGTTGCGTCACTCGGCGTGCTCGTCTTTCCTACTGCGGTGAGCGACGGACGCGGCAGCGCGGTTCGCCTGGAGCGCCCGCTGCACGCGCCGCTGCAAGTCGGCACGCGATCGCGCGACGCCGGCGATTTCGTTCTGCGCGCGCAGCCTCGTCCCGTCGTTTACGTGCAAGCGCGTGACGCCAGCGGCAATCGTCTGACGATCACCCAGCCGCAAGGCACGGCCTTCCTGTCGCCGGTCCTCTTGATGCAGCACCAGCAGCCGCTTGCGGGACTAAACCTTCCCTACGATTCGTTTAACCTGCCCGCGGCACGGCGCATCGTCAAGGCGGTGATGTTTAGTCCCGCGCAAGCGGCGCTACTGTTGCACGGAGGCGCCGAGCCAGGCGAACCGGCCGTGCTCTTCGCCGTCGATGACGAGAACGAACGTCCGCTCCCGCACGCAATTGCGTTGAGTGCTGCCGGGCGCGCGGTTCGCGTCGCCGGACTTACCTTGCAAGGCGACGTGACGACGTATCCGGCCGTCGAAGTCATTGCGGTTCCCAATCTTCTCGGCACCGCTTTTGGCACGTTGCTCGTGCTCGGCGGACTTATCGCCCTGATCGTTTCCTAGCGAGCGGTTTTATCGGCTCGGTCGCCGATTGGCCGGCGACGATCGCGCGAACGTTTCGCAGGACGATACTGCCCTGTGAAACTTCGATGCCTTTGGGTGGGAGCACGTAAATGGCCATCAATCGTGCCGCGCGCGTGTCCGGTGGAAAGCGGACCGTCACGTTTCGCCAGCCCGGCTCCCCGAGCTGCGTTGCATCCACGAGGACGTCTTCGTTGATCTCGTTGCGCACCGCTACGCGCGCGCGCGCATCGCTGCCGTCGTCTTGCAGGTCGAACGTCAGACCGATCGTGTCGGCGGGCAACGCGATGTCGGTCGCAGCATAGGCGGCTCGCTCACCGTTGCCAAAGACAAAGCTGAGGCGAACGCAGGTAGCGCAGCCCGCGCCTTTCTCGAGGCTGCCGGCCCCGCCGTGCCGAGCAGTTACAAAGTGCGCCTGCGCGACGAATGGAAGCGGGACCTCGTGCGATCCGACGGTGACGCGCGCGCTGGCGACCGTCTGACCGATCGCGACGGTCACCGTCGCATCGTGCGTTCCGGCTCGGAAATGGCCGAAGCGATCGATTGAGCCTGCGTTCGAGCTCCACCGCAAAAGTGGCGGAAGCGCGAGCCCGTAGCCATGCGAATCATAAGCACGCGCCTTCAACGCGACCGTCGTATTGGGATCGAGGTTCGGGCGCGCAGGTATGATGTTGCTTCGGGCGGGCGTCGCCGCGATTTCGATCGGGACCTCGCCCTTCAATCCGTCGCCGCGCAGCAGGAGGCGCCCGAGACCGGGACGTTCTGCGATGAACCTGCCGTCGCGATAGATCCCGAGTCGTGCGGGCAGAACCGTCCCGCTTACGGCAGCAGGACTGGTCGCAACGTGATAGGCTGCATCGAGAGCCGTGACGCGCAGGTCAATCGCGGCGCCGTCGATCGCGCGAAGGATTCCGGGACGGGCGACCAGCCGCACCGGCGGCCCGACGGGCGCCGTACTATAGACGAAGATTCCGTCGGCGACGGGGCGTTCGCGCCCCTCGGAGGGCGAATTGACCACATCGGCAAGGGTGTCACCCAACCGCCGCACGACCAGCGTGGACGAGCCGCCCCCGTCGAAGAGTAGGCCTTCGGTTGCTCCCAGCGCACGCATAAGCGCAGCGAACTCACGGCGCGTAACGCCGACGCTCAACTCGGGCTGACGTCCATCGATTTCGACCAGAAAAAGCCGGCCGTCGGGCGCAATCGCCGCACCCGAACACGGCACGCGCTTGAAGTTCTCTTGGCGGTAGGGAGCGTCGCGATCGTCGTACCATTCGCCCTCGTGTAGAATCAGCGCCCCGCCGCCGACAGCGGCGACGATGGAACTCAGCTCGAGCGGTGCGAGGTCGCCGCTCGCAGTCACGACGTCGCCCGCATTCGGCACACCGACGATTCCATAGTCGCTCGGTCCGATTGCGACGTAATATCCCGGCGGCTGCGGCTTGAGATTGTCAACGACCCCGGTTACGCGATAGCGTGCCAGCGGAGGCGTTCCGTCGAGGGGTTGCAGTGAAGCCAAGGTGACGTTCTCACGCGGCGGCACACGTCCGTAGAGCGGCGTTAGCAGCGACACACCTCCGCCGGGCTGAGGCAGCTCGTCGATTCCGTCGAGCGGCATCGTGCGATCGGCGACAACAATCTGTCCCGCGAATGAGAATTCGGCGATGTGCGCGATGCCGTCGCGAGTGATTGCCAAAACGTAACGCTTGTAGGGCAACTGCAGCAACGCGCCGTCTCGCACGACCATATTGATGGGACGGTTGGTGTTGCCGATATCGAAGAAATCGCCGTTGATGCCCGCCACGGCACGAGTCCGCCGCGCCATCGAGCCGACCGTTTCGCCGCGAGAGATCAAAGAATCGTCGGCGATGACGGAACCAAGCTTTACATCGCTGCGATCCGTTTGAACCGCAACGACGTGAACGGCTAGCGGACCGACCGTCGTCTCCAGCTGGTAGTTTCCGTAGGCGATTCCAGGGGCAACGCTCTCCACCGTCGGGGCTTGTTCGATAATGCGTGGGAAGGGCGCCGCGGGTTCGATGCGAGTGGGCAGTTCGCTCGCGTGCGTGCTTGCGGTGGCAGCGATGAAGCCGATGAGAAGGCTGACGGCGATGCGGTTCATTCGCTCCGTTCGCTTGGGCGCCATATCGCGATTGCGAGCGGATAACCTCCGGTCGCAAATGGGGCGCCCGCAATACGACGAAGCGTGCGCAGATCGAACGCGTCGATCGTGTTCGCGCCGGCGCAGGGAACGTAGAGCCTGTGGGCGCTCGCATCGAGTGCGGGTTTCCACGGCGTCGCGCAGGTTTGTAACGGCGGCCGCTTGGGGCGCAAGCTGCGCGCGTCGAGCACGTCGATGCGCGCCAGAGCCTCGTCGGTCACAAAGAGCGTTTGCGTGGACGAATCGAGCGCCGCGCCGAGGGGAAAGGTGAGATCCGCGCTGCGAGCGACCAGCCGCGACCTGGGACCGCGCAATGCGAACGCTACGGCCGACCCGGCAGCGGCAAAGAGCGACTCGGCACTCTGATTCGAAACAACGTACAGCCGTGTGCCGTCGGGCGAAAGGACGAGCGAAAAAGCGCGGCCGATCGCGTAGAAGCGTCGAACGACACGCATCGAGCGTGCGTTGATGACGGCGACCGTGCCGTCGTTGGTGTTGGCGACGTAAACGAGCTGACGGCGCTCGTCGATCGCGAGGCCTTCCGCCGTTGCGCCGGTGGCGACGCGGGTGACCGCCCCTCCCGCATCGATGCGCGTCAGCGCGCCGCTTCCGTTCCAATCGCGATCGGTCACAAAGACTTGGCGCGTTCGGCCGTCGATTGCGACGTCATCGCCGAACGCAACGTCGCCGATTCGCACCACGCCCCAGGGTTGCAGCCTCGCCAACGCCAGCGACGTGCCTTGCGTATCGGGCGCTGCGACGCGGCCGTCCGCGTCGATGGCGACGTCGCCTGGAGCGCCGGGTATTGCGAGCACGCCGAGCACCGAAAGAGTATGCGCATCGTGAAAAACGAGGCCATCGTCGTACGAAGCCGCAACCAGGAGCGCGCGATTCTTGGGCGGGGGAATGCCGATGCGCACGGTTGCCGCGGCGAGGCCGGCCGCGTTGCCAACGACCAGCAACGCGCTCGAGCTTGCACGCAGCCGCGGAACTTCATAGAAGCCGCCGGCAATCCGCCCCGCACCCAGCACCGCGAATTGATACGGTGGCGCAAATCCGTTGACGTGCAACTGGAGGAGGCTTCCGGGCAGATACTGCCACGGTGCGATCGTGATGCGTCCGGTGGCGAGTTGCTGTTTTTGCGGATGCGCCGCAGCGCCAGCGAGTGCGATGCACGCCGATGCGAGCAGAGCGATGCGCCAGACCTGCGGTTCACGCCGGCGCATCAATTATCTCCGCGATGCGCGCAAGCCCGACGCCGACGTCGCTTCCGGGGGCGACCGTGGTCTCGGTAGTCTTTCGGGGGTCGAGCGCAAAGCTTGCCAACCTGTAGCCGTCGAAAGTGCCGGCGACGATCGTGCCGTCGGGGTCCACGGCGAACGCACGATGCATCGAACGATCGAAAACCACGATGTAGAGGCGCAACTCCATCGCGCGTGCCCGGGCGATGCGCTCGGACCACGGGTCGCCGAGTGCGGTGCTCCAACAGATGAGTGCGTAGTTCGCGCGACGATAGGCGACCAATCCGGCCGGATCGAGAACGACGCTATCCTCGACCGCGGCTGCTGGCAGTTTGCGGCAGAGCGCCGTTAAGCTCTCCGGGTCGCATGGGGAGAGTGCGTAGCCGTCGTCGAGCACCTCAATGCGCGCGTCAATATCTTCAGGAAGCGGATCGATCGAGATCGCGAGGCGCAACGGGCCATCGAAGTGCGCGCCGGTCATTTGCGGCGGCGGTACGGTGCTGCGTTGCGGAGCTTCGCTTCCCAGAACGATCGACCCGAAGAGCGTCTCGGGCTCGCGCTCGCCGGCGATGGCGACTATCTCGCCCTGCGGGTTCACGATTTGACTCTTACCGCAGTAGGCGACCATGCCCAACTCGCTCCCACATTTGTTCGCGGCAACGAACGGCACTCGATTTTCGTAGGCGCGCACGCGCCCGAGAAGGTCGGCTTGAGCGTTCTCCAGACGATGCGGGTCGCGGCCGCTCGTCACCCATGCCGTTGGCATCACCAATGCGGCCGCGCCGCGGTCGACGAGATGCCGCGCGATGGTAGGAAGACGACCGTCGGCGCAGATGAGTACGCCGAGGACCCCGACTGCGGTCGCAATCGGTTCGATACGTTCGCCCGGCGAAAACCAACGCCGATCAAAATGCCAGAGGAAAAGCTTGTCCGTACGTCCGGCGAGCGAGCCATCGGCATCGATCACGAATGCAGCGTTGCGCACCGCGCCATTCGCGGCTGCGGCGCCGACCACGATGACCGTTCGCGTAGCCGAGGCGATGCGACGCAGTCTTTCCAGCGCGGTCTCAACAGCACGCATATCAATCGCAGCGTTCCCGATAACATACGCGGGGAACGTGGCCTCGGGCAACACAATTAAATCGGCATGAGAGGCGACGCGCTGCACGTCGTCGGCGATGAGTTCGCAGACGCGGGGGAAGTCACGGCGGTCATGTGCTCTCAGTTGCATCGCCGCAACGCGAAGGCAAGCGGTCATCCGCCGCCAGATTCGCGCCTCGAAAAGGTATGCCCTTATTTGCCGACAAATCGTTGCATCAGGAGAGTGTGCTAAACGTGAGACGCGCGATTCCAAAATTGACGCTTGCGGTATCCACCGCAAGCGTTCTTTTGTTTGCCGCGACACCGCCGTCGACTTTGGCGGGTGCGGCCGTTCCGACGCCGACGCCGCCCGCCGCGAAGAGCAAAGACGTTTGCGGCGTCACTAAGAGCAAGTGGGCGCACATACAATGCGAACAATTCAACAGCTCCGCGCCGGGAGACGAATATTTCGGCCGAATGAAGATGAGCTATCTCGGCATCGACAACACGTATAAGGACGGCGCGATCAGCGCCGGCGGCTACACGACCGATCCAAAGCTCATTTCGAAGTTGGATTTTGCGACCGACGCACTGCGAAAGTGGGCGGCGAAGTATCCGAACGATCCACAACTGCCACGTTCGTATTTCTTGGGCGTTCAAGTACTCCGAAAAGTCTACACGCAGAGCGAGCAGCAAACCACGTGGGAGTTTGTAGAGCTGCTGGTGACCAAATACGGCGGAACCTATTTCGGCAAAGTCATGAAGGCGAGCCTCGCCAACGGCTACACCGAGCATTGGTTCGCATTGGCGCAGATTTGCCCGACGCCGCTACCCCTGGGAGTGATGCCCGAAACGACACCAGCCGCAACGCCATCCCCCACGCCCGCTCCGGGACATCCGGCCATTGACGTCATCACGCCGCCGTGCGTCCAGCCGTCATCAACCCCTGAAGTCGAGCCAACCGAAGCGCCGACGCAACCGCCAACGCAAGCGCCAAGCGTGAAACCAACTGCTTCGGGCACGCGGCCCCTGCCGCGCGCTTCCGCGAACGTGCCGGGTCCGTCCCCGGCTCCGCCTTCGGTGCGTTCGACGAGCTAAGCTCAGCGAGCTAAGCTCAGCGGGACGCCCAGATAACAAAAGCCCTCCGCGTGAGCGGAGGGCTTTGTGTTTTCGGGCGATCCGATGCTTACAGCTTTATGCCGATACCCGCATACGGGCCGCTTTCGGAGAATCCGATCGGGGCTGCGTTGTGATTGTAGCCACGATCGCCCAGGAATCCGGCTTCAAGGAAGAGCGGAAATCCGGGGAACGAGTACGAGAATCCAATGTCGTACTTGAAGATATCGTACCCAACGTTGTACGTGCACGACCCGCCGGTGGGATTACCACATGCCAGCGGATTGCTGTTGTAGTTGCCGTTGACGCCGAAGTAGTAAAGCGCGCTTCCATAAAACGAGAACGCGCGATCTAGATCCGGCAGTTTTTCGAGGCCGACACCGGCGCCCGTTTCTTTCGGATATCCGTAGTTGTTTCCGCGCCACATGTATCCACCAACGAGGTAGATGCGTGGCTTGAGGATACGAATGCCCAGACGAGCGTCGAAGTCATAGTCTCGACCGATGAAGGCCGGAACCGAGGTCTGACCGAGTCCGCCGATGGTGGTGACATAGCAGTCGGCACCGCCGCAGTTATGCGGCCAGTTCCACTGACGGTAGTCGACCTCAACCATGAAAGGCAGGGCCATGATCGGAATCTCGATGGCTCCGTGGAGCCGGTAGGAGAAGCCTCCATTGTTGTTATTGCTGGTGTTGCCGGGGTCAAACTCGTTGTAGACCTTCGGCGAGATGATGTAATCGCCGGCAGCGTAAAAGTCGTAGTACGGCGCGGCCGACGGCATTGGCGTCGCTGTCGGCGGCGGTGGTGGCGGCGGCGGCGGCGGTGGAGCCGGCGTTGGCGGCGGGGTCGGCGGAATATAGCGAACCACGACGATACGACGGTCCGGAACCCATTGGACGTAAGCGCCCATGCCTTCCGAAATCACGCGAACCGGTACGAGAACGGTGCCTTGGTAGATAATCGGCGGAACGTCCAAGGGACGTGTCTCGCCATTGATGACAACCTCCGGCTTTCCGACGGTCACTTTGACCTCGGCGCCGGCTTTGCTGACCGTCACGGTCTTGCTGCCTGCGTCAAACGACACAGTTGCGCCCATTTGCTCGAACATCGAGCGAAGCGGGATCAGTAAGGTTCCGCCGCGCACGAGCGCAGCGAGAACGCGAGCCTGCTTCAGTATATCGGGCTTCGCATAGACGTGGTGGTCATTGAAGAGAATCGGATACTGACCCGACGGCGGGGACCCGAAGTTCGCCGGCGGAGCAGCCATCGCACCCTGGTCTTGAGCGATCGCGTTGGTTCCAATGTTGCCATGCGACGCTCCAGGCTGGGCTGCGACCGCGTTGAGTCCAAGACCGGCTACCATTAGCGCGGCCAGGACCCCAGTGCTCAGTCGCTTCAATGTGTCCTCCTAGCTGTTAATTGAGCTTAGGCCCAACCGCCCGGACCCTGCGGGTGCCGGTCGCGAGTGCCTTTGGCGTCCTTTTCGGGGACGGACGATTGCCTCCCCTGCAGTGAGAGGAGACTTTGCGCTTAGGCGAGCTTCTCGCGCAGCTTTGCCAGAAACTTGGCCTTGTCGATGATGTAGCGCTCGTGGCTGCCTTCGGCGACGGCTTCCTGTTCGTCGAAGACGTGGACGGCAAAGCTCACCCGCGGACCATCGAGCATGACCACTTCTACTTCAGTACGTACGATGAATCCGACCGGCACCGGTTTCTTGTGCTCGAGATCGACGTGAGTACCCAGCGTAATCTGACCGGGCCTCAAAATCGGCTCGACGCAATGGATCGCCGCGCTTTCGACGAGTTGAACGAGCATGGACGTAGAGAGGACGTCGACGCCCTTGTTGCCCGCCTTCTCGGCGGTCATCCACTCCTCGACGCGGCTCTGCAGGCTGTACGAGCGGCCGATGTCGAGTTTCGCGCTCATTGCCTCCGGGAGATACGCCCCGCAGCCGATTTCCTCATGCCGAGGTTCCAATAGTAGGTCCTTTGAATCAAAGACCGTTGGCCGCCGTATATGAGCCGTGAAGGCCCGCTTGTAGGAGAGAGATGCTCAGGAAGACAGAACCCTCCGTTTCTTTAAAGGCAACGTTATTGACGCTTGGCCTAACGGCGGCATTTGCCGCGTTGCCGGGCTGCGCGAAGAAGCCGCCGACCGTGACGCCCCCCCTCGCCGTCGATGCCGCGCCGGCTAGCCGCCAAAACATTGCGACGTATTTGACGCTTGACGGACAGATTGCCCCGCTCGAGCAGTCGACGTTGGCATTCCAGCAGAGCGGTACGATCCTTCGAATCAACGTGAACATCGGCGACATGGTCCATCGCGGCGAGCTGCTCGCGACGATCGATCCGCGCACGATCGAGGCGCAACTCGAGCAAGCCCAAGCGCAGGCCGCACAGTACTCGGCTGCGGCGCAGGGGTCGGTGGTCGGATATCCGGTGCAGGTGCAGACGAACCAGGCCGCGGTTCAATCGGCAAAAGCAAATCTCGAGAACGCGAAACTCGTCTACAATCAGAACGAGCAGCTCTACAAGCAGGGTTACGTTTCGGAGACCACGCTGCAGCAGTCGCAGGCGAACTATGTGTCGGCGCAGCAAACGTATAACAACTCCGTCGTCGGCCTTCGCAATAACGTCGTTAGTTATCAGAACGTGAAGGCGCAACAGGCGCAAGCGACGGCCGCACAGGCGCAAGCCCAACTGCTGGCAACCCAGTTGTCGCAAACCTACCTGTATTCGCCCTACGACGCCGTCGTAGCCAATCGTCTGGTCGATCCGGGCGCATACGCCTCGCCGTCACAGCCGGTTTTGCAAGTCGCGCGCGTCGACCGAGTCTGGATCAACGTGAACGTGCCCGACGAAGATTTGTCATACGTGCATCCAGGCATCTCGGTTGCTTATCAGTCGACATCGTTGCCGGATCGCAAGTTCAGCGGTCCCGTGCAGACCGTCAACCTCGTTCCCACCTCCGGCACGCTTTCGTACCTGGCGCGGCTCGAAGTGCAGAACCCCGGGTACGTCTTGCGAGGGGGTATGCTCGTGACCGTCACGGTGACGAAAGCGCGGGCCGCCGACGCGATCGTCGTTCCGCGCAGTGCGGTCGCGCAAACCGCGAACGGCAATATCGTTTACATCGTTAGCAACAACAAGGCCGAGGCAGTTCCGGTGCGAGTGGGCGTACAGACCGACACGCTTTCGCAGGTCATCAGCCCTCGCATTTCCCCGGGTACTATGGTGGTGACCACGCGTCCGGACGCACTCAAAGACGGAAGCGACGTTGCCGTCAGTAACGGCAATGCGCCGGCGGCGTCGTCCGCCTCGGTACACTGAGATGATTCCAGGACGACTTCGCGCGCGAGCGTTCGCCGCAGCGCTGACCCTCGGATTGCTCGTGAGCGGTGCAGCGGTGGCCCAAAACCTGCCCTCACCGCCGCCGGATCAAGGCTCGATCCCGGGCGTTCCAGGGATCAAGATGCCGTCACCACTGCCGCAACCGACGATCAGCGGAACGCCGATCCCGTATCCCGCGTACGGCACCCCCGCGCCCGACGTGGCGCAGCTCCAACCGAAAAAGGGCGTGCCGGAGTCGATCTCGCTCGCGGACGCGATTCGGATCGCCGTCGCGCTCTCGCCGGTCTTCGCGCTGCAAAATGCCCAATGGGCGGCGATCCACTCGCGGTACACGTCGTCGTTGCAGGCGCTCTACCCCAGCCTGAGCGGAAATGCGACCATGGGCAAATCGTACAGCAATGGGAACGCGACGCAGTCGTTTAGCACGAGCGGTCCAATCACTTCGCCGACGCCCCTCACCCCGCTCGTATCGGCGACGACGGGAGTCGGAAAATATAGTCAGAGCACGATAGCGACCGAATCTGCGAATATCACGGTCACGCAGCTCATCTACGACGGCGGCCGAACCATCGCGAACATTCGTTCCGCCCGCGAAGCCGACATCGCCGGCCGAGCCACGCTCCTTCGCAACCTACAAACGCTTGCCTACAATGTGGCCACGACGTACTTTTCCGTGTTGGAGGATAACGCGACCGTTGCCGCCGACGCGCAACTCGTTCGTGAGTTCGAAGTCAACGAAGCTTCAGTCGCGGCGCAAATTCGCAACGGCGCTGCAGCGCGCTCCGACATCGCAGCGGCGCAATATCAGACCGCCCAGGCGCGCGGAAATTTGGTCACGGCGCAGGGGACGGCGATCGGCGGGCAGGCGACATTTGCCACCACGCTTGGACTCGACGCCGACGCACAAGTCGTTCCGCAACAAGTCACCGCGCAGCTCAATGCGCCGAATCCGACATACGGCGTTTCACTGAAGCGCGCCTTGCTCTTGCGTCCGGATTACATATCGGCCGCCTACAACGTCGCGTCGGCACAGGAGGCGTTGCGGTACGCAAAACTCGCTCGATTTCCGATCTTGTCGGCCGCCGCGAGCGATGGCGTGAGCCGCACGTTCATCGATTGTTACTCGAGCACGATAACGACCGGCGGGGGGAAAGTCGTTCCCGTTTCGGAATGCCCTGGACCCACTGGTTGGTCGAACGATAAAACGCTCGGTCTCAATCTGACCATCCCAATCTACGACCAGGGCCAAACAAACTATAATATCGCCGTCGCGGCGTCGCAGCTCGATCAAGCTCTGGCGACGCTGAATTCAACCAAGCTGTCGGTTCAATCCGACGTTCGCTCCGCCTTGGCGACCCTCGTATCGGCGCGAGCATCGCTGGTGCAAGCGCGGTCCGAGCTAACGGCCGCCCAAGTTTCATTGAGCGCCACGCAGGCCCAATATAAAGTGGGCGCGACGACCGTGCTCAACGTCGTGACTGCCGAAGCAAATCTTACAACGGCGCAGTCCGCCTACATCTCGGCGCTGTACGGCGTGCAGACGGCCGAGCAGAACTACCTCTACGCGACGGGCATCAGCGACGTTCAAATCTAGAATCTCGTTCGCATGATTCGCCAGGCCTCACCAACGCCGGCGACAATTTCGGACCCTGTCAACGCGGCGATCCTCGCCGTTTCCGAGGATCGCCTCGCCGGTTTTCAAGCCGATCCATTCGGCGAAATCGCGCAGCGGAGCGGCGTGCCGGCGCAAACGGTGATCGAGCGGGTTGTCGCGATGCTGCAGGCCGGCACGATTCGGCGCGTACGCCAAACGCTGCTTTCGACGAGCCTAGCGAGCGGCGCGCTCTGTGCGTGGGAGATCCCGACATCGAAGCTCGACGAGGCGTTCGACTTTATGTTTCGCGAGGATCCCTTTTCGGGTCACGTCGTAATCCGCACCACCGACGTGGTCGGGGCAGGCAGTAGCTATCGTCTGTGGACAACGCTCAAAGTTCCGCAGGGTTTCTCGCTGCGCAAGCACGCGGATTGGTTGCGCGACCGAGTTGGCGCGCAACGCTTCAGGCTGATGCCGGCCAAGATGCTCTTTACGCTCGGTGTCGGCCACGTGCGCCGCCGCGGCCTCGCCCCGGGCTCGCGGACGGCTACCCCGGGAGAACCGTTACGGACGTCGATCGTCACGCTCTCTGCGCTAGAGTGGCGCGTGCTCGTCGCTCTCAAGCGAGAGTTCGCGCCGAGCGAGATAGCGCGCGACCTGTGGCGCGCTCGCGCGGGCGAGGCCGGCGTCGATTTCGATACGTTCGTCGCCGTGGCGCAGGGCCTGAATGCGAAGGGAGTCATTGGCCGGTTTTCGACGTTTCTGGAGCACGTTAAACCCGTAGCCGGTAACGAACCGGCGACGCGATACAACGCCCTCTTTCACTGGGCCGTTGCGCCCGGGCGCGAGATCGATGCGGGCCGCGAAGTCGCGCGCCACTACGTTGTCACCCACGCGTACTGGCGCGAGGGCGGTCCGGAGTTTCACGACGTCAACGTAATGGCGGTCGCGCACGGCATGGAGAAAACAATGGTGCTGGCGCATAAAGCCGCGATCGACGCGCACCTGCGCGAAGCAGGGATTGATTTCACCTATACAAACGTCTTTTGGGGAGGACGCAGCGAGATCAAGCCTTCAGAGATCGCCCCTGCGGCATATCGCGATTTCTGTGCGGCGCAGGGCATCGATCCCGATACGATGCAGTCCGAAGAAGACGAGGAAGGAGCGTCGGCGTGAGACTACGAGTTTTGTGGGTCGCGGCTACGGTGGCTGCCATCCTCGGCGGCGCGGCCTGCACCAAGGTCTCAACCGAGAATGGTGGGCCCGGCGGCGGCGCACGTCATCCGTGGACGATTCCGGGCGTCTTTCGCTTCTCCGAGTTCTCGGATCCAAAGAACCTTAACGTCCTGCTCAATTCAGCGTCACCGACGCTCGACATTTCGATGTTCGTCTTTTCGTGGACGATTCGCTACGACGACAAAGCTCGTCCGTTTCCCGATGCGGTCCGGGAAGTTCCGACCGTCGCCAACGGCGACGTGAGCAAAGACGGCCTGACCCTAAAATACAAGTTGCGGCCGAACATCAAATGGCAAGACGGCGTAGCACTGACCTGCAACGATCTCAAGTTTACCTGGCAAGTCGTGATGAATCCGCATAACAATGTGATCACGACCGACGGCTACAAAGACATCGGCAGCATTGACTGCCGCGATCCACACGTGGCCGTGGTGCACATGAAGAAACTCTACGCTCCATTTTTGCAGCAGCTTTGGAGCGAGAACGGCAACGCGCCGATACTGCCCGAGCACTTGCTGGCAAAGTACAACGATGCCAAAGGTTCGTTCAATACGGCGCCTTATAACTCTCTGCCAGTCGGCAGCGGTCCGTTCAAAATCGTGGCCTGGGATCGCGGCTCTGACGTTCGGATGGTGGCAAATCCGTACTTCTATCTCGGCCGGCCGAAGCTGAAGGAAGTGATCTATAAGATCCTTCCCGACGAAAATACGGCGGTGACGCAGCTGCGCACGCACGAGCTTGACATGCTTGCACTTGGATCGGGTCTAAAGTGGCCCGAGTACGCTGCGCTGGCGGCCGCCCCCCGAAACGGCCTCACAGCGGTTCGCGTCGACGCGTTCTCGTGGGCGCACGTCGACTTCAACCTGCGCCATCCGATCATCGGTGATGTTATGGTTCGGCGCGCGCTGGCGTATGCCACGAACAAAGAGGAGTTCATTCAAAAAATTGCACACGGCTCGGCGATTGCCGCCGACACGGATCAGCAGCCTCACTACTCCTGGGCGTACACCAACGACATCGTGCACTATCCCTACGACCCGGCGAAGGCGAGGGCGCTGCTAGAGTCTGACGGCTGGAAGATAGGTCCCGACGGAGTTCGCGTGAAGGGTGGGCAGCGTCTGGAGTTCACCATGAGCACGCAAACGGAGTCGAATGTCGGCAAGGCCAACGAGCCGCTCTTACAACGCCAATGGCGCGACGTCGGCGTGCAAGCCGACATCAAGAACTATCCAACTGATGAGTTTTTCGACAACTCGACCGCCGGCATATTGCAGGGCGGCCACTACGACGTAGCGCTCTTCGCCTGGATCGGAGCCGCCGACCCGGATGACAGCGCGATCTATTCGGGCGACAATCTCGCGCCGCACGGGCAGAACGCGATGTTCTGGAACAACCGCATCGCAACCGATGCCGTGAACGACGCGCTCAAGACTATCGATCAAGCGCGACGTAAGCGCGACTACGTCATCGAGCAGCAGCAGCTTGCCCTCGACGTACCGACGCTCATTCTGTATTTCAATCGTTTCCCGTTCGTCTACAACACCGATCTCAAGGGGTTCACACCATCGCCGGTGATCTCGTCGTTCTGGGACCCGTGGAACTATTCCATCTGAGGAGCTTCGCCGATATGAAGATACGCTTTCTGCACGTAGCCGTTTGCTGTGCTGCTCTCGCGACCATTACTTCCTGCACGAAGACGGGTGGAGCTGGCGGCGTCGGCGGTCGCGTCAACTCATGGACGCAGCCACACGTGCTACGGTTCGCGGACGCGGGCGATGTCAATACTCTCAATCCGCATCTAGGCCAATTTGCCGACGTCGGCTATCTTTCGTCGATGACGATGGCGTACCTCATCAAATGGGACGAAGAGAATCGCCCTTACCCGGAGCTCGCGACGGAAATTCCGACGCAGAGCAACGGCGGCGTCAGCAAAGACGGTCTGGCGATCACGTTTCACCTGCGCCGCGGCGTACGCTGGTCCGACGGAGCGCCTTTCGATGCCGACGACGTCGTCTTCTCGACTAACGTCGTAAACAATCCGGCCAATAATGAAGTGGGCCGATTGGGCTGGGATCACATTACGAAAATCGACGAGCCGGACAAATATACGGTCGTCTACCATTTACGGACTCCCTACTCGCCGTTCGTGGAGACATTCTTTTCATCGGCTGGCGCCAATCCATGTATTCTACCAAAGCACCTGCTGGCCCAGTATCCCAATATCAACCACGTCGCCTACAATTCGCTTCCGGTCGGAATCGGGCCGTTTAAATACTTGCGCTGGGACCGGGCGCAGGACGTCGTGCTGGTCCCTAACCCGTTGTATTTTCGCGGCACGCCGAAGCTCAAAGAAGTGATTTTTAAGATCATACCCGATCGCAATACGGTGCTCTCTCAGATTCAGTCACACGAGCTCGACATGTGGCATATCGTCCCAGGCTCCTATCTTTCGCGAGTGCAAGCAGTCCCCGGCATAGCCGTCCTTCGTCAACCTAGCTATTTTTACAATCATCTCGACTTCAACGTCCAACGCCCAGCGCTGCGCGATCCCATCGTCAGGCAGGCGATTCGGCTAGCTCTCGATCGCCGCACGATTCGCGACAAGATCGGGCGCGGCGTCGGTATTTTGCAGGAGGTCACAACGCCGAAAAATGCACCCTACGCCGTGACCTCGGTCCCGCTCGTGCCGTTCGATATCGCGCGCGCGAATGCGCTTCTCGACAAAGGCGGTTGGAGGCGCGGAGCCGACGGCGTGCGCGTCAAAAATGGCGTAAGGCTTTCGCTCGACTACGCCACCACCGCGGGATTACCCGACGTCGACGAGCAAATCGAGTTAGAGCGCTCGTGGTGGAAGCAGATCGGCGTGGACATTACGGTACGTCACTATCCGACCGCACTGATGTTCGCACCGCTCCAACAAGGCGGTATCGTCTATTCCAATAAGTGGGATATAATCGCGTTCGCGTGGCTCAATGACGCAATCGGCGACGCTTCGGCGTACCTTTCGTGTAAGGCGTTTCCGCCGAACGGTCAAAACAATACGCACTGGTGTAATCCTCGCGCGCAAGCCGCGATGGACTCGCTCTTCGCCCATTACGAGCAACCACAGCGAAACAGCGACGTGCTAACGTTGGAGCAAGAACTCGTTAAAGACGTTCCGATGGTTGTCACCACCTTACGCGAAGACATTTTTGCGTACAACCGCGACCTCAAGAACTTTCACCCCAATGCGATCACGCCGTTCGACAATATGATGAATGTCGATATATAGCGTAGGCAAGAAGGGCGCAGCCTAGCAGCGAGAGCGACCGCAGCGCGCTCCAGGCAGGGACGATCGAAAACAGTCCGCTTGCGCGCTGTTCCTCGAACCAGACCGCGGAAATCGTCGCGGTAGGCGGCACGTGGAGATTGCCCAAGGCGTCAGGCCAGACCGGCACGGGATAATGAACGGCGAAGGTCGCCGCGCCGGCGAACAAGGCTCCGACCAGCATCATAATGCGGATTGTGCGCCGACGCTCGATCCGATCGCCGAGTGCGAGGAAGGCGGCGCACGCGGCAACCGCCAGCAGCGCGCATTGCGCAATGCCCGTCGGACGTTGCGCCAGGCCGAGCCAATCGATGCCGACCAGCAGCGTTCCAGCAAGCGCGATGGCGCGCGGCGTTCCGTTGGTTCGCAACGCGCACCATAGCGTCGCCGCGAATGCAACGATGAAGTCGTGCTCGTGAAAGAATCCCGCCACGAATGGTGTCAATGCCGAGCACGCGCCAAAACGCGCGAATGAATCGCGAACCCGGGCGATAAGCGCGATGGCGGCCGCGATCGCGAGACCGGCGACGATCAGTGAGATCGCGCGACTCGCATCGGGCGGCGCGCCTAAGGCAGAGGCGAGCGATGCCGGGTCGAATTGAATGGCGGTGAATTGCTCGGCGAGGCGGTGCGCGGAGACGGCTCGAGCGTAGCTAAGCGGCCACGCCCAACCGGCCGCGAGGGCGCCGAGCATGTAGGTCGTGAAAGCGCCAACTGCAATCGCAAGAGTTGCGCGATTGCGGCCGAGTTGCGAGAAGAGACCGAGCGAGGCATTGGGCTGAGCGAAGGCCACGCATGCCGCACACGCGGCGGCGACCCACCATCGATCTGCGAGCGCGCTGACGAAGGTAGCGCCAAGAAAGGCGACGAGGGCAAGTTGTCCCAAGGCGAGGTCGCTCGAAAGCGGAGCGAATGCGATCGCAAGCAGCACTGCCGCCAAAAAGGAGCTGGCGTTTGGTGGCGCGCCGCTCGCGTACATCACCGTGCCCACGAGCGCGAGCGATGCAACGCCGAGGATGCACAACCATAACCGCACGGCCGCTTCGTAGGGAAGGCGCGCCGCCAGACTCCAGCCCAAGAGCGTGTGCGGCGGACCGATGAACGGGAGGACCTCGTCGCGGCGTGAATCGACGCCGCCGATGCTGCGCTCGGCCTTCCAAATCGATCGCCCGAACGCATCCGCGCGATCGTTGAACGTGCGGCCGGCAGCCCAGTACGCTTCGAAATCCCGAGCCGGCGGTCCGGGCGTCGCCGCCGGGCGCAGCGCGATGACGGCTATCGAAATGGCAACGAACGCCGTCGCAAGGAGGACGATCCGCGTCACCACGCGGTCATGCCCGACGAACCGGGCGTGGCGATTGCGTGCGACTGCGCCATGACGAAGAAGAGCCCCAAGAGCGTGGCGAGATACCAGACGCTGACGCGGAGTCTCGCGCCAAAAGTCATGTTCTGCGCGCGTGGATCGACCCGGCCTCGCCAAATTGCAATCAACGCAGGAAGGCCGAGCAAAGCGATGATGACGATGAAAAGAATCGAAATGTGGATGAGGAACGCCAGTGCGACGAAGAGTGCCAAGCCGGCGAAACAGAGCGGGGGCCAGAGCGCACCGATGATTCGGCCGCCGTCGAACGGGGGCATCGGAATCATGTTGAAGAGGTTGAGGAACGCCGAAAGATCGGCGCACGCAAACCAGAAGCGGTCGTTGGTCGTGTCGCCAATCGCATAACAAACGCCTGCGAGGCCAAGACCGACGAGCGGCCCGGCAAGCGCGATGTAGGCGTCTTGTTCGAGATCGGCCGGCGCCGCGCCGGCAGTAAAGGCCCCGAGCAACGGCACGAAGGCCGGCAGTCTTACCGGCAAACCGTAGGCGCGGAAGGCAAAGTAGTGCCCAAGTTCGTGCGCGAGCAAAACTAACATGACGACGACCGCCAACTTCCAGCCGAAGATGACGACGTAGACCCACAGCGACAGCAAGAACGTCCAGCTGATCGCGAAGAGTTTCGCTGCTACCAAAAACAGAAATTTGAATTTCAGCAGAAAAGCCGCAATCGTTGCGAGCAGCGCGCCGATGCCGGTGCGGCGACGTTGCGCGGGTTTGGGATCTGGCGCTTCCGGGCCGGGCGATGGCGGCAGGTATTGCACGCAACCCTCTTCAACCGCATCGCGTGCCGGTCATCGTGATCGTCGGAGGAGGCTTTGCGGGGATCGCCGTGGCCCGCCGCCTGGAACGACGGCTGCGGCCGAAAGAGGCCGAAATCGTGCTACTGGCGCGCGAGAATTACACGCTGTTCACGCCGATGCTTCCCGAGGTGACGTCGGGTGAGCTCGAAGTCCGCCACGTCGTGACGCCGATCCGTGCCCAGGTGCGCCGCGTTCGTTTCGTTCTTGCCGACGTCGAGGCAATCGAGGTTTCCAATCACTCGGTACGATATCGGCACGTTTTGACCGATGAACGCGTGGTTCAGCCCTACGATCATCTGGTGCTGGCGCTCGGCTCGTCGACCTCGGATTTCGGATTGCCCGGGGTAGCGCAACACACGTGGGCGCTCAAGACGCTCGGTGACGCAGACCTTCTGCGCAATCGCCTCGTTTGGTTGCTGGAACTTGCCGACACCATTGCCGACGACGCGCGGCGCGAGCGACTGCTGACTATAGCCGTCGTCGGCGGAGGCTTTACCGGCGTCGAGACCGCCGGCGAGATCGTCGAGCTCTTCGAAAGCGCGCTGCGATTCTACGCGCGTCTGCGCGACCGGCGCGTGCGCGTCGTGCTCATTGAAGCAGGGCCGACGTTACTAGCCGGTTTACCGGCGAAGATGGGAGAGTACTCTCGCCGCGTGCTCGAACGTCGCGGCGTCGAGGTGCTCAATGGCGACGGCGTCGCGTCGGCCGACGGCGATGGCTTAACCTTGGCCAGCGGCCGTCGCATCGCGAGCGAGACGATCATCTGGAGCGCCGGCGTGAAGGCATCCGCGACGATCGCTCGAGAAAGCCTGCTGCCGAAGACCGCGCGCGGCGCGATCGAGACCCGAGAAGACATGAGCGTGGCTGGTTTCCGCGGAGTCTGGGCGATTGGCGATTGCGCCTCGATTCCAGACGGTGAGGGCAATCGATATCCGATGACCGCGCAGCACGCCATTCGCGAAGGTCCACATCTTGCCGATAACATTGTTGCCACCTTACGCGCCGCCCCGACAACGCCGTTCCGGTACCGTACGCTCGGTATGATGGCGGCCTTGGGCGGCCGCAAGGCCGTGGCGCAGCTTCCAGGAAACCGCGTCATCACCGGATTTCTGGCGTGGTTTTTTTGGCGAAGCTATTACCTGCTGCGGCTTCCGGGGCTCGATCGCAAACTGCGCGTCGCCTTCGACTGGACGCTCGAACTGCTCTTCCCACGCGATACCGCCGAGCTGCGTTTTGCCAAGCGGCAAGGCGACCCGTCGAGTTCCCAAGAGATGACACCGCGTCCGTAGAACGCCCACGGATGCTCCGCGAACCGATCGAACGCCTCATTCGCGATCCGAAAGAGTTCACGAGCGGCGTCGGTTTTCCCGATCCCGCGGAAATTCGTATTTACGACGAGACACTACGCGACGGCGAACAGATGCCGGGCGTCTGCTACACGCCGGCCCAAAAGGTCGAAATCGCCAGGGCGCTCGCCGACGTGGGGGTGCACATCATGAGCGTCGGTTTCCCGGCGGCATCGGCGGGCGATCGGCGTACGCTGCAACTCGTCATGGAAGCCAAGCGTCGCGGCGAGCTTGGGAACGCCGAGATCGTGGTGATGTGCCGGAGCAATCGCAACGACATCGACGTCACCGCAAAGACCCTGCGAGACGTTGGAGTCGATCCGCGTGACGTGACGTTCTTCATTTTTACGAGCGGAAGCGACTTGCACCTCAAGTACAAGATCGGCAAAACCCTGCTGCGATACGAAGGTCGCGACGAGCGGGAGTGGCTCGATCTGCCGCTATCGTTCTATCGTCAGGCGAACATCCGGCTGCAGTGCAGCGCCATCGCGCACGCGCGCGAACTTGGCATCGAGCGAATTGAGTTCGGCGCCGAAGACGGTAGCCGCGGCGACGTTGACTACTTTATCGAGTATTTCAAAGCCGGCCTCGAGGCCGGCGGCACGCGTCCGGCGTGGCCGGATACCGTCGGCACGCTAACGCCGGAAGCCACGCGTTGGTATTGCTCTCGCATCATCGCGGGATTGCCTGCGGGCCTGCCGATCGTCGCGCATCTGCACAACGACTACGGGCTCGGTACGGTCAACGCGATTACCGCCGTCTCGAGCGGCTTCAAAGTCGTTTCGGTGACCGCGAACGGCTACGGCGAGCGCGCCGGCAACGTGAAGCTGCACGAGTTCGTGGTGGCACTGCGCGTGCTCTACGGAATCGAGCTGCCGGGCTTCAAGTACGACAAGATGCGCGCGCTCGCGCGCTTTATGGAACGCATGAGCGGAATTCCGTTGCAGCAGCACGAGCCCATCGTCGGATCCAAAGTTTTCGCCCACGAGTCGGGGATTCACACGCAGGCAATGCTCGTCGATCACCGGATGTACGAAGCCGTGCCTGCCGAGCTCATTGGAGCGCAAACGACGTGGGTCTTCGGCAAACACACCGGCGCGGCACTCGTCGAAGACACGCTGCGGCGTCAGCGCGATCGTCTGGCGCGCGCCGGCGTCGAGCCGACGAGCGAGCTGGCGCACCGTGTGACCGACGAAGTCAAGCGCCTGCGCGAAGAGCGCGCCGCCTCGAGCAAAAGCGAAGAGACGATCGAGCTTTACGAAGCCGCGATGCGGCGTTTGTCGCTCGACGAAGAGGACGTCGTCGAGATCGCAATCGCGCTGGGAACGCCGGCCAAAGCGTCGTAAATCGACCCGCGACGGGTCACCGCGCCATCGATCCCAGTCGCCAGGTCGCGACGAAGGCTTTAAAGGCGACCGGATACGAGTCGTGCACGAAGCGAACGTTGCGCGATCCAATGCGTTCGAATCCGGGGATCGTCGCCACCAGATCGGCTTGACCGGCGGTGACCAGCCCAACGTCGAGCGTGATCGGCGGATCGAATCGAAAGAGCCTCGCGCCGCTCGCAGCCCGAACGGCGGCCTGCGCTGCGCGCCGGATCTCTCGCTGCGCTGCCTGCGGCACCATTGAGGCAGCCGCAGAGTTCCCGATCGAATCCTTGACGATGACGCCGTGCACCCACGGCATCTGCTCCTGGACGCCGTGTACGGTCGTGCGATCGCCGGTTACGAGCAAGAGCGGCACGCCGTAGTAGCCCAAGAGGCCGGCGTTGATCGTTGCCTCACTGCAGCGTACGCCGTTGATATGCGCGTCGTAGATTACCGATGGGGTGTACGTGTGGCAAAGCACCGCATCGAGGTCGCCTGCGGCACCGTGATATCCTATGAAAAAAGCGCCATCGAAGCCGCCGTCGGCATCCTGCACCATCGAAAACGGTTTTCGATTGCCGAAGATGACTCGTACGTCGGAGGGTAACTCGTCGAGGAGTAGATTACGCATCGGTCCGTGCGAATCGTTAACGAGCATCTGCGCGGCGCCGGCCGCGCGCGCGCCTTCGATCGCGCTCGTTACTTCTTGTGTATAGTAACGGCGAAAGATCGCATACTCAGGATGCGGTTTGCGGGCGTCGACTTGCTCCGGCGCGCAGACCCCGGCCACCCCTTCCATGTCGCTCGATATATAAAGTTTCATGTCATCTCGAGCGCAGTCGAACGCTTAGGCGATGGAATCGGCGGCGGCGGCAATGCGCGTCGCGGCGATGAATGCTTGCAGCACGGTGGGATAGTGAGTCGAAGTAAATCGCAGCGCGCGGCCGCCCAGCCGCGTAAAGCCCGGAATGAGCTCGATGAAGTCGGCGTGCTCGACGGTGCCGGTCTCGATCGTAAGTTCGAACGGCGGATCGAAACCAAACGGCCGCGCCGTCTCAATCCGCGTCATCGCCTCGCGCGCACCCGCACGAATCGCCTCGCGTGCGGCCTCCGGCGTCAGCGAGTTCACGGCGGAGAACCCAACGGCGTCTTTCACCGTAACGCCCACGACCCACGGCATCGCTCGCATCGTTTCTTCTACGATCGTGCGATCGCCGGTGATCAGAACGACCGGAACGCCCTGGCTACCGGCGAGCGCTGCGTTGAGCAATGCCTCACTGCACGCGATCCCGTTGACGCAGACGGAATAGATCGAATCGCTATAGGTGTGAGACAAGGTCGCGCAATCGCCGGCCTTGCCATGGTAGCCCGTGAAGAAGACGGCGTCGATCGACGCGTCCAATCCTTGCGTCATGCTCCACGGCTTGGGCGCTCCGGAAACGACTCGCAGCTCATCGCCGTCCGGTAGTTCATCGAACAACAGATTGCGCATCGACCAGTGTGAGTCGTTGACAACGAAGCGCGTGGCGCCGGCCTCCGTGGCGCCCGCCATTGCGGCACGGACCTCAAGCGTCATGAAACGCCGAAAGACCGGATATTCATGCACGTCGCTCGGGTCGCATTGTTTCCAGGAGCAGATACCGGCAGTACCTTCCATATCGCACGAAATGTAAACGTTCATCGCTACTGTTGTCGCAACGCTTCGCGAGCCTGAGAGAGGCCGGTCTGTGCGGCGACGTTGCGCGGATTGACTTGCAAGGCGCGGCGATAGAGAGGGATCGCCTCCTCGAAGTGATTTGCCGCGAGGTACATGTCGGCAAGCTGGGTGAGCGCGACGTCGTCGTTGGGATGAGCGGCAATGCGGGCGCGCAAGGTCTGCAACTGCGCGACGACGGGTGCCGGCGGACCGCCTTCAACGGAGTCTTGCGAACCTTGCTGCGGACCAGCGGCTGGCGAGGCGCCAAGCGTTGCAGCTCTGCCGAAAACCGAGCCGGTCACCCCGAAGCCGACGGCAACCAAATAGGCCATCGTGCCGAGAAAAAGCGCGGAGAGAAGCGCGAAGATCGGCACGTACACTCGCGGGGGAAGACCTCCGTTATCGGGCACGATGGTTCGGTTGGACGGCCATCGAAGCAAATCTTGCGTGCCCAACGATGCGTTGCCGAGTGAGGCCGATCTGCAGCTTCTCTTCGCTCGCTTCAACTACGAGTTCTTCAATGGCGAAGTTCCCGGCTGCCGGATCCGCTACAACGAGCGCTTCTCCAACTCGGCCGGCCGCACGACCTACGGACGGCATCCGATGGACATCGAGCTTTCGCCCAAACACTTTCGCCGCGCGCCCCAGGCACTAGCCGAAACGCTGTTGCACGAAATGATCCACGCGTGGTGCTACGCTAAGTTTGGCGACATGGGACACGGGCCGCGTTTCAAGCGCAAACTTCGCGAATGCGGCTTAACCTCGATTTATCACGAGCTCGGTAACGCCGCGCCGCTCAAAGAATCGAGCAAGCGATTTATTCTGCGGTGCGAGCGCTGCAGCTTCGAAGTCCTCCGTCGAACGCTTCCGCGCCGACCTTCGAGCTGCCCGCGCTGCAACAAACGTCGCTTTGACGAACGCTATCCGTTGGTCATTCACGAAATCGTCGAGATTCGCCGCATCGGATCGAGCCTCGACGGTGCGCGAGCTGCGCGGAAAGGCTTGCCGACATGACGAAGGTACGTCGATCATGATGACCACGAGCCAAGCGCAAGAGCCTCGAATTGAAACCGACTCAATGGGGGCGATCCAGGTACCCGGCGACAAGTACTATGGAGCGCAAACGGCGCGATCGCTCGTTCACTTCGACATCGGCGATGGAGCGTGGCCGCGCGACGTGATGCCGCAGAAAGTTCTGCAAGCCATGGGCATTCTCAAGAAGGCTGCTGCAATTGTCAATCACGATTTGGAAAGACTCGACGCTGAGAAGATGCGCCTGATCGTAGCCGCCGCCGACGACGTGATCGAGGGGCGCCTCGACGAGCATTTCCCGTTGCGCGTCTGGCAGACGGGTTCGGGCACGCAGACGAACATGAACGTGAACGAAGTGATCTCGAATCGAGCAATCGAGCTCGCGGGCGGCGAACTTGGGTCGAAGAAACCCGTGCATCCGAACGATCACGTCAATATGTCGCAGTCTTCAAACGACACGTTTCCGACCGCGATGCACGTTGCCGGCGCCCGCTCGCTAGTAGAGATGCTTCCCGCCGTCGAGGCCCTGCGCGACGCGTTGAACGCCAAGGCACGCGGCTGGGCGCACGTGGTGAAGGTTGGACGGACACATCTGCAAGACGCGACGCCGATCACGCTCGAGCAAGAGTTCTCAGGGTACGTTACGCAACTCGATCGCGCGATCAAAGCCTGCAGAGAGGGGCTCGATTCGCTCTACGATCTCGCTATCGGCGGGACGGCGGTCGGGACGGGTCTCAACGCTCATCCGGAGTTCGGCGAACGCACGGCGCGCAAAATCGGCGAGCTGACGGGCCTGCCGTTTCGTTCGCATCCCAACAAATTTGCTGCGCTTGCCTCACACGACGACTTCGTTTTTGCCTCGGGCGCGCTCAAAATGCTTGCGGCCGCCCTCATGAAGATCGCTAACGACATACGGTGGCTGGCTTCGGGGCCGCGGGCGGGGATTGGCGAGCTCGTTCTGCCGGAAAACGAGCCGGGCAGCTCGATCATGCCCGGCAAAGTGAACCCGACGCAGTCGGAAGCGATGACGATGGTGTGCGTGCAGGTCTATGGCAATGACCTCGCAATCAGCTTCGGTGCGTCGCAGGGAAACTTCGAATTAAACGTCTTCAATCCGGTTATCATTTACAACTTTTTGCACTCGACGCGGCTGCTGCGAGACGCGTGCACGATGTTCCGCGAGCATGCAGTCGAGGGACTCCGAGCAAACGAGGAGCAGATCAAAAAGTATCTCGACGAGTCGCTTATGGTCGTCACCGCGTTGTCGCCGCAGATCGGGTACGACAAAGCCGCCGAGATCGCGAAGAAGGCGCACCACGAGAAGACGACGCTGAAGAAGGCGGCGCTCGCTCTGGGCCACGTCAACGAGGAAGAGTACGATCGAATCGTCGTGCCCGCAAAGATGACCTCGCCGGGCTGAGGACGAATCCCGGCCGGGACGTCCCGCCTGGCTTGATGGAGTTTTCAATGCACATATCTGTGTCGAGTTTTCGTACTATTCTCCGCGTCGCGGTTGTGGCGACGCTGGCCGCGCTGACGGCCGCCTGTTCGAACCGCGCCGCTCCAACCGCGTTTGTGCCGTCCGGCCAAGCGAACGAACGGCAAAGCGCTGAAGCGATACGAAATGCTTACGGTGCCAAATCGGCGGACGTCGAGTACGCGTACGTAGCGAACGCGGGTTCTAGCAATATTTCGGCCTATTCGATCGATACGAGCAGCGGCGCGCTCAAACCGGTCGCTGGTTCGCCCTTCACCGCCGGCTCGGGAGCGATCGCCGTGGCCGTTGATTCTTCTGGAAAATTTGCTTACGTCGCCGACAATAGTTCTACCACCGTCAGCGGCTATGCCATCGACGCCGACACCGGGGCCCTGAGCGTCGTGAAGGGGTCGCCATTTACTGCAGGATCGGCTCCCGTTGCGGTGGCCGCCGACCCGAAAGCGAACTACGTCTACGTTGCGAACTATGGAGCGGGGAATGTTTCTGCGTTCTCGATCGATGCAACGAGCGGTTCGCTCAAGCCTGTGAAGGGCTCGCCGTTTGCGAGCGGCACCGATCCGATCGCCGTCGCCGTCGACCCGGCCGGTAAATTCCTTTATGTCGCCGATTATGGGTCGGGCAATGTCTCTGCATATACAATCGATTCGGCCACCGGAGGCTTGAGCGCCGTGAGCGGCTCTCCGTTTGCTGCAGGAAGTCTTCCGACCGGGGTGCAGATCGATCCCAACGGAAAGTTTGCGTACGTTTCCAATGGCGGCTCGAATAACGTCTCGGCTTTCAAAATCAGTGCGGCGACCGGCGTGCTGACACCGCTCGCGGGCTCGCCGTTCGCGTCGGGCCAGGGGCCCGGGGGCTTCTTTTTCACGCCGTCCGGTAAGTTTGCATACACGCCGAACTTTTCGGCCGGCAACGTTACGGCATATTCAGTTAACGCGACCAGCGGCGCGTTGACGCAGGTCGCGGGCTCGCCCTTTAGCGCGGGCTCGGCGGCGACGGGATTTGCCGTCGACTCTATCGGCAAATTTGGCTACGCAATGAACTACGGAGCGGCAAACGTTTCGGCGTATAAGATCAATTCGAGCACCGGTGCGCTGAGCTCGATAAAGGGATCGCCGTTTGGCACCGGCAGCGGACCCGCGTGGATGGCAATTTGTAAACGCGTCAAGAGTGTTTGCAAGCCGCCGCCCTTGTAAACTTACAATTCTCTCCAAACCAGCGTGATCGCGGCGACGACCAGCGCGACCGCAACGATGATCAATAGTTGGGGCGAGCGCAGACGCAGCGAGAGGCGCGCGCCGATCGGTCCTCCGAGCAATCCGCCGGCAACGAGCGGCACGACGTCTTTCCCGACGACGTCATGTTGCAGCACGTGCACGATCAGCCCCGGCGGCGATGTCAGCAGGATCGCGAAATGCGACGTTGCGCTGATCGCGTGAGCCGGCAGCTCGGAAAAATAGAGGAAGGCGGGGACGATCACGATTCCCCCGCCGAGACCGAAGAGACTCAAGAAAATTCCGACTACGAAGCCGAGCGCCAAGGCCCCGCGGTAGGACATGCCTTTGATCTCGTGCACTCGGTGTGATTCCAAGCGGTTCGCCATCCGTCGCTCGGCGTTCCAGGCCATATCGACCGCCACAGCGACAAGCAGTACCGCGAGGAGTGCGTCGAAGATCCGTGCGGAGATATGGACCGATAGCATCGCGCCGAGGATGCTGCTTGGCAGCCCGCCCAACGCGATAAGCAATCCGATCTTCAAGTGCACGCGCCTATGCAGAAAATAAGTGAACGCACCGCTGGCGCTGTTGGCGACGATGAGTACGAGCGACGTTCCGGCCGCGTCCGCCGGTGAGAAGCCTAGGAACAGCCGAAGAAGAGGAACGAGAACGAAGCCGCCACCCAGGCCAACCATCGAGCCGAAGACGCTTGCGATAAAGGCGGCGCCAAAGAGCTCCAAGGCGAAGCGCACTGCGGCGCTTCCGGCTTAGCCGGCCCGCCCGATGTAGCGTCGATCCCGCGTATCGATGCGAACGACGTCGCCGGCTTCAACGAAGAGCGGCACAGCCACGATCGCCCCGGTCTCGAGCTTCGCCGGCTTGGTGACGTTGGTGGCCGTGTCTCCTCGGAATCCAGGGTCCGTTTCGGTGACGACCAGTTCGACGTGAGCGGGCAGATCGACGCCAATCGCCGCGCCATCGTAAAATTGCATGTCGACGCTCATGCCATCCTTTAAGAAATCGGCCGGATCGCCGATGACGTCGCGTTGCAAGGTGACGTTCTCGAATGTTTGCTGGTCCATGAAGTGGTAGCCGTCCGAGTCGTTATAGAGCATCTGCATCTGGCGGTTATCCACAGTCGCGCGCTCGAGCTTTTCGCCGGCCCGAAACGTTCGCTCCAAAGTCGTGCCGGTCTTGACGTTCTTCATGCGGGTGCGAACGAAGGCGGACCCTTTTCCCGGTTTGACGTGCAGAAACTCGATCACGGTCCAAAGTTGACCGTCCACCACGATGGTTACGCCGTTGCGAAGGTCGTTTGAGGAAATCATGCGTCAGCCACAGTACGCGCTCCCTAGCTGCGCGTCCTTGAAACACGAATGGGATTCTCGCTGCTTCGACGCAGACGATCGATGTTTTCGCGATGCGTAAAGAGTATCAAGAATGCCGCGAAGACGGCATACGCGGTCTCGGGCAGCGATCGGGTGAAGAGCCAAAGCGCGATCGGCGCGAGGACGCTGGCCGCCATCGAGCCGACCGAAGAATAGCGTGTCAGCGCGGCGCCGACGAGCCAGCCGCCGACCGCCACCAATCCAACGGGCCAGCTCAGCGCGAAGAGCGCGCCGAACGACGTCGCAACACCCTTACCCCCTCGAAACTTGAGCCACGGGGAGAAGCAGTGGCCCACGATTGCGCCGGTCGCTGCGATCGCCGCCATAATTTGCTCCCCGGGCGGAAAATTGTCAAAGTCCAAACGGCCGCGAAAGAAAAGAAGCGCAAAAAGTGCCGGCACGAATCCTTTGAGTGCGTCGAGCAACAACACCGCAATCGCTCCCGCGGCGCCCAGCGTCCGCAGCGCATTCATCGCTCCAATGTTGCCCGAACCGCGCGAGCGAATGTCGGTACGATAGAACGATCGGCCGATGAGATAGCCAAAGGGAATCGAGCCGATGAGGAAGCTTCCGATGAATACGGCGATCGGAATCGCCATCAGCAACGCGAGCAAACCCCGGGCCGTCGAGTCGGATAGACCGATATCGCTCACGGCGACGCCTCGTTCGAAGGGCGGCGCGCCCGAAACTGGAGCGTTAACGGAACGCCCGCAAACTCGAAATGTTGACGGATGGTGTTTTCCAAAAATCGCTTGTAGTGATTTTGGACCAGATCCGGGTCATTGCAGTGAAACACGAAAACGGGCGGATGGGTCGCCGGTTGCGAGACGTAATAAATCCGCAGGAGCCGCCCCCCAGCCGCCGGAGGCGGGTGCGCGAGCATCGCCGCGCGCACGACCGTATTGAGTTGCGGAGTGGGTATTCGGCGATCGAGATTTTGCGCGACGGAGGCCACGACCGGCATCAGACTTCCGAGACGCCGGTGCGTTTTCGCGGAAAGGAACGTGATCGGAGCGAAGGCTGCGAACGGAATCGAGTCGTGGACTGCGCCGGCGAGATCGCCTTGACTTACGTCTTCGGTCTGTTCGCGGACGAGATCCCACTTGTTTCCGACGACGATGAGGCCCTTTCGCTCCTCGATCGCAATGCCGGCGAGCCGGCGGTCTTGCGTCATAATGCCGACGGTCGAGTCAAAGACGAGCAACGCAATGTCGCAGCGCGCAACCGCGGAGAGCGAACGCAGCGCGGCGTAATACTCGATTGCACCATGGGCCTGAGGCCTCCGGCGAAATCCCGCCGTGTCGACGAGCCGAAAGGGCCTATCTCGCCATTCAAAGACGGCGTCGATCGCATCGCGGGTCGTGCCGGGCGTCTGCGAAACGAGTGCGCGTTCTTCCCCGAGCAATGCGTTGACGAGTGAACTCTTACCAACGTTCGGCCGGCCGATGACCGCTAACGCCAGCTCGCCGTCATGCGCTATTTCGAGGGTGGGCGGCAAGAGCTCCACGATGCGGTCGAGCAGATCGCCGGTGCCTTCGCCGTGAATTGCCGAAGCGGCGATTGGTTCGCCGAAACCGAGCGTAGCGAACTCCGGTGTTGCCGCGGATGCCGCGTCGGGCGCTTCGGCTTTATTGGCGACGAGAACGATTGGCCGTCGCTTGCGCCGCAGAATCGCGGCGACGTCGTCGTCAAGGGGATGAAGTCCCGTTTGTGCGTCGACCACCATGACGATAACGTCAGCTTCGTCGGCGGCGGCTTCTGCTTGCCGGCGGGTAGCCGCGGCAAGCTCGACGCCGTGCGCCATATCCGCATCGGGGTCGATCCCGGCGGTGTCGACCAGGCTGAACGTTCGCGCGCGCCATTCACAGAGCGCGTACAGCCGATCGCGAGTGACGCCGGGCGTATCTTCGACAATGGCCAAGCGGCGGCCGATAAGCCGGTTGAAAAGCGCGCTCTTCCCGACGTTAGGCCGCCCCACAATCGCGACCGTCGCCGGGTGGAGCATTCCGCTGGCTTCTCGAACTGCCTCCGTCAAGCATGCCCAGCCTTTACATCGAGACCTTCGGCTGCCAAATGAACCAAGCCGATTCCCAGTACATCGCCGAACGTGCCGCGTCGGCCGGCTACGACGTTGCCTCGGCGCCCGAAGATGCAAACGTCGTAGTGCTGAACACCTGTACGGTTCGCGATAACGCCGAACAGCGGGCCTACGGGCGAATGAATCACTTCAAGGCGCTCAAGGCATCGGATCCAAGCCTGAGATTGGTCGTCACGGGATGCTTGGCCGAACAGGATCGCGACCGTATGCGGCGTCGCGCGCCGCACGTTGACGCGGTTTTCGGTACGCGCGAACTCGTCGCGCTCGGCGATCAGCTTGCCCGCTGGGCACCGCTCGTTTCCGAGCCGGCTCTCCCCCCAGTTGCTCCCGAAGATGCGAACGACAGCATCCTTCGTTTCGCGATGGGCGGAACAGCGGATGGAATCGCCGACGCATTCACGCCGCTGCGGGCTTTCGTGACCGTTCAGCGAGGCTGTTCGTACTACTGTACGTTTTGCATCGTGCCGCACGTGCGGGGCCGCTTCGATCACCGTCCACAAGGTGCAATCGTCGCCGATGTTGCCGAGCGATTAGCACGCGGCGCTCGCGAAATAATGCTCGTCGGTCAGACGGTCAACGCTTGGCGCGATCCCTCCACCCTAAAAGACTTCGGGGATCTCTGCCGCGCCGTCGGAGCACTCCCCGGGCTGGAGCGACTGACGTTCATTTCTCCGCATCCGAAGGATTTTACCGAAAAAATCCTCGACGATCTCGCCGAGGTTTCGCAGCTCAACGCGCGCATTCACTTGCCGCTTCAATCGGGAAGCGACGTCGTCTTGCGCCGAATGAATCGTAAATACACCCTCGCGCAGTTTCAACGGGTCGTCGACGGGATTACGACGCGGATGCCCCACGCCGCAATTACGACCGATCTCATCGTGGGCTTTCCCGGCGAGAGCGAATCCGATTTCGCCGCGACCCTTGAATACGTGCGAACCGGAGTCTTTGCGAACGCCTTTACGTTCATGTACTCTACCCGGCGCGGCACGCCGGCCTCGAACTGGGAGCAGATTCCCGGCGAGGTGGTCCGCGAGCGCTTTGCGCGCCTGCTCGACGCTCAAAACGAGGTGACCCGCGCGTATCACGACCGCAAAGTCGGCTTGGTGGTTCGCGCCCTCATCGCGGGCGAGTCGAAGAAAGATCGCACTCGCGTTACCGCTAAGGCGACCGACAACGTCACGATCGTCGCACCCAAACCGCAGGATTACCCAGGCGTACATCGCCCGTGGCTGGACATTGCGGTCGAGCGCGCGCACGTCTGGGGATGTACCGGGAACGTGGTCGGGCGCGCGGCGCGGTACGCCGACGAAGGAGAACCCGCAGCGCGGCCGGTCATCAGTTTCATCTGAGGAACCCACCGTGGTAAGCAAATTCTCACCCATGCTCGAGCAGTATTTCGGGATGAAGGCAAGACATCCCGAAGCAGTTCTACTTTCGCGAGTCGGCGATTTTTACGAGGCTTATGGCCAGGACGCCGAGACAATCGCCCGTGCCTTGCAAATCGCATTGACGAGCAAAGAGGCGGGCGGGGGCCGACGCGTCGCAATGGCCGGCGTGCCGCACCACGCCCTTTCGAGCTATTTGGCGAAGCTCGTGCAGCAGCGGTTCATCGTCGCGCTCGCCGAGCAGATGGAGGTTCCGCAGCCCAACAGGCTCGTGCGCCGCGACGTCGTTCGGGTGATAACGCCCGGCACGCTCATCGAGGAACAGTTCCTCGACGGAAAACAGAACAACTATCTCGCGGCGGTCGCGGCGTACAATGGAACGCTCGCCCTGGCCTACGTCGACGTGTCGACGAGTTTTGCCGGGGCGACCGCAATCAGCGGCGATGAAGCGTACGATGAGCTTTTAGCCGAGTTGGCGCGTATTGGCCCGACCGAGATCGTTGCCGACGTGCCGGCCGACTTTCGCGCGACTATGGCGATGGCCGTGGAGGCAATGGGCGCGCGCCTCGCGACCCCCACGCTAGAGTTGGTAGAAGCGCGCGAGCGTGCGACTTTCGACGGCTTCTCCCTCGACGAATCGCTTGCCATCCACCGCGCGCTCGAATCGCTGGCCGCGTTTGTCGCGCGCACCGGTGTGAACGGCGGCGAACGCAAGACGATTGTGCCGTTGTTTTATCGCCGGCGCGAGTTCTTGGCGCTCGATCCTGCAACGCGCAAGCACCTCGAGCTGACTCGCGCGCACGGCCAGAATCCTCGCGCGACATTGCTCGCGACGCTCGACGCTTGTGCGACGCCGATGGGCTCTCGAATGCTGGCGCGATGGATCTTGGCGCCGCTCGTCGACCTCGAAGGCATCCGCGCTCGGCAAGACGGCGTCGCGTCATTACTTGCGGTCCACGCACGGCGAGATGCGATTCGCGAGATTCTCAAAGGTGCGTTCGACATCGAAAGAATCGCGCAGAAGGTGCGGTTTCGCCGGGCGATGCCGCGCGATCTCGCGTCGCTAGGTCGGACGTTGGAGATTCTTTATCCACTGCGGCATGCCGCCTCGGAATCGCTTGGGCATCTCCTAGCGCGAATCGCCGATTTTTCCGGCATTCTCGACGATCTGCGACTCACGCTCGCGCAGGAGCCGCCGGCGGCGCTCGGCGACGGCGGCGCCATTCGACCGGAGGCCAGCACCGAGCTCGCAGAATGCGTCGCGCTACGGAGCGATGCACGCTCGAGAATCTCCGAGCTCGAAGCGCGCGAGCGCGAACGCACCGGCATCAAAGCACTCAGGGTCAAATATGCGAGTCCTTTCGGTTACGCGATCGAAGTGAGCCGAAGCTACTCGGGAGAGCTGCCTGCGGAATACGTGCGCAAGCAGACTTTGGCGAGCGGCGAGCGCTACGTTACGCCGGAGCTCAAGGAGCTCGAACTCGCGATTACTACGGCACAGTCTCGCCAGCTACACCTGGAGCAGCAACTTTTCGAGGCCCTACTCGAGCGAATAGCGGCGCGCGCGGACGACCTTCTCGAAGCGGCTCGCGCCATCGCCGAAATCGACGTTCTTGCCGCACTCGCGCAATGCGCTGCCGAACGCGGCTACGTGCGGCCGACGTTCGTGCATGACAGCACGATCGCTATCTCGGAGGGGCGTCACCCCGTGATGGAGGCGATCTTGCATGCAAAGTTCGTACCGAACGATCTCGACGCCCAGATTGCCGAACGGCGCTTTATCCTCTTAACGGGACCGAATATGGGCGGCAAATCGACGTACCTGCGCCAAACCGGTCTCCTGACCATCATGGCGCAGATTGGTTCGTTCGTTCCCGCGAGGAAGATGGTACTCGGAATCGTGGATCGGATTTTCACGCGTATCGGCGCCGGCGACGATCTTGCCTCCGGACAGTCGACGTTCTACATGGAGATGGCCGAGGCGGCCACCATCTTGCGGCGGAGCACGCACCGGTCGCTCTTGCTCATCGACGAAGTCGGCCGCGGCACCGGTACGGTCGATGGCTTAGCGATCGCTCAGGCCATTTGTGAATTCTTGCTCGGCTTGGAAGAACAATCGCCCCTGGTGCTGTTTGCAACGCATTTCCACGAGCTCTGCGCGCTCAGCGACCACTGGAGCAGCGTCGCAAACTACCATATCACCGCGGTGGAGAATATCGCGCGGGGCGGCGCTCCCGTCTTCTCGCATCGCGTTCAGCCGGGTAGCTCATCGCGCTCGTTCGGCATCGAGGTCGGACGTATGGCCGGATTGCCGCCTGCCGTCGTCGAGCGAGCCCAAGAGATCGCCGATGCGCTCGGTTCGCAAGCCGACGTCGAGACGCGCGTCCCGTTGCGAAAAAAGATGCCAAAACGCGTTGCGCCCGAGCGCCAACTTCCGCTGTTATCCTGAGAGCGCGCTGAAAGGGCAGTCGTGGCCGGCAACGGAAGAGCCGCTTGTTGACGAGTTTGCGATTCAAATCGGTCTTTTGCCTCGCCGTCGCCGTTATCGCGGCGGCGATTGCCGACCCAATCGTCGAGTTTGCATCGAACGCCGGTTGGTTTGGCGCCGGGAGCTTCACCGATCACTCGAATCTCGATATCATTCCCGCGTTGCTTGCCGGCGTCGGTCTGTTGGCGATCTACATGGTACGAAAAGCCGCAGCCATCGTATCGAATCGTATACGACCATCGGATATTGTCCCGCTGCTGCCGCCGATCTTTGTCTTGCAAATCGTCGCGCTCTATGTCATGGAGTCGGTCGAACAGCTCGTCGTTTGGCGGCACACGCTCGGTCCAATGGTATGGGTCGGCGGCCCGTTGTTCATCAGTCTTGCCGTTCATGCGGCGATTTGTTTGCTTCTCACCTTCGCAGTCGTCCGATCGAAGCGCCGGCTCGCCGAGGGCACCCTGCGCGCCATCCAACTGATCAGCGCCTTCATTCGCGTTCGTTGCTCGAGCGGTTCGGCGCGAACGATCCCTCGCCATCAGCACGTCCGCTTCAAAGAGCTCTCCGCCATTCGTTACGCGGTCGGAGAACGCGCGCCCCCTTTGCCAGTCTAACGTAGCAGGCTGTACGTCGCTGCGGCGCGATGGAAGCGCGCGCAGCTGCAAAGGGGTTTCATATGATGTCCAGGCGCTGGATACGCATTTGTACGATTCTACTCGTTGCCGCAATTTCCGTGACCGTCGGGTTTTTGATCGTGCGCGGTCCGCTCCAGCAGCAGATCGTCGCTCAAACCGTGGAACGTAATTTCGGGCAACTCAAACTCAACGTCTTAATTCTTGGTTACCAAGCCGACGAATTAACAACCGATACGGTTATACTCGCCCATCTCGATGTCGGGCGTCGCACGGCAACCTTGGTTTCTATCCCGCGCGACACGTGGGTTTCGGTTCCGCAAGAGGGTCCGGCGAAGATCAACTCGGCCTACGCATTCGGCGGAGCCCATGCGACGGCGCGGGTTGTAAGCAAACTTTTCGGAGGCGTGCCGGTCGATGCGATCGTGGCACTCCAACCTGAGGGTGCGGCGGCGATCGTCGATGCAATGGGCGGCCTGGACGTGAACGTGGATGAAACGATGGACTATGACGATAATAACGGCGCTCTTCACATTCATCTCACCAAGGGCCCGCAGCATCTCAGCGGCATCCAAGTTGCCGAATACGTGCGATTTCGTCACGATGCGGCGTCGGACTTCGGGCGCGTCCGCCGGCAACAGCAGGTGCTCAAGCTCATGATGGATCAGATCAGCGAGCCGCAGAACTGGGCGAAACTGCCGCGGATCATGCAGCTTGCCCGAAAAGAAATGCACGTCACGGTGAGCGACGGCCAGTTACTCTCGCTCTTGACGATGTACCGCAACGTGCCCGACGAGAACATTCGTTCGTTCACTCTTCCGAGCAAGCCCGGTTGGGTTGGGGACGCGTCGGTCGTCTTCGCCGATCCGCGCTGGGCAAAGCTGATCGGTGCCGTCCTTTTCGGTCGCGGCGACCCTCCGCAGGACGAGGTGCTCGTCGCCAATGCGACCGGAAACCCCAAGTTCGACGGCACAATTATTGGCGCGCTGCGCGGCGCGGGGTGGAACGTACCGACCTTCGTCGATTCAAAGCTCAAGCGCAACAGTCTGGTGATCGGCACGTCTCCGGCGGCGGCGTCGCTGGCGAAAACTTTCGCGACGGCAATACGCCCGGGAACCAAGACCGCGCTGGTGCTCGGCGCCGATCTAGCGCCGGATACCGAATGACCGCTGAGTTCAGCGGCTCTTAGCTGCCGAGTGACGGGAAAATGATCTGCGCCGTCGAGACGACCGTAAGCGCGCCGACGATGACGACCGTCGCCCAGGCGATGGTGTTGAACGTGCGGCTATTGGTCCATGCGCCCATCAGCCGCTTGTTATTGATCAGGAGGAGCATCAGCACGAGGACGATTGGTAGCAACATGCCGTTGAGCACCTGCGAGTAGAAAATGATCGCGAGCAGGGGGGCCCCCGGCACGATCACCGCGCCCGCTCCGACGAAGATCAGCGCAAGATAGAACGAGTAGAAGATCGGTGCCTCGCGAAAGCGGTGATCGATTCCGCGTTCGAATCCAAAGGCTTCGCAGACGTAATAGGCGGTGGAGAGCGGTAGAATTGAAGCCGTAAAGACGGCCGCGTTGAGCAGGCCCAACGCGAAAAGTAAGGCGGCGAACTTTCCGGCAATGGGCACGAGGGCAACGGCTACGTCACCGACGCTATTGACCGCAATCGGATGAGCGGCGTGAACGTTATGGACGAAGATCGTGGCGGCACACGCCACGATGATGAAATAGGCAATAACGTCGGTCCATATTCCTCCCGTTACGACGTCGAGACGCGAAAACCGGTATTCCTCTTCGCGAATGCCTTTGTCGACGATCGCCGCCTGGATGTAGAATTGCATCCAGGGTGAAATCGTCGTTCCAATCACGGCGATGATCATGATCACGTACGCTTTTGAGGCCTGCCAGTGAGGGATGATGCTTTGGCGAAGTACGTCCTTCCAGTCGGGGTGCACGAGAAATGCACTAACGACGTACGCAATGTAGACGAAACAAAAGACGAAGAAGATTCGTTCGACGACTTTAGCCGTCCCACGGGTAACAGTGAAGAAGACGAAGCACGCAGCCGCCACAACCATTGCAATCTTGAACGCCTCGGGATTCGCCACGTGGAGGTATCCACCGAAAATCGGCGCCGACGCGGCGACGCCGGCGAATTCGGTGGCCGTATTCCCGACGTCGCCGAGAACGAAGAGCAGCAAACACCAAAACGTGATCTTAACGCCGAAATTCTCACGGATAAGGTCCGCTAGGCCCTTGCCCGTGACCGCGCCCATGCGCGCGCACATCTCTTGAACGACGATTAACGCTATGGTGATCGGAATCAGCAGCCAGAGCAGGGTGTAACCGAACTGCGCTCCTGCCTGGGAATAGGTTAAGATCCCGCCCACATCGTTGTCGGCGTTGGCCGTGATGATGCCCGGCCCCACGATGGAAAGAAACATGATGACCGAGCGCAACGCGTTTGGACGCGCGATGCGTGGCGACGAGGTCATAGTTCCTAGCTGACCAGAGCTCGCCAAAAGCTAAAGCTTGGCGTTCGGTCGCCTTGGTTTGCGCGAAGCGTATCGTCGTGGAGCGGCGCACCGGCCGGACGGAATACGCGGCCCCAGAGATCGAGCAGAAATTCAAGGACTCTTTTCATGGCACGTTACCTCCTTTTTAACTAACGGTTTGCCGCGCCGAACGAACGGGCGCAGCATCTACTACCTGGTCCGTCGTCCATGGCTGGACATCACCCCCTTTCCAAAATAAAAAAACTGTCGCTCTCCTCGCCAGTCGACAGTTCGAGAAACTACGCGCGGCAGCCGCGCTATCTCCCTCAGAGTCGAGCTTTAGCACTGCACGACGTAGTACCCTGACATCCCGGACCGGGGCGAGGGACCAGCCGCATTAGATTCCGCCTTGATTCGGCGGGATCTGGTCACCCGTTGGGGTCTCTCGACCTTTCCGGGCAGCGGCATCTCTTCGTGCAGACGCCTCACCTAACGAGGAATCCTTCACCAGAATACTCCCGACCGAGGCTTTGTCAACCCCGAGCCGAGAACCCACGTGTCGTGTCAATGATCCGCGAGCTGGATGCGGTGACGATCGGTCAGATTGCCGCCGGTGAGATCATCGATCGTCCGGCTTCCGTCGTCAAAGAGCTCGTCGAGAATGCGGTGGACGCTGGAGCCACTCGCGTCACGGTCAATATCGAGCGCGGGGGCCTGGATTTGATTGAAGTCGTCGACGATGGTATCGGTATCGAGCCCCTCGAGTTGCCGGTTGCCTTGCGCCGCCACACGACGAGTAAGTTGCGAGCCGCCGAGGATTTAGAGTCGGTAACGACGCTTGGATTTCGCGGCGAAGGTTTGGCGTCGATCGCGGCGGTTGCGCGAACCGAGGTGCTCTCCCGCACGGCCTCGACCGCAGTTGGCATGCGAGTTCGTGCGCACGCGGAGGATATCGAAGCGGGCGAGCCGATGCCGTCGCCGATCGGGACCTCGGTGCGCGTCTACGCGCTTTTCGATAAGGTACCGGTGCGTCGCGAGTATCTACGCTCGCCCAGCAGCGAGTTCAACCGCATATCGTCGTGGCTCTCGAGTTTTGCCTTGGCGTACTCCGACCGAACTTTCACTCTCCGACACGATGGAAAAGACGTGTGGGTTATGCCGGCGAGCGCCGACGAGCACGAGCGTCTAACGATGGTCTTCGGACGCGACGCGGCGCACGCGTTGCTGCCGCTCGACGGTGAGGCGGGGCGAACGCTCGGGGGCCGGCTGCGCGGCTTCATCAGCGCGCCGGGGCACGACCGGCCCGACCGCCGAATGCAACTGCTCTTTATCAACGGCCGGCTTGTGCGCAATGCAATGGTGGCGACGGCGTGGACCAGCGGTTACGCTACGTTTGCCATGGCCGGACGCCATCCGTACGGTGCGATTATCCTGGATCTTCCGCCGGAGCAGGTCGATCCCAACGTCCATCCGACCAAGAGCGACGTTCGCCTGAGGCATGGCGCGCAGGTCTTCGATGCGGTACGCCGCACCATCGGTGCGACGCTCTCACAGGATGCAAAATCTAGGTTTCGCGATCATGCCGTAGCATTCTCGATGGGCAATCTGTCGTTTTCGCCCTCGGAAGTTGCGATGCGCCTGCGGGTTCTGATGCAGCTCGATCGTACGTACATCCTCGCAGGGGACGGCGAGGCGCTGGTTTTGGTCGATCAACACGCCGCTCACGAGCGCGTCGCCTATGAGTCGATCCTGAGGTCGGCGGCCCAGCAAAAGTCGACCGAGCCGCTGCTCGTCCCGCGCGTTGTCGAACTCGACGCTGCAGGTAGTGCAGTCCTCGACCCGATGATTGAAACGCTGCGCGAAGGCGGCCTGGAGATCGAGCCCTTCGGTGAGCGAACGTATCGCCTCGTCGCGACGCCGATGGGCTACGGCGCCCGGCGCTTCGATCTGGAGGCGTTCGTCGACGATCTGAGCGAGGATCCCAAACGAGTCGGCTCGCGCGAACGAGTTTGGGCATCGCTTGCATGTCATTCGGTTACGGTCGCCGGCGAAGTCCTCGCGCTCGAGGAGATGACGACCTTGGTCGAGCGCCTGCAGGGTTGCGAAAACCCGATGCATTGTCCGCACGGGCGGCCAACGATGGTGCGTCTGGGCCCAAACGAAATCGCTCGCATGTTCAAGCGTGTCTAGCGATTCGAACGTATTAATACTGGCCGGTGCGACGGCGAGTGGCAAGACCGAGCTCGCGATCGAGCTAGCGCGCGAGTTTAACGCCGAAATCGTCGGCGCGGATTCTCGTCAGGTCTATGCGGGAATGCCGATCGGGACGGCGGCTCCATCGCCACAACAGCTTGCCGAAGTTCCGCACCACCTTATTGGCTTCGTCGATCCATTCGAGCGCTATTCGGCGGCACGATATGCGAGCGATGCCATTCGCGCGTTGCGTGAAATTCGCGCGAGAGGAAAACGCGCAATCGTTACCGGCGGCACGGGCTTTTACATTCGCGCCCTAACGGGTGCCGTGAGGCTGGCGCCGCAGTACGACGAAGCGCTTCGCGAACGCCTCATTCGGGAAGCGCGGCTTCACGACTCGGCATTTCTTTACCGCTGGCTGCAATACCACGACGCGGTTCGTGCGCGCGCAATCGACGAGCACGACACGTATCGTGTGTTGCGGGCGCTCGAAATCGCATTCGGCGCACGGGCGGCTCGGACGCCGGATACGCCGGTCCATACGCTGGCAAGCGAAGGCTTTCGCTGGGTGCTGATCTTTATCGACGAACCGTGGAGCACGATCGACGCTCGAATAGCGCGCCGAACTTCCCAGATGCTTGCCGGCGGGTTGATCGAAGAAGCCGAAACCGTCGGAGATGCTGCGGTCGCCGCAACCGCCGTGGGCTATCCGCAGGCCTGTGCTTACCTGCGCGGATGGAGCACGGCCGACGAGCTGCGCGCGTCGCTCGAACGCGCGACTCGGCGCTATGCGCGCCGGCAGCGAGCATGGTTTCGAAGCGAACCTTCAACGCTGTGGCTCGATCGTGAATCGGTAAGAGCAATAGTACGGGAAAAACTGCACTGGTGTTCGAAACGCGATTGATGCACGTCACGAAGATGCACGGAGCCCGCAACGACTTTCTCGTTATCGATGGGCGAGCGCATCGCTTGACGGACGCTGCATCGTTTGCGCGATGGGGGTGCGATCGACGCGCAGGCGTCGGAGCCGATGGGGTGATCGTGCTCGAGTCATCGAGCGTCGCCGACGTGCGCATGCGCATCATCAATGCGGACGGTTCCGAGGCGGAAATGTGCGGCAACGGCATTCGATGCGCGGCGCGCTGGCTTGATGAAGCCGGCGAAGGCGATCGCGTTGCATTCGAGACGTATGCCGGCGTCGTTCGCACGCAGGTCGCCGCCCGCGAACCGGAATATTTGATCCGCGTCGCGATGGGCACTCCCGTCATCGGAACGCTGTCGCTTTCGATGATTCCCGAGGCCTCGTTCGTCGAGGTCGGAAACCCCCACGTCGTTATTTTTCGTTCGGAGATCGAACGCTTCGACTTGGAGACGCTTGCCGAGGCGCTGCAACACGAGCCGCGTTTTCGTGGCGGAACGAACGTGCACGTGGCGACCCGGTGCGGCGAACGAGCGCTCGAGGTTCGGCACTGGGAGCGCGGCGTCGGATTGACGGCGGCATGCGGAACCGGCGCGGTCGCATGCGCGGCCGCCGCAATCGCACAAGAAATCGTTGCCTCGCCGGTCGAAGTTTTCGTTCCCGGCGGTCGTCTCATCGTTGAATGGCCCGGTAGTGGGAATGCCGACCTCATCGGCCCCGCCGTACGCGTCTTCGAAACGGAGGTCATCGCTCGTGTTGACGCGCGCGCATGAGGAACGAGCGATTGCTCTCGCTTCGTGCGACGATGACGGCAGAATCTCGTACGATCCCGTCGCCGTTCCCTTTGCCGACGGCGGCATCGTCCGCGAGGCGCTGCACGACGAGTTGATCGCGGCTCCGGCCGGAACGCTCCAAATGATGCTCCCGAAGCGTTCTCCGTTGACCGCGATCGGTCCGATCGCTCAAAGGAATACGCTCGCGGTGGCGCTGCCTGCGGGATACACGCGCTTGTTGCTTCCGGCCTATGCTGCGCGGCGCAATGCGCCGCCGCTGCCGCTCTTCGGCTATACGTTCGCGTGCGCTATCGGCGACTGCCTGTACGTTGCCGCGATGCGGACCGACGAGAGTGAAGATTGGCAGCCCCGTTCGTTTCGGGCCGGCGAGCTAGAGAGTATCATCGAGCGAAGAGTAGCCCGGGAGCCGCAGAATCGCGTCCTGCGGCAGGTCGCGCTCTGCTCGCAAGCCTACGGCTGTTTCACGGCACAGAACGTTTTCTTGGCGCGTGGAGAAGCGGCGTTACCGGTTTCGCCAAAATGCAACGCACGCTGCATCGGCTGTATCTCGGAGCAAGAGCGTGACGCCGACTTGCCGTCACCGCAAGTACGAATCGCCGATGAAGCCACGGCCGGCGAGCTGGCGGCGGTTGCAATCGCGCATTTGGAACGGGTGAGCGACGGAATCGTCTCCTTCGGTCAAGGTTGCGAGGGAGAGCCGCTGCTTCGATCGATCACGATCGCACGGGCGATTGAAAAAATTCGCAGCAGACTTCAGAACGGCACGATTAACCTTAACAGCAATGGCAGCCAGCCCGCCGCGCTCGAGCGATGCATCGAAGCGGGCCTGCAGGCCGTGCGTGTGAGCCTTAACTCGTTTCGACGGTCCGTCTACGCGGCGTATTACCGGCCGGCCGGCTACGATCTCGATGATGTTTTCGGCTCGATTCAACTCGCGCTGCGCCGCGGCTTGCGCGTCAGCTTGAATCTACTGACGCATCCGGGGGTCACCGACGACGCGGAGGAAATGGCCGCCATGGAGCGATTTTTGCGCGACTCGCCGGTTTCAATGGTCCAGACGCGAACGCTGAACATCGATCCCGCGCTCTACTTCGGCTCCGTCGGGCGGCCCCGCGCACCCATAGGTATGCGCCGCGCGCTCGAGCGCATCCGAGAGTTCGCGCAAGTAGGAAACTTCACGCACACGCATTAGAACGCTAGACTCCCAGCGGATATGCTTCCTCGCCGTGAAGGTGAACGTCGAGGCCCCGCTCTTCGGCGACCTCATCGACCTTAACTCGCGTGACGAGATTGATCAGCCAGAGCATCGCATAGGTGAAGATGAAGGCCCAAGCACTGCAGACCAGCGCGGCAGTGAACTGCTTGCCCAAAAACGCCGGATCACCCCGAAGCAATCCGTCCGCGCCGCTCGGATTCCACAATGTCGATGCGAAGACACCGAGCAGCACGATGCCGAGAAACCCGCCGACGCCGTGTACTCCCCAGACGTCCAGAGCATCGTCCCATCCGAGCATATTCTTGAGGGCGACGGCGTAATAGCAGACGACGCCTGCCGCGATGCCGACGATGACGGCGGTCGTGGGCGAAACGTATCCCGCACAAGGCGTGATGGTGGCAAGCCCCGCAACCGCACCGGTAAGTAAACCGATGAATTTCGGCTGCCGTCCGCGGGCCCATTCGACCAGAAGCCATGTGATCGCCGCAAACGAAGCGGCAATATCCGTATTGAGAAAAGCGGACGCCGTTACCGCGTCCACGCGAAGCTCGGACCCTGCGTTGAATCCATACCAACCAAACCACAGCAGACCGGTCCCGAGCGCAATGAGTGGTACGTTGTGAGGTTTGTTTTCGACCAGCCGGCGCCGGCCGACGTAGAGCACCGATGCAAGTGCCGCGAAACCCGCCGATGCGTGGACGACGATGCCGCCGGCGAAATCGAGGCAACCCCATTTCGCCAAAATACCGTCCGGACTCCACAACATGTGGACGAAGGGAAAGTATACGAAGATGAGCCACCCGGTCAAGAACCAGAAATAAGCTTTGAAGGTGACGCGGTTTGCGAATGCGCCCGTGATCAGCGCCGGCGTAATAATCGCAAACATCATCTGATAGGCGATGTGGACGACGAGCGGAATCCCGGCATCGTTTCCCGTGAACATCGTATGGAGCGTTACGCCGCGTAAGAATGCGTACGTCGCGGGATTGCCGATGATGCCGTGCCAATCGGGGCCGAAGCTTTCCGAATAGCCGAAGGCGAACCACAGAACCGTCGTCCACCCAAGCGACATGAAGCTCTGCATCATAATCGTCAGCACGTTCTTGCGCTGTACCAAACCGCCGTAAAAGAAGGCTAGTCCGGGCGTCATGAGCATGACCAGGCTCGCGCAAAGCAGCATAAAGCCCGTATTGCCGATGTTGACGGGCATCGTCGCAGTATTCATACCGAGCGCGTTAGGCGGAGGCTATATTTTTCCCGCCAACGTGGAGCGCAGCTTAGTTCATAAAGGAGAGCCCGGCTCCGATATAGTGCTGCTTTTGGCCGTTGACAAGCGTCGGCGAGAACCCATACTCGGTGTCGAACTCAAGGTGAGAGCCGAAGACGCGCTGGTAGACGAAATCGATGAGGCTCTTCGACCCCAAGTTCGGACCGGCGGCCGAGTAGTAGGCGTATTCGGCCGAAATTTGCGAGGGGCCGCCCGGGAGGGCGGCGCTCAGCTCGACGCTCGGAATGAAAGCAAAATACGATTGCGCGAGGCCTGTCGCATTCGGTCCGCTCAGCGCGTTGAAACTCAACGTTCCGGCCAGACTGAACTCCGGACTGATCGTATAGCCCCCATCGAGATCGCCCGTAAATTCAGCGTTGCCCGCAGTGAAGGCTTTGCTGCCCGTTGGATAGGTAATCGCTGCATACAGGCCCCAATCCGCCGCCGAGCTATAACCGAGCTCGTACTTCGCGGCCAAACTGACGTCGCCCCAACCGGTGACGGCCGGCGTTCCGACCGAGGACGTTTCGTGGCTTGGTAGTCCGAACTCGACATCGAAATGCGGATCCGCGGTGCCTACCCGTACCAACGCCTGGGGGTAGACGGCGCTGCTTCCGCCGCCAACTCCGCTCGTCGTTGTGTTCGTATAGCCGGTTTCCACGTCGAAATGTCCGGGTCGTACCGTACAGACGCCGGTTGAGACGGTCGGACGATTCACGATCGAGAGTATCGAACCGCATGGATCGCTGGGCGCGGTGGGTGAGGGCGATGGGCTTGGCACGGGCGACGACGGCGAAAGAGCCGCACCCGCGAGCGCGCGACTGGGGAGACTTGCGAGGCCGCATATCAGAGCGGCGACCGCAACGATCGCGGTACGTACCATAACTCCATAACTATAGAATGAAGTGTCGCGAACGAGCAGCCGTCTCTTGGATGATCCGAACGGCTATCCGTCCGGATCATCCGTTTGGCGGATAGCGCGTTCCTCGCGCGTTCGCTATGCTCGATGCGTGCTAGTAGAAGTCGGCGTCATCCTGCTGACAATCGTGGGCTTTATCCTCCTCAACCTCTATGTCGTAGGTTGCGAGAAAGTATAATCGTGGGCTTTGACGACGCCGTAGGGCTCCTGCTCACGGTCCTTGGGTTGAGCTACCTGGTCTTCGCCATGTTGCGCCCGGAAAGGTTCTGATGAGCGCCGTCGGCTGGGTGCAGGCTATCGTCTTTTTTGCGATCGTGGTGGCGTTGACCAAACCGCTCGGCGCGTACATGGCGCGCGTTTTCGAGGGTCAGCGTACCTGGCTGAGCCCCGCTTTGGTGCCAGTCGAGAGGCTGGCGTACCGGTTATGCGGGGTGCGCGAAAACGAAGAGATGACGTGGTACGCGTATGCGCTGTCGATGCTGGCGTTTTCGTTGGTAAGCCTAGCCTATCTCTACGTTCTGTTGCGGACGCAAAAGTGGTTGCCTTTCAATCCGGCCCACGTGGATAACATGGCGCCTGATTTGGCCTGGAACACCGCCGTCAGTTTCACGACGAATACGAACTGGCAGTTCTATTCCGGTGAGACGGCGATGAGTTATCTCGCCCAAATGGCCGGCCTTGCATGGCACAATTTCGTTTCGGCCGCCGTGGGCATCGCGATCGCCGTTGCCGTCGTGCGCGGTTTGGTGCGAACCAGCGTGAAGACGTTGGGTAACTTCTGGGTCGATCTCACGCGTTGCTCGCTCTATATCCTGCTGCCAATTTCGATCGTGGTCGCAATCGTTCTCGTGTCGCAGGGTATGCCGCAAAACTTTCATGGTTATGCGAGCGTGAAGTCGATCGAGGGCTTCGCCCAGACGATAACGCAAGGTCCGATTGCCTCGCAAGAGGTGATCAAAGAACTCGGCACCAATGGCGGCGGTTTCGTCAACGCGAACTCGGCCTCGCCGAGTGAGAATCCCACTCCGCTGAGCAATTTCATCGAGATGTTGCTCATCTTTGCGCTCGGTGCCGGGCTTACGTCGATGTACGGCACAATGGTCAAAGACGCACGCCAGGGCTGGGCGATCTTCAGCGCAATGGCGATACTGTTTTTCGCGGGTTTTACCGTCGCCTATTGGGCGGAGGCAGCGGGGAACCCGATCGTTCATCATTTAGGCGTCGCTGGAGCAAACATGGAAGGCAAGGAGTGCCGCTTCGGCATCCCGGCCTCGGCGCTCTTTGCGACCGTGACCACCGACACGTCGTGTGGCGCGGTCAACTCCGTGCACGACTCGTTCACGGCGCTCGGCGGTTTGATTCCGCTCGTCAACATGCAGCTCGGTGAAGTCGTCTTCGGCGGCGTCGGCAGCGGGCTCTACGGCATGATCGTCTTCGTGGTGTTGACGGTCTTCATCGCCGGATTGATGGTTGGACGGACTCCCGAGCTCATGGGCAAGAAGGTGGAACGCCGAGAGGTGCAGTTCGCGATTCTGGCGGCCTTGGTCACGCCGGTGCTTTCGTTGGTGCCGACGTCGGTTGCGGCGATGCTTCCAGCGGGATTGGCAACGCTCAATAATGCCGGTCCGCATGGCTTTTCGGAGATCCTCTACGCCTTCACTTCTACCAACGCCAACAATGGGTCCGCCTTTGCGGGCTTGGGCGCGAACTTATTCTATAATCTCCTGACGGGCGTCAATATGATGTTCGGACGCTTTGCCGTCGCCATTCCCGCGCTCGCGCTGGCGGGCGCCCTGGCAGGCAAAACCGCGGTGCCCGAGAGTGCCGGGACGTTTTCAACCCGCTCCCCCATCTTCGTTGCGCTGCTGATCGGCGTGATCGTGATCGTCGGCGCGCTGACGTTTCTCCCCGCCGATTCGCTTGGACCGATCGTGGAGCATCTGCTCATGCTGCGAGGGCAAACCTATTAGCACGTCATCGCGGGTTTCTCGATGTTAACTCGAAGGCGGCTCGAGCGGCGTCCGAAAGCGCGTTCGCTCTTCGATCGCGCCATCGTCACGCGTGCCTTCCGGGACTCTTTGCGGAAGCTGGATCCGCGGTGGCAGGCTCGCAATCCGGTGATGTTCGTCGTTGAAGTCGGAGCGGCCGCGACGACGGTCTTTTTTCTTCGCGACTTGCTGCACCGCCAGGCGTCGCCGGGATTCGATTTTGCGATCGCCGCATGGCTCTGGTTTACGGTACTCTTTGCCAACTTCGCCGAAGCCGTCGCCGAGGGGCGAGGAAAGGCGCAAGCCGATAATCTGCGACGGACGAAGTCCGATACGTACGCTCGATTGTTGCGCGACTACGGCAGCGAGGAGCGAATCAGCTCCACCGCGCTGCGCAAAGGCGATCGTTACGTCGTGGAAAGCGGCGAAGTCATTCCGGCCGACGGCGAGGTGCTCGAAGGGGCGGCCACCGTCGACGAGTCGGCCATTACCGGCGAATCGGCGCCCGTCATTCGCGAATCGGGCGGTGATCGCAGCGCGGTCACCGGCGGTACGCGCGTTCTCTCCGATCGGATCGTCGTTCGCGTCACGGCAAACCCCGGTGAAAGCTTTCTCGATCGAATGATCCGTCTCGTGGAAGGTGCGCAGCGGCAGAAGACGCCCAACGAAATCGCGCTTTCGATCCTGCTCTCCGGGCTGACGATCATCTTTTTGATCGCGGTGGCGACGTTGGCACCGTTTTCCATCTATGCGGGATCGCATCAAAGCGTCACCGTTTTGATCGCGCTGTTGGTCTGTCTGATTCCGACCACAATCGGCGGTTTGCTTTCGGCGATCGGCATCGCCGGGATGGATCGCGTCATGCAGCGCAACGTTTTGGCGATGAGCGGTCGCGCGGTCGAAGCAGCGGGAGACGTGGACACGCTCTTACTCGACAAGACCGGAACGATCACGCTGGGCAACCGCCAAGCCGTCGAAATCATCACCGCCGCGGGGATTGATGCAAGAGACGCCGCGCGAATCGCCTATCTCTCATCGCTTGCCGACGAGACTCCGGAGGGCCGTTCGATCGTTGCGCTGGCGCAACAGGTAGGCGCGCGCGACGGCGATGCGCCCCAGGGATCGGTCTCCGTTCCGTTCAGCGCGTACACCCGAATGAGCGGACTCGATCTCGCCGATGGAAGCAGGATTCGCAAAGGTGCGCCCGACTCGGTGCTGACCTGGGTGCGAGATGCCGGCGGCACGCCGACGGCGGAACTCGCGCCCATCATCGAGCGCATCGCGCGCAGCGGCGGAACGCCGCTCTTGCTTGCCCGCAACACTCTCGTTGTCGGCGTCATCTACCTCAAGGACATTCTCAAGCCGAACATGACCGAGCGTTTCGGCCGGCTGCGCGCGATGGGAATCCGCACCGTCATGATCACCGGCGACAATCCTCTGACGGCGGCTACGATCGCGAAGGAAGCCGGCGTTGACGATTTTCTGGCGGAAGCAACGCCTGAAACGAAAATGGAGCTGATCAAGCGCGAGCAGAACTCCGGTCGGCTCGTCGCGATGACCGGCGACGGGACGAACGACGCTCCGGCCCTGGCGCAATCGGATGTCGGCGTTGCGATGAACTCCGGAACGCAAGCCGCCAAAGAAGCGGCGAACATGGTCGACCTCGACTCCGATCCGACAAAACTGATTGAGATTGTGGAGATCGGCAAGCAGCTGCTGATGACGCGCGGCGCGCTGACGACGTTCTCGATTGCCAACGACGTGGCCAAGTATTTCGCGATCTTGCCGGCCATGTTCGCGATCGCCTATCCGGCAATGAACGTACTCAACATCATGCGATTGAGCACGCCGCAGAGCGCGATACTCTCGGCCGTAATCTTCAACGCGTTGATTATCGTCGCGTTGATCCCGCTGGCGCTTCGAGGCATTCGCTACGAGCCCAAGGGCGCGAACCGCGTGCTCTTCGAGAACGTCATGCTCTACGGCGTGGGAGGGATCATCGTGCCGTTCATCGGCATCAAACTCATCGACCTGATCTTGACCGCGTTTCATCTGACATGATCCGCCACCTCGGTACCTCGCTTCGCTTCACGGTACTTTCGGTCGTGTTATTGGGACTGATCTACCCTCTGGTGATGACAGGCATCGCGCAAGCCCTCTTCCCATGGCAAGCGAACGGGTCGATGGTGACGATCAACGGCAAACTCGTCGGCTCGGCAATCATCGGGCAACGATGGACAAACCCGCGTTACTTTCACGGGCGGCCCTCGGCGGCTGGAAAAGGCTACGACCCGACGTCAACCGGCGGCACAAACTACGGCCCCACTTCGAAGAAATTAATCGATGCGACCAGAGCGACGATCGCCGCGCTGGAGAAGGAAAATCCTAACGCCGGCGGACCGCCGCCGATGGATTTGATCACTTCCAGCGGAAGTGGAATCGATCCCGACATCACGCCGGAGGCCGCCTACTGGGAAGCCGCCCGGGTCGCGAAAGCGCGGCATATGAGCACCGAAGAAGTGGACGCACTCGTGGCGCGGCACCTCAGAGGTCGAACCTTCGGGTTTCTAGGCGAGCCTCGCGTCAACGTGCTTGAGCTCAATCTCGCGCTGGACGGGTTGAAGCCGCAATAACGGGCTACTCGTCGCTGGATTCCGCCGATCCGGTGGCGGGCGGCGCGAGGATCAGGAGCTCGCGAGCGCCGGCATCGAGTAGACGGCGCGGAAAAGAGGGTCGTTCGAGCAAACGCGGCGCGCGCCGCGCCCCGGCGACGGCGATCGTGGTCTCGGCTCGCGAACGGGCGATCTCGAGCAAGCGCTTAGGTACGTCGTCGGCCACCTCGTCGATCCATTCCACGTTCGTCTTTCGCGCCTCAGCCCGCAGGCGTTCGACCGTCGTCGCGTCGACCCGGGAGCGCGACGACACCACGTGCGCGATCGCGAATTCGATCGCAAGTCGTGCCGCGATTCTCCCCGCACGCGGAATCATTGTGAAATCGACTTCGCGCGAGCCAATTGCCAGAAGAATCCGCTCGAAGGGCGACGCGATTCGTTCCCGGTGGCGTGCGCGCAGCGCCTCGCGCAGAGCGAGCTCGCGCAACGCGAACAAGTTCTCGATACGGAAGAAGTTTGCGAGTGCCGCTTCGACGCGCTCGGGCGGATAGATCTTTCCCTCACGCAGACGCTGGCGCAGCGCTTGCGGACTTATATCGATGAGGGTGACTTCGTCTGCCAGCGAGAGAATTCCATCCGGAAGCGTTTCGCGCACGATGGTACTGGTTAGCCTAAGGATCGTGTCGCTCAACGCCTCGAGATGTTGCACGTTCAACGTCGTGATCACATCGATTCCAGCGCGAAGGACGGCCAACACGTCGTAAAAGCGTTTCGGAGCGACCGATCCGGGCGCGTTGCTGTGGGCCAGCTCGTCGATCAAGGCCACGCGCGGGCGACGCGCGATCAAAGCGTCGCGATCGAATTCGCGGTAGGTGATGCCGCTCGATTGAACGATCTTCGGAGGAACTACTTCGAGGCCGTCGAGCAAGGCGGCAGTTTCCTTTCGGCCGTGCGTTTCCACGAAACCCCCGACGACGTCGACACCCTCGGCTTTCAATTGATGTGCCCGATCGAGCATCGCGTACGTTTTTCCAGCGCCCGCTGCCGCGCCAAGATAAACGGTGAGCTTGCCGTAGCCCACGCGCAGGCGATCGCCGGCGGTTTGCGAGTAGGGTGAGCGCGCCGGATTTTTGCCGAGATACGTCTGTTCGGAGGCCACGACGAAGAGATCGTACGGGAGCGGTTTGTTTGCGAGCTTCAAGGCGGCCCGTCCACTTGGAAGCGCCGCGAGCGACGCGCGGAGCGGATCGTCCAAAAGGCTTGCGGGATCGAAGGTATCGTGGAGCATCTCGATTCCGAGCTCGCGGGTCGTGCGCTCGAGCGCCGTGCAGTCGACGCCGCGCACGGGGACAACCTCGAGGCCTAAGTCGAGTGCCTGTGCGATCGCGCTGGTTCGCTTGAGCAGCGGTAGTGGATCGAGGTGCGGGAAGACGAACGCGGCCGCCATCGAGGTGCGTCCCGACTTGATCGCGGGCAGCGTCAGATTGTCGACGGTGCGCAGCAGCAGTTCGCGCAGCATGGAGAGCGTCTGTTCTTTAAAGATACCATTGAGCGCGCGCTCGATATCCTGTTCGTTGACGATCTTTCCGGCGCGGACGCGATGCTGCAGTAACCGGGGGGAGACGTCGAGCGCCACGACTTCGTCGGCCGCTTGTAAGAAGGAAAGGGGAACGATTTCGCGGACGGGATAACCGATTAGCGCTTCGGCCGTCGGCGCAATCGTTTCAAGGTGCTGAATGTTGAAGGCGCCGATCACGCCGATACCCGCATTCTTCAGCGCAAGGGCGTCTTGCCAGCGCTTGGCGTGCGGCGCCTCGCCGAGATTATCGTGCGCAAGTTCGTCGAGCAGAACGACGTCCGGTTTTTGGCGTACGGTTTCGTCGTAGTCGAACTCTTCGAAGACGCGATCGGCAAGATGCACTTGACGCGGCGGAATCCGCGGCAAGCCTGCCGCGATGCGTTCGAGGTCGGGGCGGCCCTTTGTTTCGATCCATCCAATGACGACGCGCTTGCCGTCCACCGCCAGCCGACGTGCGTCCTCGAGAAGCCGGCGGGTCTTGCCGGAGCCCGGCGCGCTTGCGACGTAGACGACGAGCCGCGCGCGGCCTCCGATTTCGCGTAAGAGCTCTTCGGCTTTCGCCGCACGATCCATAGCACTGCCTTCGCGCAGTTGCAAGGCGCCTCCGCCGATTGCACGGAAAGCCATCGATAGTGGCCCTACTCTGTTACGCCTTACTCGTCGCCGCGTGGGTTCTCGATCTCGTTACGCCGCAGCTCTTTATCGCGGCCATCTTGTTCAATGGGCCGATCGCGCTGAGCAGTCTCGCGCTCAAGAGGCGGCTGACGACGAATTTAATTGTCGTGGCGGAGATTGCGAACGCTGTCGCAGGGTACGTTAACGGCGTACAAGCCGGCCATCGTTGGGACGGTGTTGCAGTCGCCGACCGGCTGCTGTTAGCGGCATCGTTCGTACTCGTTGGATATCTCAGCGTCAAGACGCAAGAATATGCGCGCGAGGCGGGCGTGTCGACAGGCCGAATGCGGCAGGTCGAAATCGAGAAGGCGCTTCGCGAAGCGACGAGCCGCGTGCGGGGAACCCTCAACGTCGACCTCGTCCGCCGCGCCATCACCCGCGAATCCGTCGCGCTGGTCGGCGCATCGATGGCGACCTTGGTCGTCCGTGAAGCGCCGTTCGGCGTACCGCTTCTGCTAACGTATCGGGAGGGTCAGCCCGACGTTGCCATGGAGCGACGCGCACTTTCCACAGAAATGGCATCGCTCGTCACGCGAGCGGCCGAGGCCGGTGACGTCTTTCGCGTGAACTCGGGCGATCTTCTCGGCCGAGCGACGCTCGAAGCGCTTGGCGCCCGTGAAGCGATCGTAACCGCGATTGCCACCGCGGAGCAGCACGGTCACGTTTTGATCGAAGCGGTGAGCGGCGAAAAATCGTTCGTCTCCGACGCAACGGTGACCCTCCGCGCGTTTGCGCAGCAGGCTGCCATGGCGCTCGAGCAAGCCCGGCTGTTCACGCAGTTGGGAGAGCGAAACGATGAGATCGCCCGCCAGAAGGACGAATTCGCCGAACGCGGTGACGTCATCCGTGACATCGTCTACGCCCTGGCTCACGATCTTCGTACTCCGCTGGCTGCTGCACACGTGACGATGAATCAAGCCGTGCGCGGCGCGTACGGCGAGCTTCCGCAAAGCTATCGCGACATCTTGAGCACCGCGATTGTCGCTAACGACGACCAGCGGCGAATCGTCGAAACGTTACTGCTCGTCGCGCGCTATGAGGCGGGAGAAGCCTCGATGTTGCGGGAGGGCGTTGATTGTAAAGAGCTCATCGCGCGAATCGTCGCCGAGCTGAGTCCCGTTGCCGAAATGAAGGGTATCGTGTTGCGCGAGGAACTGCCCTCGCAGCCGTTGCCGGCCGAGGGCGATCCCCACGAGCTTCGGCGCGCCATCGCAAACCTTCTGGCGAACGCGATCGATGCGACGCCGCGTGGCGGCCACGTCGTCGCGCGAGGCTCGCAGTCGGCCGAGGCGATAACGATCGGTATCGAGGACGACGGTTATGGGATTCCCGAAGCGCGCCGTGCGGGGCTCTTTCAACGTTTTGGCGGCGGCCAACCTGGCTCGGGAACGGGGCTGGGCCTTTACATTGTTCGGCGGATTGCAGAAAAGCATGGCGGTACGGTCGCATACGAGCCGCAAACACCTCGCGGGAGTTCCTTTACGATGACATTGCCGAAATCGACGGGATAGCGTTGGAGAGCACCGGTCGCGTTCGCGTTGTGATTGTGGAAGACCACGCTTTGACCCGCGCCGGCATCCGCACGGCACTGCAACCGGTTTTTTCGGTGATCGGCGAGGCGTCGGATGGCGCGATTGGATGGGAGATGATTGCGCGCGAACGACCGGACGTGGCCGTCATCGACATCGGCCTTCCCGCCGTCGACGGCGTTACGTTGACAAAACGCGTGCGCGCTGAGCTGCCATCGACGCGCGTGGTCATCGTGACGATGATTGACCTCGAAGAGCAAGTGCTCGCGTCGCTCGCCGCCGGAGCGGACGCCTACTGCCTCAAGAGCTCCGAACCCGAGCGCATCGTCGACGCGGTCCGTATCGCGGCTGAGGGCGGCGCGTACTTCGATCCGCGGATCGCGCACGTCGTCTTGGCGCACTTTTCATCAACGAAAGCCGAAAACAGCCACTTCTCTCCGCTGACGGCGCGTGAAACGGAAATATTGCGATTGGTCGCCGACGGGCGAGCAAATGCCGAGATTGCCGAGCGGCTGCACATCGGCCTTGGCACCGTCAAGGGACACATTCGCGACATTCTCGAGAAGCTGTCGGCGGCCGATCGAACGCAAGCGGCCGTCGTAGCCTTGCGCAAGGGATACATCTAGTGCGGCCTATGCGGCAATGATGGCGCGGATGCGTTCGGCCGCGCCGTTCTTGACGATGACGATCATCGCGTCGCCGGCACGCACCGTCGTGTCGCCGGTTGGGATTTCCAAATCGCGCTCCGCGCGATCGACGGCGACGACGACGGAGTTGTGGGGGAAGTCTATCTCGGCTAGGCGCTTGCCGTCGACCGGCGACCGCTCCGGAATCGCCACCTTCACCAGCTGCATATCGCCCTTGCCGAACAGATGCATCGTTTCCAGCATCGAGCGGTACTTGGATGCGTTCACGTGTTCGTTGAGCACGTCGAGGATGAGCTCCGTCGACGAAATCACGATGACCGGATCTTCCGTATCGAGTGAGTTGAAGATCAGCTTGTTCGCCGGATTGTTAACCCGCGCTATGCAGCGCGCCTTCGACTTCCTCTTCGCGAGCAAGACGACCACGAGGTTATCTTCGTCATCGCCCGTATCCGCGACGACGACGTCGGAGCGGCTGACGCCGGCAGCCTCCAGCACGAAGGGGTCGCAGCCGTCGCCAACGACCGTCACTTGACGATCGATCAAGCGTTCGAGCATCTTGGCCTTGCGGTCGTCTTTCTCGATGACCACGACTTCATGACCCTGATTGAGGAGCGCGCGAGTGAGATACGTGCCCACTTTGCCGCCGCCGACGATGAGAATAAACATGATTACGCGGGTACCTTCGACAGGGGCGTGACGTGCGGAAAGCGCTCGGCGAAATCACTGATGGCGTTCGGAGCCACCACTGCGCTGATCTCATCGCCTTCTTCCAGGATCAAGTCGCTCGATGCGACCATCACTTGCTCAACCCCGCGACGAACGGCCGCGATCCGGATGCGTCCGGATTCCTCGATCTCGCTCACGCGCTTGCCGGCATGCGCGGGTCCGACGAGCGCGCAGAGCGATGTAAGTTTGCCAAGGTCGAAATTCAACGAATCCCACGGCGCTTCGATCAATACGTCGCGGATGAGTTTGGCGCCCACGGTCGTCGGACAAACGGTCTGTACGCCGAGCTCGCGATACATTTGTCCGCGGGGAGGATCGTAAATACGGGCGACGATGCGTTTGATCTTAAACATGCGCTGCGCGATCAGCGCTGCCATGATGTTGCGATTGTCGCCATTGGTGACGGCGACAAAGCCGTCGGCGCTGGCCGCGCCCGCGCGCTTGAGCACGTCGTAGTCGATGCCCGTGCCCACAACTTCATGGCCTTTGAACTTCGGACCGAGACGCTTAAAGGCGCCGGCATTTTCGTCGACGACGATAACTTCGTGCCCGTCGGAGTCGAGGAGCTTCGCGAGTGCGGATCCGACGCGTCCGCAGCCGACGATGACGTATCTCATGTATCAATGAACGACGTTCAGAAGACTCTCAGTTTTACCCTCGTTTCGCAAGGCCCCTGCACCCTGGGCACAAGGAGGCGGCTGTGGATGCGTGAAAGCTACCGGCTTCTTCGGGGCGTGGCTCAGCTTGGTAGAGCGCTTCGTTCGGGACGAAGAGGTCGCACGTTCAAATCGTGTCGCCCCGATTTTCCTCTCCTAGGAAAAGCGTTTGTTCTCGAAATTTAATACAGCCGCGCGCCGCGTTTTGCGCATAGCAGAGCAAGAGTGCCGGAATCATAGCCATTACTACGTCGGTGCGGAGCACTTGCTCGTTGCCCTTCTTGAGGAACGCGATCAGACGATGCTGCGTTCACTCGATGCCGAGGGGGTTGACGTGCCGGAAGTGCACGCAGAGGTCCGGCGAGCGCTTGGCACGGGCGACGAGCGGGTTTGGGAGGGCATTCTCATCACGCCGCGGCTGCGCCGAATCGTGGCCCTTGCCGAAGCGCGCGCGGTCAACCGGGAGATTGGTCCATTCGACCTCTTTGAAGCGCTGAAAAATGAAGGAGGAAGCTCGGCGGCAGAAATTTTGCGACGCGCCGCCTCGCGAAACACCGCTTCGACCGTCGAGTAACGAGCTTCGTGGAGCACCTCCAACAGGCGGTGATCGGCCTCATCGATCATTATGGCTACGTCGGGCTCTTTATTGCGCTGACGTTGGGAAATTTCGGCGTACCGATCGGCAGCGAGATCGTTCTTCCAGTTTCGGGAGCCTTGACCGCCGCGGGCCATCTCAGGAGTTTGTGGCTGACCGTTGTGGTGGCGCTGGCCGGCGAGCTCGCCGGCGGCTCGGTTGGATATGCGCTTGGGCGTTACGGGGGCGTTCCGATGATCGAGCGGTACGGGAAGTACATCCACTTTACGCACGCGCGCCTCATTGGCGTGCACCGCTTCTTCGAGCGATGGGGAAACTTTGCGATCTTCGTGTGCCGCTTCGTGCCCTTCGTGCGGGGCATCGTCGCAATTCCCGCAGGGATAGCGGAAATGAATCTTGGGGCGTTCTATCTTTGGACGTTTCTCGGCTCGCTCGTCTTTTGCACGTTCCTGATCTTGCTGGGCAATGCGTTTGGATCGCACCTATCGACCTTGCTGCCGTTGCTCCATCGCGGCGGTTACTTCGTGCTTGCCGTCGCCGTCGCTGTTCTGATAGCGGGGGGTGTCGTCGTGCGTCTTCGCGCCCGCCAAACGGGAGCGAGGTGAAACAGGTTCCCGCAGCGGCGCAGATTCCCGACGCGCCCGGCGTCTATCTGATGGCCGACGAACGCGGCGAGATTCTCTACATCGGGAAAGCCATTTCGCTTCGCAGTCGCGTGCGTTCCTATTTTCAAGAAGGCGCCGTTCACCAAACTCGAATCGCCGCAATGGTCGAAAAGGTCGCCGACGTTCGCACCATCGTCGTCACGAACGAAGTCGAAGCGCTCATCCTCGAAGCGAATTTGATCAAACGGCACCAGCCGCCATTCAACGTTCGGCTGCGCGACGACAAACGCTATCCCTATCTCAAAGTGACGAACGAGCCGTTTCCCCGAGTCGTCTTCACGCGTTTCGTGCGCAACGACGGTGCCCGCTATTTTGGTCCCTATACGAACGCGCACGGCCTGCGCGAGCTCATCGACCTCGTGCGGCTCGTCTTTCCTTTGCGCACGTGTCGCGAACCGATCGACGGGCGGCGGCGACGACCGTGCCTTCAGTATCATATCAAGCGCTGCATGGCGCCATGCGTCGGCTTCCAGACCGAGGAAGAATACAATCGGACCATCGACGAGGTCGTGCTTTTCCTCGAAGGCAAGCAGGAGTCGCTCCTGGCTCGCCTGCAGCGCGAGATGAGCGAGTCGGCCGAGCACTTCAACTTCGAAGCCGCGGCGCGCCTGCGGGACCGCATCGTCGCGGTGCGGCGCGTTACGGAAGCGCAAAAAGTCGTCTGGCGATCGCGGCTCGACATGGACCTCGTCGCGGTCGCTCGCGCGCGGGGTCAGGCGTGCATGCAAGTGTTTCTGGTGCGACGCGGCAAGCTGATCGGCCAAGAGCATTTTATTCTCGATGGCGTCTACGAACAATCCGATGAAGTCCTAACCGGCGAATTCCTCAAGCAGTTTTACACCGCTCGGACCGCCGGGGCAGCCGCCGAACCGACGCTTTCGCCGATGCGCGTCGCGCGCGACAATCAAGCTCCGGTCCCGGAAAAGCGCCGCAACGCGGCGTCGAGACCAGCTGCGGCGTCGGTGCCCAAGGAGTTGCTCGTTTCGGCATTGCCGGGCGAGCGAGAGACGATCGAGCAGTGGCTTTCGGGCGTCAAAGGGCAGCGCGTTCGCATCCTACAGCCGCAACGCGGCACGCGCGCCGAGTACATGCGACTGGTGCAGCAGAACGCCGAGCAGAACCTCAAAGCTTTTCTCGCCCATCAGGAAGTACAGGAAACCGCGCAGGCGCGTTCGCTCACCGACTTGGCCGACGCGCTTGAGTTGCCCGAGCTGCCGCATCGCATCGAATGCTACGACGTTTCGAACATTCAGGGCACGAATCCAACGGCCTCGATGGTGGTGTTCGTCGAAGGACGCGCGAAGAAGAGCGAATATCGAAAATTCAAGATTCAGTACGATCGTGGACCAAACGACTTTGCGATGATGCAGGAGACGCTCCGGCGTCGTCTTCGTTATCTGCGGCGTGAAACCGATCGCACCGAAACTCCGATCGAGCGCGAGCTGGCCAAGAAAGAGAAGTTCAACAAGAAACCGGACTTGCTGCTGATCGACGGTGGAAAAGGTCAGCTCAGCGCGGTCGTCGAGGTTCTCGAAGAACTGGATATGACGGGTCTTGCCGTTGCGGGCTTGGCCAAAGAGCACGAATGGCTGTACTTGCCGCACCAGTCCGACCCTATCGTCTTGCCTTCGAACTCCCCGGCGCTGCATTTGATCCAGCGCATCCGCGACGAAGCACACCGGTTCGCGGTGACCTATCATCGGCAGCGTCGAGCCAAATCGATGACGCGCTCGGTTCTCGATGCGCTTGCCGGAGTCGGCCCCGTCCGCAAGAAGCGCTTACTGGCGGCATTCGGCTCGCCCGCGGCAATTCGTCGCGCCAAGGTCGATGAAATTGCCGCGATCAAAGGGATGACGCCTGCGTTGGCCGCAAAGATCAAGCAGGAACTGGAAGGAGGCTATCGATCGTGAACTGGTTTCTCAGGTTTCTCATCAATGCCATCGTCCTCTACCTGATTGCGAAATACGTCCCGGGATTCTATCACAATCCGGGAATCTGGAATGCCGTCGGCGCCGCTATCGTCTTCGGTCTGGTTAACATGCTGATCGGACCGGTGCTGCGGTTGATCTCCCTGCCGCTCACGTGGGTCACCCACGGACTCTTTTCTTTCGTAATCAACTACATACTCTTCGCCATTACCATTCATTTCGTGCATTTTTACGACCCCGCCAGCGGCGTGAACCCATGGCTTGCCGATCTGTATGGGACTATCATCATGACGATCGTGTCGACGCTCATGAATCAGGGAAGCGAAGCGGAAGCGCGCCGGTATACGTCGTAGCCGGCAAGCCGTCGCCGAGCGAAACCAACGGTTGCTTCGGCGTGTTATAATCGGCGTACCTCAGTGAACATGGGGCTGAAATAGGTTCGACAGGAACGTCGTAAGCGGCGTTAGCAGGCGGAGTTGCGAGCCCTCCTAAAACGATCGCAACGGCAATAACTGCCAATCACGAATACGCACTGGCTGCCTAATCTAGGCTAGTCACCGGACGCAGAGAGTCGGCCCGAACCACTCTGCCCTCCGGTCACAAACTCGGGCTGGCACGGTCGCCTGATTCGACGGCCGTGCGAGATCAAGAGTCTGCAGCGAACGGTAAGCCACGCTTCGAGGCGTCCGTTCGATCAAGAAAAATTCGAAGCTGAGCCTGGAGAACGCGCCGATTAGGCGTCCTGGACTCGGGGGGCAGTACCCCGACAGCTCCACCAATCCTTGCTGCGTTGTCCGCGCTTAAAGCGCAACCTCGACGCCGAGCTTTACACACTGATTCGGGCGGATTTCCAAGTCGTCGGGCAGCGGCCGCGCATTGCGCAGGAGCACCATAAAATAGTTGCGCTGCCACGCCGGCAGGGGGTTTTGACGATCTACTTCGATTCGCGGGTCGGCATACAAGAATGAGGTGTCGTCCGAATCGATCCGCAGCCCCTTGGCCTGGCAGGCGTCGGTGACGGTCTTCATCAGCGGGGACTCCATGTAGCCAAACCTCGCCTTTACTCGGTGGACGCGTGTGTTGATGCGGTCGACAGTGACGCGTTCGTCCCGCGTGACATACGGGTGCGCCGCACGAATGAACGTGAGGAGAATGATATTTTCCTCGGCGGCGCGCAAGCGAATCCAACCTCGTTTCGAGTCGGCGACGAAAGGCATACCGTCCGAGTCGCCCGTTAAGAAGACCATCGTTCCTTTCGCGGGCTCCTTCGCGGGCGGAGAGTCGCGCACGTATTGCTCGAGGGGAATTTGAAGATCCGATAAGCTCTTTGCAACGCAGCGTCGCCCTTCTAACCAGGTCCAAGCGGTCAGAGCGAACGCCAAGCTAATCACGAGTGGAAGCCAAGCGCCTTCAACGATCTTTGGCAACCCCGAGAGAAAGAACGTACCGTCCACGATGGCGAAAGCCACGATCAGTGGGATCGTGATGGCGCGCTTCCATTTCAAGACGTCGACTGCGACGCGATAAAAGACGATCGACGTAGCGAGCATCGTGGCCGAAACGGCTAAGCCGTACGCAGCAGCAAGGTGATCGCTCGAACGAAATGTCAGAACCAAGACGATGCACGCGATCCCCAATGCCGCATTGACTGTGGGCACGTAGACCTGGCCGCGAAGACGAAGCGACGTATGGCAAACGGTCATCCGGGGCCATAGATTGAGGTTGATGGCTTGTTCGGTGAGAGTGAACGCGCCGGAGATCAATGCCTGCGAGGCGATTACGGTGGCAAGCGTCGCGAGAAAGACCATCGGAAGTAAGAACGGTCCCGGTACCAAACCAAAAAAGGGAGAAGAGATTGCCAGACCGTTGGGATTACCAATCAAGAAAGCGCCTTGTCCGGCATAGTTGAGAATTAGGGTCGGGAAGACCAGCCCGTACCACGCGATCACAATCGGCTTTCGTCCGAAATGTGACATATCGGCATAGAGCGCTTCAACGCCGGTAACCGCAAGCACAACTCCGCCAAAGACCAAAAACCCGAAGATGCCGTGGTGGGAGACGAAGTACAACGCGTGCCGTGGGTCCAGCGCGGCGGCAATCGCAGGCGCGCGAATGATGGCGACGAGGCCCGCGGTTCCAATCGCGACGAACCATAGCGCCAGAACCGGCCCAAAAAGGCGCCCGATACGCTCGGTCCCACGCGATTGCAACAGAAAAAGACCGACCAGAATTGCTACTGAGATCGGCACCACGTACGGTTGCGCCGCCGATGTCGAGACGCCGATGCCCTCGACGGCAGAGACGACTGAAATCGCCGGTGTGATGATCCCATCGCCAAAGAGCATCCCCGCTCCAACGATCACCACGAACGTTATCCAGTTTGGCCGAATCGGCATGCCGAACGCACGGGGCGGCGATGCAAGGGCAAGGAGCGCTAAGATACCACCTTCGCCCTCATGATCGACCCTCATCAGCGTGCCGATGTATTTGACGCATACCACGATCACGAGGGCCCAAATAATCAACGAAACGAGTCCTAAAATGTTGGGCAGCGTCGGCGGTACCTGTGCCGTGGTAAAGCAGGTTTTTAGGGTGTAGAGCGGGCTGGTGCCAAGATCGCCGAAGACGACACCCAGCGCGGCGAGCACGAGCGCGGAGCGAACACCTTGTCGGGGCGAGTCAGGGAGGGCAGGATCCGCCATTGCGGGCGAGTTCGTCGATCCGATCCAAAACCACCTGGCGCCGCTTGCGGAGCGCAGTATTGATTTCGGCGGCCCACTGCTCGTGCGCGTCGGCGATCACTGCGTCGTTGTCGTACAGCGCCGCCGCGGAACGATAGTGCGCGTACGACGCGCGCAGGTCGCCGCGCCGGTAATGCTCGTCTCCGTCGTTCGCGTGGGCTTCGAAGGCTTTCACATCGATGATGACGTTGTCAAGATTGATCGAGACGTGATCGCCTGCGCGAAAATAATAGTCCACTTCGCCCAAGCCCACGACGCGAGCGATGGCTTTGCGAATGTTCGAGCAAACCGTTCTCAAACTCTGGGAAGCGGCGTGCTTGTCGGCCTGCGGCCAGAAGATTTCCATCAGGCGGGCGCGCGACGCAATGCCGTCGTGCTGGAGCGCAACGTACTCAAAAACCTGCCGGTCGCGGCGGCGGCACCATTCGATCGGCCGTGTGCCGATCTCTGCGGTGAACCATCCGAAGAGCCGCACCCCCATGGGATGGATGGGACGGTGGCGAGGACTAGGACGTTCCGCATGGCGGTTGCGCGCGATCGCTCGGAGCGGCGCAAACCCGCGCGGACCGTGGATGACGAAAAGCCCGTGTTCTTCGAGCGTCCCAAGCAGGCCCGCGTCGATCGAATGTGCTCCGAGCATGAGCTTATTCACAAGCTCGATGTAACGCTCGCCGGCGAGCGCCGACGCGCCGGTTACAAATTCGTCGAACAGATGACCGTAGTGCGTGCGCCAATTCTCAAACGCTCTTCCGACGTCGCACCGATCCTCGGCCGCTTTGCGCAGCGCGCCGCTCACCACGTACGGCCATCCGTCGCTGCATTCCAGCAGGTGGACGGCATCGTTGTAAGTCAACGGCACGCCGCAAACCTCGGCAACCCGCCGAATTTCTCCGAGGTCGAATGCCAGGCGCTCGGCATCGCAGAGCACGGCAGTACCGTCCGCGACGAAGCGTCGCACTTCAAATGCGGCGCGGGAACGGCTCGCGATCAATAGCGAGATGCCGTCGGGCAGGCCTTCGATGAGGTTGACGATCGTGGCGGCCGCGTCGTCGCTCGGAGCCTGCTGCCAGTCCAATGCAATTTCGAGCGGCGAATGCGCGCTAACGATGCGCAGCAGTTGATCGTCCGACTCGATGGTGGTCTGCAGGTGCAGCGCACGAGCGATAACGGAACGAAGCGCACCGCTTGCGCCACCGTCGGGTAGCACGCAGTAGATTCCTTTTGCGGCCGATTGGCGCAAATAGCCGAGCAGCGCCACGGTTTTTCCGAAACCGGGCGGTGCGATCAAGAACCTCACTGGAACGCTTTTGAAGCGCTCTAGCCACTCTTCCAGCCCCTCACGCCGTATTACCGACGGTCCGAGCCGGCGCATATTTTCGCTCAGCATAATAATAGCAACGGTGCTCGGCGGCCAGGCTACCCGCGAACATTTGCTATTCTAACTGCGAGGTCAGCATTTCTCAAGCATTTTCAGAAGCACTTAATGTTTCGCCGATTCGGCGGTTTGCGCGATGCTGGACGCTAGTGCCAGTCAATCCGCAACTGCGAGATGATTGCAGGCGTCAAATCAACGGCTCCGTGCTCTGCATCGGCGCGACTGAAATCCACGCGGCGCAAATGACGCTCGCGGGCCAGCGAGAACGCCACGCTTCGAATCTGCGCGACGATCTCACGATAGAGCGCCACGCGATCCGCTTGTAGCGTGTGAAGCTGCGAGGATGTATCGCGTTGCGAGTGGCTGTCGGCATCGGCAGCGTGGGCGAAGCGCAGGCTAAGATCGTTCGAGGCGGTCCGCATCGCACCCGAGATGCTCGAGTCCGGATTCACCGCGGAGCGGCCGGAGCGAAGAGCGACGAGTTGCGAAACCGACGGAAGAGATTCCGATGCCGCGCGTTCGTTGAAGATTCTTCGCAGCATACCGTAGTTGGCTTGCGCCTTCGCGCGTAGTTGCGCGTCTAGAACGTCCTCGTCCGCGCCGGCGTTGCGCTCGAGTTGGATTCTATAGGCGGCGAGTGCGCCGTTATCGGCCATGCGCGCCTGCGCGACCGTTCGCATCTCAATAGCGTACAGCTGGCGTAGTTGTGACTGCAAGCTCGCGCGCCGGGACGCCGTCGAGTGCAAATCGTCGATCTTCAGGCGTAGCAATAAGCGCCGCCCGGCGTCGCGGCGCTGCAAGTCGAACACGAGCGTCGCCTCCTTTTCGCGCAGCTGCTGGGCTCGGGCGGCATAGGCCCGCTCCATGCGTTCTAGCAGTGATGCGCGGTAGGCTCGCAAATTCGCGTTGGTTTCGGCGACGAGCTGGCTCGTGGAGACTGCCGCTCCCCGCGCGGGATCCTGCCGCTGACGAAGAAGCGAATCGAGCGCAGCGTTTTCTTGCGCTCGATCGCGCGAAACATCGCGGTTGCCGATTGCGTCGGCGCGCAATGCCCCGGTCGCCGCATCGCTCTGGATCGCGTGCGCGCCTGCCTGCGCGGAAAGGGCGGGACTTCGTAGCGCGAGAATTCGTTGCGTGCTGCGCAGCGCGACGATCTCGCGATCGTATTGCGACAGAATGGCGTGCAGCGGATGGATCGCGATAAGGCGCGGCAGATCGACGAATCCCACGCTCGCTGCGGCCGGTGCCGCGCAAAGAAGGAAGGTCGTTCCAAGGATCACGGCCGCAAAACGACGCGTCGACGCGCTCACCACCATCGCCTCACGTAAGAGAACGACACGCCGCTCGAACCATTGATCGGGGTGAAAGACGTCGCCGGATTGACGTTGAGCACGTTGGCGGCGGCTGGTTGCGGTTGTTGCAGCGCGAAGAGCGTTGGCCCCGTCGAGCTGTAGGCGGTGAGACGTAAACCGGTCTCCGGGTTTGGATGCGCTTCGAGGCCGACGCTTTGCGTCTGCGGATAGCCGAAGGTTTGGCGGAAGATCGCCGTCACGTACTTGCCTAACGTTTTGCTCGCATTGACCCCGACACCGGTCTGCAGATCGCTCGTGATTTGAACCTCATTGAAGCCGAGAGCGCTGCCCACCGATGCGGAGATCGGCTCCAGAAGCGTACGCGTGAAAGCGGCGTTAAGTTGTCCCTTCGCGACATTCTGCACCGCCGAGGTCGCCGAAAGTCCACCTCCGCCCGTGGATTGCACGCCCTGGACCGCGCCAAACTGTTGCGCTCCGACGAGCAACCCCAGGATCTGCTGCCGGCTATAGGGAGGATCCGACGCCAACGCGAGATTCATATTCGTCACCGCCCCCGTCGCCTGCAGACGAATCGCCGTCGCGGGGTTCGGTACGAACGTCGTGGCGACTGCATCGACGTTGGGGATCAAGCCGTCTGCGGGATCAAAGCGCACATCGCCGCGTTCGATGTTGAACGCGCGATAGAAGGTCAATGATCCGCCGGTAGAGTGGAAGCCGCCGGCAAGCGTCGGCGCGCCGAGTGTTCCGCCGAGCCGCACCGCTCCCGTCGCTCCAATGTCGACGTTGGCGCTTTGCACGCGTACGTCCGGACCCGCCGTAAGCTGCAGGTTATCGAAGGCAACATCCAACGAACGCGCCTGGCTCGGACCGGCCTTATTGAGCGTGAGAAAAGCGCTGAGCGGAAGCCGCGCGTGCGACATCGCAAGATCGCCGCTCAACGAAGGCAGAGAGCCGGGCGCGCGCACCATCGCGACCGCGCCGCTGACCGTTCCTTGGAAATAGGCCGGCATATCCAGTCGCGCCTCGGTCGCACGAAGGTTGAAGCTCAAGGTTGCATCGGCGGGACGTAGATCGGGGATGCTCGCGACGCCGGAGGCCGTCAGGCGCCCCGAGCCGATGAGTGCGTGCGATTCCAAGATTGCGCGCGTTCCGGTGAAGGTAAGCGTCCCAGCGATGCCGGTGATCGGCGTGCGCTCCATCGGTCCGGCGAACGTGCCGTCGGACACCGTCAAGGCGCCGAGCAGCGTCGGCGAGGCGAACGTTCCCGCAAGATCGATACGGCCGTTCACCTGTCCGCGCAGGTTCGTTTGCTTGGGGAGAAGACCGGCGGCGTCGGAGAGATCCACACCATCGGCGACCAGCGAGCCCGAGATGGCGCCCCCGTTGCGCAAGGTGATGCCGCGTGCTCCGAACGTAATCGGCGCGCTCGCGGAGAGCAGCGCTTTGCCGCGATCGAGGTCGAACTCGACGTCACGAATGCCAATCGAGCTTCGATTCGCGTCGACCTCACCCGCGATTCGGGGCACCGTCAGATCGTTATAGCGCACGTTATGGAGCTCGATGTCGTCGCGCAACCGCGGCGCGGCGCGTGTACCGGCGACGTGCAAGGTCGAAACCAAAGCGCCGCGAACTGCGAGTTGCGTACCGGCAGCGCGGTTCAAGAAATCGCCGATGTCAGCGCTGCTACTGGTCACTGTCAATGCTAGCGGATCGCCTGCCCGCAAACCGAACGTGCCGGACGCGACCGTCGTCATCGATGGAACGTCGAGCGCCGCAGACGTGAGCCTTCCATATCCATGCAGCGACGACGCGCTCACATCGAAACGTTCGATCGGCACCCGGCCGACGGTTCCTCGGGTGACCGTCGCATGGGCCTGCAAGTTCAGATCCGGATAGCGGCCCGAGAACGTCGTATCGAGGTCGAGCCGCCCCGTGATCGGCGCGTTGTACCCCAGCATCGGCAGCCAGGTCGCAAGATCCACGTGGCGAGCGATCGCAACGAGATGGCCGCTCTGTGAGGCCGGCGCGATCGTGCCGTGCAGCGCCACTTCTCCGCTAGGACTTCCGAAGCGCAGAGAGGTCGCCACCGAATTGCCTGCGGCTTTCCATCGAGCCGCCACACTCCCCAGATCGAGGCGGCGCCATTTCGCATTGACGAATGTTGCATCACCGCTGCTCGAAAGCACGCGGCCGCCAATCGTTTGTGCTTGCAACGCCAGCGAACCGGTCCCCGCAAACATGTCCCCCGCATCAAAAAAATCGTTGAAGTCGGCGAGATCGACACGGGGTGCACGGAGCGCCAGGCCCGCGGCGCCGGCGCGATTGACGGTTGCGTTCAGATCGATCGCCGACGACCCTACGACGACGCGTCCGTCGCTGACCGTGACTGCACTCGGGTCGCCGCGCACGCCTGCCGAGAAGTCGCGGACGTCCAAGCCATTGACCGAGCCTTCAGGGACGCGCACCTGCCCTGCAAACGCGGGCGTGTTCGCTGACCCAGCGACGCGAATGTCGGCGTCGACGCTGCCTTGGATGAGCGGCGCCTTCTGCGGTGCAACAGTCGCCACTAACGTACTTACGTCCGACGAATGCAGCTGAGCGGCGAGATCGTATCGCGGCGTAACCGCGTTGCCCGCCGAAAGACCGCGAATGGTTCCATCGACGCCGACGAAGAGCGGGCCGACCGCCGCGGCAGCATCGTGGATGTCGAGCGTGCCATTTCGATATGCCAATCCGGCGTTGCCGTTGACGTCGAAATTGCGATAACGCCCGTCCGCAATTACCACGGTGCCGTCGACGTCCGGCGAGTAGGTCGTTCCGCCGAGCATGGCGCCGAAACTCCCCTGCGATCCAAGATCGCCGACGATCGTGCCGCGCAATGCCCCGCCGTGGATCGCGAGTCCGGCGCGCGCGTGGGCCGCGCCCCACGCCCCCGCCAGCGATGCAGCGCCGACCCCCGCGATCGTGCCGGGCGCGCTACTCGTCCCGGCGAAGGTGGCATCGAGCGTTCCCCGGGCCGCGGCGAGCGGAAAGTCGCGCACGGCAAGGATACCGATGCTGCTAGCGCCCGGCGCACGATCTAAGACAACGCGCGCGTAGAGCGTGCCGTTGCCGCCGCGCGCGATCAGTGGGCCGACCGTTCCGTTGCCGCGTTCGTCGACGTTGAAAATTCCATCGAGCGACTCGTTGCCTCCGCCTCCCCAGAGCGCGCCGCGCAGCGCGATCGCTCGAGGATCTTTCGCCGTGGCGACCGCGACCGCGTCGAGCGAAGCTTGCGGTAAGAGCGCATCGAGATAGGGCGCGCCGCCCGGCGGGGAGCCCGCACGAACCATCAGCTCGATCGCGTTGGGTTCTTTGTCGAGTGCAATGCGGCCGCGAGCGTTGAAGTGCGCACTACCATATTCGCCGTGAAAAGCCACGACGTCGGCTTGGTGACCATCGAACGCCGCAAGGGCGGAAACATTCGTCAAGCTCGTTGCAGCGTAGGTGGTGCGCGGTGAGCGCAATGAAACCCACGTCAGCGGTGCCTTTGCGCTCCCCTCGATCAGCAAAGCAAATGCGATCGGGCCCGTCACGGGCAAACGTTGCGCGCAGGCAAGGATCGTTCGAAGTTGCCGCACGTCGCCGCTGCCTCGCACTGCGACGCGCAGTCGGGGATCGCGCAGGCCATAGACGCCACCCGCAATCGTGGCCGGTATTCCGCCGACGTTTGCTCGCAAACCTGATGTCAAGAGGCCGTCGTCGTACAGGTCGGCGGGGCCGTTCACGCCGAGGACGGGCTTGGAGAGACCTGCAATCGCGATGCGGCCATCCGTAAACGTCGCCGTAGCCGCCAAATGCGGGCGAAGCGTACCCGACCCGCCAAATCCAAAATAGCGAGCGTCGAATCTCCGCAGCGTTCCCGCCTGCATGCGAAGAGACGGGGAATCCAGGAGGAAGTTCGCTGCGCCGGCGACTGGGAGCTGCGCTGCGGTCCAATGCTGATCGATGAAATTGCGCGTGAGGTCGATGGTGCCGTTGCCGTTGACCGGAAAGAGCGCATCGCGCCGCTCTCCGTAGCGAAAAGCCACGCGATAGTTGGAGCGATTTTCGCTCGAAATGTCCGCATCGGCCCGCAGATTGCGTACGTAGAGCTGCCGCGAAAAGGCGAGGCGGCTTTCATCGATTACGTCGATCGAGCCGTTCGTCAAACGCGCGTGCAGAACGAGCGGCGGCGCTCCCGGTTGCGTGGCGTTGGCATTGAAGTTTGAAATCGGAACGTTATACGTTCCGTCGGCGTGCCGAATGAGGGTCACGCGAAGTCTGTCGGCGTCGAGGCTTTGCACGCCGAATAAGCGCTTACCGCCCGGCAGCAGATCGCGCAAATCGTAGGAAACATCCAATCGTCCAATCTCGGCGATCGGTTCGTCTCGAAAAGACGTTACCCGCGCGTCGGTAAAGGCGGCGCGCGCGATTCCGATTTCGGCATGGCTGAATGACAACCGCACGTGCCCTAAGGCCTCGACACCGGCAACGATCGCGAGCCGCGCTAGGGCTTGCCGTTCAAAGAATCCAAGCAGCAAGAGGCAGAGCATTGCTCCGGCGCCCGCGGCCCACCAGCGTCGCCTCGCGCTTTGGCTCACAGAGAACGGTTTTCCCAAGCGGAGGCCCGCTTATCGCGGCGCCGGGTTTCCTGAAGGCTTCCTGAGCGTTTAGGCGGCCTCGATGGGCCGCCGTGGGTCTTTGATTCGCCATCCCATGATAAGCAGCCAAAGCATGAAGATCAGCTCGCCCAAAGCCGTGATGAATACGAGTCCGATATTTGCATTCGGATAGAGATAGGGTTGCAGGCCCTGAACCACCCAGCCGACCCCATCGAGGACGAGGAGCACGCCAATGACTCTTGGGATGTAACCCGATCGGTAGATCAACACGCCCAGCAAAATCAGGTGCACCGCAAAAATGATAAGCGCGAACGCCCAGTCGTAGCGGAACGAGTGGAGCAGTAAATCGACTTGCGCACGCAGCGGCGCGGCTCCGAAAAGGCGGAGATACTCCGGGGTATTCAAGAGACGATAGACCGTGACCAGGTTTGTCAGGGCGACCAGTGCCACGGCTGCATATACGATTCGAAACCAGGCCGTCAAGAGCGAAAGTGCTCGATTCACGGGTATCAGCAGGACGTAGAGCGCCCACGCGATGACGACGTCTTCGAGCAGTGTGACGAAATTGCAGAAGATGATCGCCACAAAGTCGCCGCCGTGTGTCGTGATGTTCTGCACCGTGCGCTCGATGTTGCCGGGAATGACGAGCTTTGGAAAGAGCGCGAACTCTGCATAGCTTACCGGGCTCAACAGGTAGCCCAATCCGGCAATCACCGCGGCAAGGCGCAGTGTCAATCCCTCGCGATCGTTGGCCCGAAAACGCGGTTCCACCCTGCCCCTTTCTTCAGCGTTCGTGGTTCTCTTTTGCGTCGTGTTACAATGGCGCACGGTGAGCCTTACGACCGAACTGAAAGTCCCGCCCGATGCGGCTTTTGTTTCTCTCGTGCAAAGCTTCGCGCACGACGCGGCACAGCGAAGCGGGTTGAGCGAAAGCGAGCAAGACCGGCTTGCCGAGGCGGCCCGGCGAGGGTTTGCGGCGATCGTCGAAGAGGCAATGGCGCGAGCGCGCGAACCGCTTCGGATCGTGGCGACCTGCGCGCCCTCGAACTTGACCCTTGCATTCTTCGAGCGGGGACTTCCGATCGACGACGCGCTCGCACGGCGCGATCCGCGCTGGAACGAAATCGTCGAGTGTGTCGATACGGCAAATTGGAAACTGCACGGAACGTCCGGCAGCGAACTGCGATTGGTTGTCAATCGCCCGCACGGCGAGACGGCGAGTACTGAACCGGCGCAACGCGGAGAGACGGACGTGCCCCTCGCTCCCGCGCAGGAGTACACGATTCGGCGTTTCGCGCCGCGCGATGCGGAAGGCATTGCGCGGGCCTTCTATCTCACCTATGGCTACGCGTATGACTTCAGCGCCGTTTACGTTCCCGACAGGCTCATCGAGCTCAACCAAAGCGGCTGCTACGTTTCGATCGTCGCCGTCACGGCGAGCGGGGACGTCGTCGGCCACTACGCACTCGCGCGCGACGGGGATGCACCAATCGCCGATGCGTGCGCGGCGGTGGTTCTGCCCGAGCATCGCGGACGCGATTTGCTCAACCGACTGCGCGCGAAGGCCGAACTTGAGGCGATCGCTTTAGGCCTGGAGGCGTACTATTCCGAACCCGTCACCGACCACGGGAGAACGCAGCACGCGAGCGAGAGTTTTGGAGCAAAGGCTTGCGGCATCACGTTGGGAGAAGCACCTCGGAGTTTCATCGCGAAGCATATGGAACTCTCGACGACGAGTCAACGTCAAAGCTGCATGCTCTACGTCAAACCGCTGCAGCCTCGCGAGCCGCGCGCGATCTACGTTCCGGAGCATCATCGAGCGATCGTCGAGCGCATCTACGAAGAGCTCGATGTGCCCGTCAAGTTCGGAAAAATGTTGCAGCGCGGCGGGCACGGCGCCTTTCACACCAGCCTCGCTCGCAGAGATGCCACCGCAACCGTGCAGATTGAAAGCGTCGGGGCGCAAACGCCCGAACTGGTCGGTCAAACCGTGGCCGATCTGCAGCTCGTCCGCCGGCTCGGTGCGATCTATGCGCTTTTGCCGCTGGAAGATCCGGGTATGCCAAGGCTTTGCGAGGTGCTGGAGTCCCGCGGGATGTTCTTTGCGGGTGTCGGCCCGTGGAGTCTGGGCGGTAAGGACGCACTGCGACTGCAAATGCCGCTGACACCGATCGATCTCGATGCGCTCGTCGTTGTCGGCGAGTTCGGGAAAACGATCCTCGAGTACGTCGGGCGCGAGCGTGCGCGTTGCAGTAACAACCGTACCAGAACGACGGCCGGAGGAGCGCAGTCGGGACTGGAGCAAGGATAGTCGAGCGACACCATTCGCGGAAAGGAACGGCGGTCATGGCCCTCTCCAGACGCGTTTCGGCGGAGTTTCTCGGCACTTTCTGGCTCGTGTTCGGCGGTTGCGGAAGTGCGGTACTCGCGGCCGCGTTTCCTCAGTTCGGCATCGGCTTCGCGGGCGTTGCGCTGGCTTTCGGACTCACGCTGCTGACGATGGCCTATACCATTGGCCCAATCTCGGGTGTCATATTAACCCAGCCGTAACGTTCGGTCTGTGGCTTGCGCGGCGTTTTCCAGCACGGGACGTTCTGCCGTACGTGATCGCACAAGTGCTGGGCGCCGTTGCGGCGGCGGCAGTGCTCTATGCCGTCGCCAGCGGCAAGACGGGTTTCGTCGTAGGACAGTTTGCGAGCAACGGATTCGGAGCGCTCTCTCCGGGCGGCTATACAATGCTCTCAGCGTTGATCGTCGAAATTGTCTGCACGTTTGGCTTTGTGACGGTCATACTCGGCGCGACAGATAAACGCGCACCCGTCGGTTTCGCGGGTTTGGCAATCGGGCTCGCGCTGACCCTCTTGCACCTCATCAGCATTCCGATCGACAACACGTCGGTCAATCCCGCGCGCAGCACGGGTCCGGCGATCTTTGCGGGAGCTGCGGAACTTTCGCAGCTCTGGCTGTTCTGGCTGGCGCCGCTCATCGGCGGCGGCCTGGCGGGACTGCTGTACCCAACGCTCTTCGGTGAAGAGGTCAGCGAGGAGCCGATTGTGGGCGAGCATTGAAAATCCGTTCGCGTGCGAGTCATCACCTTCAACGCCAACGGCATCCGGTCGGCTGCGCGACGCGGTTTCTTCGACTGGGCGCAGGCGCAGGGCGCGGATGTGGTCTGCCTGCAAGAAACGCGCGCACAGGAGCAGCAGCTTCTCCCAGAAGCCTTCGGAATCGGCGGGTTCACCGCGCTCTTCGCCGATTCGCAGCGACGCGGATATAGCGGCGTTGCGCTCTATTCGCGTCGGGAGCCTCTCGCGATCACGCGCAGCCTAGGATGGGAAGATCTCGACTCGGAGGGGCGTTTCATCCAAGCGGAGTTCGAAAATTTCAGCGTCGCGTCACTCTATGTGCCGTCGGGCATCAGCGGTCCGGCGCGGCAGGCCTTCAAGATGAGTTTTCTCGAGCGGCTCCTCGTCGTTCTCGCGCGGCTTCGTCATTCGGGGCGTCCACATATCGTCTGCGGCGACTATAACGTGGCCCACAAGCCCATTGACACCTATAGCCCCGCGCGCAACGCTCACGTCAGCGGCTTCTTACCACAGGAAAGGGCGTGGATGGACGCGCTCGTCGAGCAGGTGGGCTGGGTAGATGCGTTTCGCACGGTCAATCGGCGGCCGAAGGAGTACACATGGTGGTCGAATTGGCCGGGCGCCTGGCAACGCAATCTCGGCTGGCGCATCGATTACCAAATGATCACGCCGGATTTAGCGGGCTGCGTGCGCAGCGCCTCGATCCATAGAGAGAGCCGCTTTAGCGATCACGCTCCGCTCACGATCGACTACGAACTGTGACCGGGCAACTCAAAGGGAGCTGCGATAAACCGCCTGCAACGTGCGGTACAGCGGATTTCCACGGTTGACTTCTTCGACGAAATACCACCAGAACGTGCCGCCCCCCGAATAGGGATATCCGACGATAGCCGATTGATACGTCGCGGCGACGGCGTCGCGGCCTTTCGGCGATATCGAGTCGCGCGAACCCCACCACCATCCTTTTCCACGGTCGTAGTCGAGTTCGGTAATCACAACTCGCGCACGTGGAAAGGCGGCGTGAACGAGCGATACCACGCGATCGAACGGCTCGCCCATCGGATTTTGCCGCGGATACAGCGAAATTCCCACGTCGTCAACATCGGCGACGAACGACGTCATATGTTCGGCCGCCCAGTTAAAGAGCGCGTTTTCCGGGCGCCCCTCGCCCAGCTCCCAATAGAGCGTGACGAGCACCCGCGCGCGGGTGTGCTCCTTGACATACTTCGAGGCGAAGGCAGTCTTCGCGACAACGCTCGAAATGGAACCGAGCCAGCTTCCATTCACTTCGTTTCCCGTTTCCCATTCGTCGACGCCGGGTAGCGCATCGACATACTCCCGCGTGCGCCGCTCAAAGGCGTCGACGCTCCATCGACGCATCTCCGACGAATCCAGTATCTGCCCAACGACGCGCAACCCCAGTTCATGAGCGCGATCGATCTCCGCGGTATAATACTGCGGTCTTTCCCCCGGATCAAAACAAATCCGCAGCCAGCCGTCCTTCGGATAGAGATCGCGCGCGGTTCTGAGATCGCGCGTTCCGCCGGCAATCGTATCGAAGGTTGCGCCCCACTCGATGGTATCGCGATGAGTGGAAGCATAGGCAATACCGGCTTCGGTCAGCAGCTGCATCTCTGCGCTCGTTCCGGCGTCGAGCGATTGCGCGAAGAGTGCGCCTTGGCGAGCAGCGCTCTTCGTTCGCTGCGCCTGTAGGTACTCTCGTTTTGCATCTGAGTAGAGTGTCGAAAACTTCTTGCTCGGAAGGTACCAAGAACGTGCAGCGAGGCTCGCGCCGACGTCCGCGAGTACTTGTCGGGCGGCAAGCTGATTAAAATCGTAGGTGCCGCTGCGTTGCGGAAGCGCAAAGATGATATCCGAGTAGCCGAGCCTCGATGGCCACGCGAGCGACAACGCCTCGGGATTCGCCTGAAGGTCGACTGCGGGATCGCCGCCTGGTGTGCCGTCTGAGGAGAATAGAGGCGCTTGACGCGTCATCTTCAAGCTGCTTGGATCGACGAGCGCATCATCGAGTCCGATTCCGGTCTCTCCATCGCTGGAGAGACGCACGAAGCTGCTCCAATCGAGCCGATGCGCGTATCGATCGTAGACTCGTAGTATGACGTGCGGCGCCGCCTCGGCCGCGGATGGCCTGCTTGTTCGTGCGTTATAAAAGGTTGGCGGAACGTCGCTTCGGAGTTGGCCCACGCAGCCCGACAGCAGCACCGCGGTAAAGAAAGACGTCCACCAGCGTGCGACGATCACCGAAATCTATTCGGAGCGGAACCTCCGTGCAACCTTGCGCGATGACCTTGGTTAGCTTCCAGCAGTTTCGAGATTCTTGCTGCAGGTAAGTGGTATCCGATCAAAAAGAGCTACCGCATAAACCAGCACGCCATTAATTGAGGTGCCGCATGTTCCTGTCGAAAGCCCGCGCGACATTGCCGATTTGCGCGGCGTTCGCATTCCTCTCCGCCTGCAGCCAAAATCAGGCCGTCCCGTCGAACCCGAGTACGAGCGTCGCGCCTGCAGGGTCGCAATCGCAGAGCCTGCGATCGAGCTCTAACGCGGCGTCGCCCGCCGATACGACATCAATTCTCAAACAAGATACGAAAAATGTCGTCATCGGTTCGACCGTCGACCCCACCAATGGCGACACGGGCCCCCATTCGCTGCAGATCGACGCCTTCAAAGTGAACTACGGAAAAATAAAGAAGGGTCAGCTCGTGTTCTGCAACTATGCCGACTCCAGCGGCACGCCCGGCAACGGCACGACCATCGACGTGCTCAATCCAACGCCGAGCTCGAGCCCGACGCGGTTTGCGCAGAGCAACGATATCAAAGGATGTTCCGGCTCTTCGGTGAGTTCCAACACGAACTTCGTGTACGGGGCCGGGATGACGAGCGGCCTGATGACGCAGTTTACGGCGAAGGGTGCGGAGAACGCGACATATGGACCTCCTCTTCAAGAGCCGTTTTCCACGCTTGACGTCAGCAACAAGAAGGCGTATTCGTCGGAATACGTTTTTACGACCGACGTCAAGACGGGTTCGATCGTCAGCACGATCTTCGCCGCGTCCTCCGGCGGCACGACGTATCTGCAAGGCGTGACCGGCTTTGCAGTGAATTATCCAAGTGGGACCGGCTGGAACGCGCTGGGACCTGCGGGCCTCCAATACTACGCAAAGAAGAACTTGCTCTACGTCGCCGATGGCGTCACCGACACGATCGTCGAAATAACGAACCCGAATGACATCCTCCTGAAGAACGAAATCGTGGTCGGCCCGAGTGGTAAGACGTTCACCTGCCTGCATAAGAAGACAACCTGTGCGAAACTTGTCTACGCCGGTTCGCCGCTCAACGGCCCGGTCGCGATGACCTTGCTTCACAACGGCAATCTGGTCGTTGCGAATGCGGCGCCTGCCAGCGGCGGCGGCAACGAGCTGGTCGAATTGACTACCACCGGACAGGTTCTCGATACCGAGGTCGTGGACACCGGTAACGCCCCGGCGATCTTCGGGCTCGCGTCGAGTGGAACCACCGACGCTAATACGGTGATCTACTACACCGATACGAACGATAATACCGTTCACGAACTCGAACCATAGTTTCTCGACCTCGAACGAAATGATGCGGACCCGCGACTGCGGGTCCGCTCTATGAAGAGCGCGGTATGAGTAAGACGTGGCGAACTCGCCTGATCCACTCCGAAGCGAGCGTCCCTGACGGATATCGCTCGCTGGTGACGCCAGTCTACCGCGGCTCGACGACGATTTTTCCCTCGGCGGCGGAAGTAAGCGACTCGTGGGACCAAGAGCGTGTGGGCTACACGTACGGATTGTATGGCACGCCCACCGCGCTCGAGCTTGCGGCCCGGATTTGCGAACTCGAATCCGGACGACACACGATTCTGGCGCCCGGCGGTCAATCGGCGATCTCGCTGATCGATTTTGCGCTGCTCGAAGCCGGCGATCACATGCTGATGCCGCGCAGCGTCTATGGGCCAAATCTGCTACTCGCAAAAACCTTGCTCGCGCGCTTGGGCATTCGCACCACTTTTTACGACCCGCTCATCGGCGAGGGCATTGCCGACCTCATCGAAGATCGGACGCGTCTTGTTTGGACCGAAAGCCCAGGTTCGGTCACCATGGAGGTTCAGGACGTGCCCGCGATCGCGCGTGCCGCGCATGCGCGCGATGCGATCGTCGTACTCGACAACACCTGGTCAGCGGGCGTTTTTTTCGACGCCTTTTCACACGGGGTCGACGTTACGATGCAGGCCATCACCAAATATATCGGCGGCCACAGCGATCTCTTGCTCGGATCGGTGACGGTCCGGGACGAGGCGCTCCATCAACGGCTCGGTGCGGCGCGCCAGGTCATCGGCTGTGCGGTTTCTCCCGACGATTGCAGCCTCGCCTTGCGCGGCCTGCAAACCCTCGCCGTTCGCCTGAACGCGGTCGGGGAGTCGGCGTTAGAAATTGCGCAATGGTTGTCGAAGCGCGCCGAAGTCGAGCTCGTGCTGCATCCAGCGCTGCCGTCGTGCCCAGGCCATGATCTCTGGAGACGAGACTTTACCGGCTCGTCGGGCGTCTTTTCGATCGTTTTCGCGCCGGGACCGACGCGCGAGCAGATATTCGCCTTTGTGGATGCGCTCGAGTTGTTCGAAGTGGGTTACAGTTGGGCGGGTACCCAAAGCCTCGCCGTCGCCTACACGATCTCGCCTCGCCACGGCAGACCCGCATACGACCATCGCTTGGTGCGGTTAAGCATCGGCTTGGAATCGCCGAGCGATTTGATCGCCGACATCGAACGAGCCCTCGCGGCGCTTCGCTGAAGATGCGTTTGCTCTTTTACGCCGTGCTTTGGGCCGCGCTGGTAGGCGCGGCATCGCCAACTTCGTCGCCGCTCACGTCCGCCGTGCAAATCGAGCGAACGCGGCTCGATTCCATGCTGCGCACCGGCCACGCCGACGCGGCCTGGTTCAGCGATTCCTTTCTATCGCAAATCCCGGCGACTGAGGTCGACCGTGTGATCGCAAGCGTCACCACAGCGCTGGGTGCGTATCAAAGCCTCGAAATCGGCAGCGACCAGTTCGTCGCGCATTTCCTCAAAGGGACCGACGTGGTTCTCATTCACCTCGATACCGATGACAAGATCGACGGCCTGCTCTTCAAGCCGCCGCACCCGATCGTCGGGCCTACGCCGCCTTAGGTTCCGTTTGCGACGCTGATGGTCGCGCCGCTGGGGTTCTGAAAGAGGCCGGTGCCGATCGTCTTCGCCGGGGGGCCGCCTTGCGGATATTTCCAGAATCCGGCGTCGTGTTTGGCGCCGTTCGGACCGTCGGGAGCGATCACCGTCGATCCGGCGATCCAAAATTGTAGTACGTTCACCGAGCGTTTCAGCGAAACGACGCGAATCTTTTTGGCCTTGGTGCCGCTAACGGAGTACTGATACAGAGCCGTACCGTCGCTGATGGCCACGTCCTTACCGTCCCATTTCACTCCGCCCCAGCTCGTGAATTTCTGATTCAAAGCAATCTGCTCGAACGTGCTCTTCCCCTTCGGCAACTTGAGGAGGACGAAGTTATACGAAAAATCGAGTCCGTCGACGAAGAGATTTCCGCTGTCGTCGTAGCTGCAGTAGAGATAGGCCTGTACGCTTGGGTCGCGATATGCCTTCGGTGATCCCTTCCCGTCGGTGTAGATCACGACGTCGCCGGTGTTCGAATTCGAATAGGGGCCGTAGTTCGTTACCGCAAGGTTCCCAGTTGTCGGGTCGACCGAACAGTCCCACGGCAAATAGTTCGAATCGTGAAGCGCGGCCTCGGGTTTGGCGGCACCGTGCGCGTATTTCAAGAGCTCGTACGAATACGTGTTCGTTATATAGACGTTCCCATGGGAATCAGAACAGTCGCGGAGGGGAGAGTTGAAGTTGCGCAAGGTGCCCACGAGCGAGCCTTGCGGGTAGGAATAGACGTAAACGTCGTTCGTTCCGATGTCGGTGACGTAGAGCAGGTCGCTCGTTTTGGCGTCGGTCGTCATCCACGAGCTGCGCTCGAGCGCGACGGGCATGTCAAGCTGGGCCGGCGCCGCACATCCTGCAAGGACCACGACGGCGCTCCCCACCGTCACGCAAATCAAACGTTTCATGCGAAGCGGCCCTTTCGGGGAATTTTTGCTCCGCCCTGTGATTTTTTGGACGGGCCGAGCGACTGACCGGTCGGAATGAGCAGCAGCGATACGCAGCACGCCTTTGTCGAACGGCTGGACCGGCACCGAGGCATCCTCCTCAAGGTTGCCAGGGCGTACTGTCGCAATTCGTCGGACCGCGAGGATCTCGTCCAGGAAATTATCGGAGAGCTTTGGCGCTCGTACGAGCGTTTTGCCGAGCGCTCGAGCTTTTCCACGTGGATGTACCGGATTGCGCTCAACGTCGCCATCTCGTTCTGCCGGCGCGACGTGCGCGCGCACCGGCGAGCGGCGCCGGTCGACGGCTCGATTCTCGAACGGACTTGCGTCTTCGAGGATCCTCGCGCGGACGACCGAGTCGATCGCCTGCACGAACTGATCGACAATCTCGATTCTCTGAACCGCGCATTGATGCTGCTCTATCTCGACGATTATCCGTATGCGGAGATCGCCGCGATTCTCGGCATCTCCGAAACGAACGTCGCAACGAAGATTGCGCGTATCAAGACTTCCTTCAAACGCACTCTAGTGGCAAATGGAGAATAACGTGGAAATCGACGAGATCAAATCTCTTTGGGCACAAAGCAATCGCAGACTCGAGCAGAGCATGCGGCTCAACACGCTGCTGCTTGAACAGTGGAACTTGCGCGAGTTCGGCACATTTCTCACGCGATTCCGTCGCGAGGTCGGCAGGGAGCTGGCGATCAATATCGGGGGCGTCGTTCTGCTTGGCTTCTTCGCCAGCCAGCATTTGCGCGAGCCGCAGTTCTTGATCCCGACCGGGGCGATCTACGTGTATGGCATAGCGCTCATCGTAGCAGCGGCGCGGCAACTTGCCGCCTGCAGCGCAATCGATTACGACGAACCGGTTGCCACGATCCAGATGCGCCTCGAAAGATTGCGCATCGCCCGCATCAAGAGCACGCTCTGGACGTTACTTTTCGCGCCGCTGATGTGGCTGCCGCTGTTCATCGTCGGTGCTCGAGGCGTCTTTGGCTGGAACGTCTACGCTGCCGGCCCCGCATGGATCGCTGGGAACCTATTGTTCGGCTTGGCCGTCATTCCGTTGGGGGTGTTTGTAGCGAAGCGTTACGGAACGCGACTCTCTCATAGCGCGGCGATGCGCCGCATGGCCGACGAGATCGCCGGCCGCAGCTTGACAAAGGCGCTCGAATCGCTCGACTCGATCCGTCGCTTCGAGCTCAATTAATCGCGCGGCTACTCGGTGTCGACCGGTTGATATGACGGGCGTCGCTGCAAGAAATAACGCTTCGAGAGGCTGGAGGGAATCGCCTGAAACGTTCGCGGCGGCTGCGTGAAGTCGAAACAATCTTCGATGCTCGTTGCGCGCGAATCGGTCGTGCCGAGCCGGCCCAGGTTGAACGTGTCTTCGATGAACTTCAGAATGCTGCCGAACTCGTATTGCGTGTGCGAGATGTAGCCCGGTTGGCTGGGAGAGGCTTCGCGGGCGTATGGCGAGACGACGAGCATCGGCACGCGGAATCCTAAGCCGCCCCACTCGTCGTGAAACGGCGGCGCCCAGTTGTCGTAGAAGCCGCCCCAGTCGTCCCACACGACGACGACGGCGGTCGTCGACCAGTACGGGCTCTCTCCGATTGCGTTGACGATGCTCGCCACCCATGACGGGCCGGTGTCGGGGCCCGGGCCTGGATGGTCGGAATCCTGACGGTCGGGTACGACCCACGAAACCGCGGGCAACTGGTTGTTGGAAATGTCGCTAAAAATCTGCGTGTTGGAGCTGGTCACATTGACGCCCCATTCGGAAGGATCGTAGCGCACCGCAGAGATTGCATCGAAGGCGTTCCACAAGCTGCCCTCACCCCCGACGACGGGCGGCGAGTAATATTTCCACGACACCGAATGCGCATCCATGAGGTCACGGAGCGTCTCATAGGTGAGGCACGGAAACGGACCTCGGTGTTGCTCGAGTTTGAGGATCGACCCGACCGGCTTGAGCAGGCTCGTCTTCGTCCCCTTCGGCGCGTCGCATCCCCACGGTGTTCGATCGGGCGTGTCGACGATACTAATATTTTTTGCGGGGTCGATCACCGTACCGCCGGCAATGAGATCCTGGTGCGCGGTGAAACTGCCGCTGCCTTGGGTTTGGAAGAGCTGATCGGCGAGCACGTATTGCTGCGCGATGGTCCAGTAGGGCAGGATCTGCTGGGGATCGACGTATTGATACGCCGCCGTCGTGTGACCGCTGCAGGCGTACGGCGCCAGTCCGAAACCGTCCATTTTGCCGCCGTCGTAGTTCACCAAGTATCCGTTGTAGCCGTGCCCGAAATCGCAATGCTCTTTGAGCGGGACCATCTGTAACGGAACCTCGGTGTCGCCGCCGCTGCCCGTTTTCATCAGACCCTGGGTGGCTCCGTAGGCGTTCGGAAAGGTCGCGAAGAGATCGTCGAAGCTCCGGTTCTCCTGGATCACGACGACGATGTGCGAAATATAACTCGACCCGCTTCCCGAGGTCGTCGTGCTTGCCCGCGAGACCGACGATGCCGGCGTCGTGCTCGTCGCCGTGCTCGAACAGGAAGCAGTGATGAGCGCAGAGACCAGCAGCGCCGTACGACCGAGTAAGTTTCTCAACGCGCCGGCGTTCAAGGCGGGACGCCGTCTTTCCTATTCGCCGTCGACCGGCGCATACGAGGGACGCTGCCGTTCGAAGAATTCTTTGGAGTATTTCGAGCCGATCGGTTGGAAAGCGTGTGGGGACTGCGAGAAGTCGAAGCAGTCTGCGATGCTGTTCGCTCGTACGTCGGTTGTACCCAGCCGTCCCAAGCCGAACGTGTTTTCGACGAACTTGAGGATGCTGCCGAATTCATATCGAGTATGCGAGATGTAGCTATGACTCGATTTCGATTTGGGAGGGTACGCCGAAACGACGATCATCGGTACACGAAAGCCCAGGCCCCCCGCTTGATCCGTGAGCGGCGGCGGCACGTTGTCGTAAAAACCGCCCCAATCGTCCCAGACGATGACGATCGCGGTATTCGGCCAATAGTACGAGCTCTCTCCGATCGCATCCACGATGCTTGCCACCCACGAAGGCCCCGTATCCGAGCTGCTCGCAGGATGGTCAGAGTTCGCCCTGTCCGGTATGACCCACGAAACGGCCGGAAGCGCGTGCGCTGAGACGTCGGCGAAGATTTGTTTCTCCGATTTCGTCACGTTGGTATGCCATTCCGAACTATAGCGTACCGCCTTAATGGCATCGAAGGCGTTCCAGAGCGCGCCGGTGCTCCCCATCACCGGCGGGGAGTAATACTTCCAAGAGACTGATTTCGCGTCAAGGAGGTCGCGTAACGTCGGATAGGTCATGCAGGGGAAGGGACCGCCGTTGTATCGGTAAACGAGGCGCTCCCCAGTCCATCGAAGTTTTGACGTTACCGTTCCCGCAGGCGCGTCGCATCCCCAAGGAGATGCCGTCGGATAGTCGACCAGCGTTAACGCCTTGGCCTCATTGAACGTCGTGCCTCCGGCGATGAGATCCTGATGCGCGGTAAAGCTGCCGCTGCCTTGCGTCTGAAATGCGTTGTCGGCAAGTACGTACTGCTGCGCCAACGTCCAATAGGGCGCGATTTGACTGGGATTCACGTATTGATAGGCGGCCGTATGATTACCGCTGCACTTGTTGCCGGCGAGGCCGAATCCATCCATCTTACCGCCATCGTAGTTTCTCAAGAAGCCCTTATAACCGTGGCCAAAATCACACCCTTCGGAAAGATTGACTTCTTTGAGCGTAACCTCCGTGTCGCTGCCGCTGGCCGTCCTCATGAGGCCTTGCGTCGCTCCGGAGGCCCCTGGAAACGTGGCGAAGAGATCGTCGAAACTTCGGTTTTCTTGGACCACGATGACGACGTGCTGGATCGTGCCGGCACTTTGGTGCGAAACCCTCGACGAGCCGAGCGGAAGCGCGCCGCCGCCGATCGTTTCGTTCGAAGCATTACCGCATGAGGCTATGCCGAGGCCGGCGACGGCGGCCGCCAACTGAACGCAGCCCGTCAGTCGATTCAGAAAACGTCTCCAACGCAACTTTTTGCTCTTTCCCAAATAAGGCGCCACTCCCGCGCCGCCGTTGATGACTTTGGTTACTAGTGAGCGCGGTTCACGTACCGGGGAAACCCTTTTGCGGCGACCGCCGCAGCCATCAACGAGATCAGGGCCGAAACCGTCATTGCGCCGCGGAATCCGTTCAGGTACGTTGCTGCATTCGTTACGACGATTCCCAAGATGGCGATACCCAAGAGGCCGGCTGTGCGAGCGACGGCATTGTTGACGCCCGACGCAACTCCGGCGTGTGCGACAGGCACGGATCCCATCACGGTGGTCGTCAACGGGGCGACGAAGAGCGCGCCGCCAAAGCCGAGAAGCGCTGCAGCGGGAAAGAACGTGGTCCAATACGATCCGCCGATACCGGGCACGGCGTACGCACAAAAACCCAACGCGGCGAGAGTTGCTCCGAGAACCAAGGGCGTTCGCGGACCGATTCGGCCGACGAGCCCCCCGGACCATCGCGACGCCGCAACCATGATGCTGACGAAGGGAAGGAGCGCGGCGCCCGCTTCGAGCGGGCTGTAATGGTGAACGTTGATCAGCACGAAGGGAACGAAATACAGACTTCCGCCGATTGCCGCGTAAAGCAAGAACGTGTAGATGTTCGCCGCGCTAAACGTCGATGACGCGAAGAGATCGCAGCGTACCATTGGATCGCGGGCGCGGCGTTCGAAAAGAACGAAGAAGAGAAGCAATACGACTCCGGCCGCGATCGCGGCTAGCGCTATGCTGGAAGCACGTTGGCCATTCGTTTCGATCAGGCCATAGACGAGCGACCCTAGCCCGAGGGTCGCGAGTGCTGCACCCGTAAGGTCGATGTGGCGGGCCGCGCTGTCGTCGCGGCTTTCGGGCACGCGCAATGCAACCACCAGCAGCGCGACGATCGCGATCGGTAGGTTGATAAGGAAAACGTAGCGCCAGGAAAACGTCTGCGTCAGCCAGCCGCCCAGCAGCGGCCCTGCCGCCGAGGTGAGTGCGCTCAATCCAGACCACAGACCGATTGCGCGGCCCCGCTCTCGTCCATCGTACGCGGCGCTGAGTAATGCTAGGCTTGCCGGCATCGAGAGCGCTCCGCCGATTCCCTGAATGCAGCGCGCCGCGATCAGCACGGCGATGCCGTTCGCGAGCGCACATCCCAACGACGCGAGCGCAAAGAGGACGATGCCTGCGGCGAAAACACGCCGGCGTCCGTAAACGTCGCCGAGCGCGCCGCCCAATAGAATGAGTGCCGACAAGAAGAGCGCGTAACCTTCGATGATCCATTGCGTTTGAGCGGCCGTCGCGTGGAGTTCGCGCTGAATCACGGGCAAGGAGACGTTCACGGCCGTGCCGTCGATGAACGTCATCGACGAGCCGAGGATTGCGGCGACCAATACCCACCGCGGCTTCACGCGAGCGCCGTTCCCTGCACTGCAGTCGCTTCCTATCGGGTGAAGAAGTACCATGTGTGAGCTCGATCTTGGAGCGACCGCTGCGCGCAGGAATTCTCGCTGCTGCCGATTCCGCGCTCGTCCGGCGTGCCGTCACTCGATATGGCATGCGCTTAGGAGCACGGCGGTTCGTTGCCGGTGAGAGCGTAGAGGAGTTCATGCCCGTCGCCCGGGCCGCGGCCGGGAGTGGGTTTTCTATCGCTGCAACGCTGCTTGGCGAGAGCGTTCGCGACCCGGGTCTGGCGGTTTCGGTTGCCGATGAATACTGCCGGCTGTTGCGGACCTTCGCGCACGAGCGGCTCGATGCCAATGTCGCTTTCAAACTGACCCACGTCGGCCTCGACGTCGACCCCGAGCTCGCCTATGAAAATGCCGCGCGGATCGCGGCGGTTGCCGCACAAGGCGGAAATACGGTGCGAATGGACATGGAGCAGTCGCGCTACGTCGATCCGACCTTGGCAATCTACCGGCGTCTGCGCGAGCGCTTCGATAACGTCGGCGTCGTCTTACAATCGTATCTCTATCGCAGCGGTTCCGACCTAGAGACGTTGCTGCCGCTGCATCCAAACGTCCGTCTCGTCAAAGGTGCCTATCTCGAGCCGCCCGCAGTTGCGTATCCGCGAAAATGCGACGTTGATGCGAACTACCGCCGGCTCGCAGAAGCGGCGCTCTCCGGCAAAGGCTACACCGCCATCGCGACGCACGACCCCAGAATCGTTGCAGACGTCGAACGCTTCGCCGCGGAGAAAGGATTACCGCGGCGTGGGCGCTTCGAATTCCAGATGCTTTACGGTATCGCAACGGCGCTTGCCCGCAGCTTGCTCGAACGCGGTTATCGCGTGCGGCTTTCGATTCCTTATGGCGCGTCGTGGTTTCCGTATCTCATGCGCCGCCTTGCAGAACGCCCCGCCAATCTCGCGTTTTTTCTCAAAGGCGCGTTTTCGTCGTGAAAGGCATCTGGGCCGCCGTTTTGACGCCCATCGACGAGCACGATTCGCCCGATGCCGGGTGCGCGCTGCCATATTATCGCGTCCTCTTACAACGCGGATGCGACGGCATCGCGGTGCTGGGCACGACGGGCGAGGCGATGTCGTTTAGCGTCGAGCAACGCGTGCGCTACATGGAAGCGATTGCATCGAGCGATTTGCCGATCCATCGCATGATGGCGGGTACGGGCGCCGCGTCGCTCGCCGACGCGGTGCGACTCACGCGCGCTGCCTTCGCCCATGGCTTCAAGGCGGCGCTGGTCATGCCGCCATTTTTCTTTCGAGACGCAGGCGATGACGGTATTCTCGCCTTTTTCGACGCGCTCTTTTCGCAGGTCAATCCCCCCGCCAGCGGCGTGCTGCTCTACAACTTTCCGCGTATGAGCGGCATAACGTTTCATCTCGCGCTGGTCGAGCGTCTGCTTACCGCATTCCCGCAGGTTATCGCGGGAATCAAAGATAGCTCGAACGATGCGCGGTTGCAAGTGGAGTTACTGGCGCGGCATCCGCAACTGCGCGTCTTTCCTGGCTCGGAGCGCGATTTGCTCGACGCGAAACGACGCGGCGCGGCGGGCTGTATCTCGGGAAGCGTCGCGCTCTGGCCCGAACTCGCGGCCGCGGTCTATGCCGGTGAAAACGAAAACGATGCGGCCGAACTCGCTCGCCGGCGCGATTCGCTCGGCGCGCTTCCGTTTATTCCGGCGGTTCGCTATCTCGTCGCGCGGGAGTGCGGCTCCGAACAATGGGAGCGGGCGATGGCGCCGCACATGCCGCTAACGGCGAAGGAACGGTGCGCGGAGGCTCCCCAGGGCGAATGCGGTTAAATTGCCGTTCTGGTCGGAACAATAGACCGAGCCGTTAACGACGATCGGGCTCTGCCAATGAACCGGCCCGATGGATTTGCTCGAACCGTACTTGGCGCTGTTCCAGAGCACGTTCCCGTTGATTGCATTGAGAGCAAAAAGGGCGCCGTCGAAAGCGACGAAGACGATTCCGTTGGCAACGACCGGAGAGGTCCCTTCACCGTTGGTTTGTCCCGGACTCGACTGCCACATCAGCGCGAGTTTGCTCTGGCCAGAACCGTTGGTCTTGAGCTGGTACGCTTCGACGACGTACGAGAAACCAAGGAAGAGCCACGCGTTCTTCGAGGCATCCGTCCAAACCGCCGCAGCCGAAAAGAGCCCTTGCGGCATCTCGAGCAGCTGCAGCTCGTTACCGAGGCCGGGAAGTGCGGCTCGGTTGACCAGTTTCAAAACGGCATCTTTGCCCCCCTGGGCGAGCATCAAGGGGGTTTGGCTCGTCGATTGGACCGGTAACATCGCGGGCGCGGTGCTTCCCAAATCGACGTCACCATTTTGCAGTTGCTGATAGTCGGTCGGCGTGTAACTGCCCAGCAGATTGCCGAGATCGGCACTGAGCGATACCACTGAATCGCCGTAGTTGTGGCCGCCGGCGTTCGCATTGAAATCGCCGTTCCCAGTCGAGGCGTAGACTCGGCCATTCATGGATGACTCGGGATCCACGACTGCCCCGCCGCGCGCCCAAATTCCGGACCGCTGCTGCGGGCAACCGTTCGGGCCGAGCAGGCCGTGCTTATCGCTGCAGAGCGAATTGAAGACCGTTTTCTTGCCGCTGCCTAGGTTGACCGCGACGACATGCCCGTCGTACGGCGGCGCGTCACCGTCGTAACCGGACGTGGTCGCGTAGAGATAGCCGTTGGCGACGTTGAGCGGTGATTCGATTGCCTCACTGCTGGGCATCCGCGTCACCCGCGCGGGGAAACCGCTCGTACGAATCTCTCGGCCGGTAGCGGCGTTGAGTTTGTGTACTTTGCCATCGAGACCGGCCGCATAAATTGCGTTGCCGGACGGGTCGGCTGCGGGAGTCGAGTGGGTGTAGTGCGGACCCTGCGTCGTAAAGCGCCAGAGGATGCTGCCGCTGGCCGCGTCGATCCCGAGTGTGGCGCCGCTCATCGTCGTTTGGTAGAGCATCGTACGGTACGTGCGTTTGATGCGAACGCGCTGCAGCAGAATCGGCGTCGAATCGGCGACGGCCCCCAGGGAGGTTTGCCATTGCTCGCGCAGACCGTGAACGTTTGCAACCGTCAGCGTCGTTTCGGACGAGTTGAAACTGCTGCGAGCCGAATCGAATCCGAAAAGCGGCCAGTCAACGGCTCGTGCGGGAAGGAACGTTGACATCGTCAGGGCGAGCGCTAGGATCGGTGCGCCGAATACTCTTGCCATGGCGTTCGGTTGGCCTTCGCAGTGCGCGGCGCCTCTTCGAGGAAGCCGCTAGGGATGCAGCGCCGGCTCCATTAAGAATACCGGCGTACATTATGTCCGAACATCGCGACGCCGCCGATCTGGCACCACCCGTTGAAAATGTCGTCGTTGACGTTCCGGGCTGGCAGAAGATTCGTCCGCGAATTCCCGACACGCAACAGCGTCGCACGCTGGAGAAGCGGCGCAGCGTCCGCGAGATCGTCTTCGGCGTGCAGGATGGCATTCTCACCACGCTGGGCATTATCACGGGCGTTGGTGTCGCCGAGAACGAGCGAGCCGCGGTCCTCATCAGCGGATTCTTGGCGCTGTTGGCGGGGGCGCTCTCAATGGGCGTCGGTGAGTATCTGGGCCGGAAGGCGGAGCGAGAGGTCGTCCAGGCGACCATTGACATGGAAAAGCGCGAGATGGCCGCCGATCCACAGGGCGAGTTCAGCGAACAGGTTGCGTTCTATAAACTCAAAGGCTTTAGCGCCGATGAGGCCGAGATGATCGTCAGACGCTTGACGCAGCATCCCGACATCTACCTGTACGAGATGGTGCGCGACGAGTTCGGCATCGACCCGCGCGAAGCCGAAGACAGCGGATTGCGAGGCCCGATCGCAATGGGTGTCTCATTTGGAGTGGGCTCGCTCATTCCAATCGTCGCTTTCTTGTTGCCGCTAACGGTCTTCGTCTCGACCTTGACGTCGCTTTGTTTTGCTCTCGTCGGTCTCTTCGGCGTCGGCTATTACGCCGGCACGTTGAGCGAGCGCAGCGCAGCCGGGAAGGGTTTCGAAGTGGCCGCCTACGGTTGCGCCGTCTTCGCTATCTCGTACCTAGTTGGGCATTTCATTCCACCGCTCTTCGGACACGCGCCGGTTGCGGTCGGCGGCTAATGCCCATCGTCGACGCGCTCGTCGCCGGCGTCGCGCACGCGGCAGCATTTTTTTGGGATAGTCTCTTCGGCCTGATCTTCGGATTTCTGATCTCGGCGGTTGCGCAGGTCATGCTGACGCCGGCGGCGATGCATCGCTATCTCGGCGGCGGCATCAAGGGCCTGCTGTACGGTGCCGGCTTTGGCATCATATCATCGGCATGTTCGTACGGTGCGGCGGCGGCGGCGCGGGGCTTCTATCGCAACGGCGCCGACGTGCGAGCGGTCTTCGCCTTCTTGATCTCGTCGACGAATATGAACGTGGCGATTCTCATTCTCTTTTGGTCGCTGCTCGGCTGGAAGTTTGCGTTCGCCGAATTCTTTGGCGGAGTCATTATTATCGCCGTCGTCACGATCGGCTGTACGCTGCTCTTTCGCGGCGGCGAGTTAGAACGTTTGCAGGCGCAATACGTGAACGCCGCCGACGTGACGCAGGCTCGCGACGCCGGTGGGTGCGCGCATCACTCGTGCGAAGAATCGCCGCGGCGACGATGGGATGCCGTGGCCGCCACTGCGCTCGGCGACGTTGGGATGCTTCGCACCGAGCTGATCACCGGCTATTTGATTGCCGGATTTGCCGCCGCATTGATCCCGGCAAGCTGGCTGTCAAATGCGCTTCATGCAGTCGGTGCGGTTCCCATCGCCGGGTACACGCTGCTCCTGCTCGTCGGGCTGCTGCTCGCGATAGCGACCTTCGTTTGCTCGATGGGAAACGTACCCGTCGCGCGATTTCTTGCCAACGCCGGCATCCCGCTCGGCGCGAACACCACCTTTATCTATGGTGACTTGTTGATTCTGCCGCTCGTCGCCATCTATCGGAAGTCGCTCCCGCCGCGCATAGCCTGGAGCTTCGTCGCACTTTTTGCAGTCGGCGCAATGCTTGCCGGGGCCGTCATGGAGAGGCTCGTCGGCAGTACCTCGGGTGCCCCCCACATGGGGTCGATGAGCCTCAACGATCGCTTTACCTTGATCTCGAATACGATCGCGTTGGCCGCCGTTGGCGCGCTGGCGTTTGCCGCCTCACCGCGCAAGCGCCCCGCGTAACGCGCTTTATGGATCCTCGTCGGAGCTTTGTTCGGCGCCGGCCCGAAACGGCGGCGCTTTGATCGGCACGAAGGCGCGCGGCTTTTGTGTAAAATCAAAAGCATCCTTGAGATCGTCGGCCCGCTCGTCGGTAGTTCCGAGGGAACCTTTCGGTATTCCAAACGTCTCTTCCGTAAAGGCAAGAAGGCTGCCGAATTCGTGCGGCACTTTGGAAACGTATCCGCGCTTCGCGTACGGCGAAATGACGACGAGCGGGACGCGACAGCCCAGCTCGTAGGCGTTGTCGATCGGCGGAGCGACGTGATCGTACCAGCCGCCCCAGTCGTCCCAAACCACGAAGATCGCGGTGTCCTTCCAATACCGGCTCCGGCCCACCTCATTGACAATGGCCGCAACCCATGACGGTCCTTGCGAGGTCGCGTGCCTGCCAGCATGATCCGACCACTGATCCGCGGGAGAAATCCAGGTGACGCCGGCGAGCTGGCCACGACCGATATCGGTGAGGAATTGCTGCGAAGACGTGACGACGTTCGCGTAATCCTTTCCATACCGGACATGCTTGATCGCATCGAACGGATGCCAGAGTCCCGCGCCGTCCTTCTCTTGATAGTAGCGCCACGAGACGTGCTTCGCATCGAGCAAATCGGAGAGCACGGCGCGGTCGAAACAGGGGAAGGGCGTTGGACCTTTAGCGCCGTTCGTAATTTCGATTGTGGCGACGACGACTTGCGAGCGTGCATCGCAGCCTCCGGCTTCGGCATGGCCGGAGAGGGCGTCGTACGGATTGTCGCGGACGCGGTAGCCGGTGAGTGCCGGATCCGTCGCCGTACCGCTGATGAGGTAGAGATGTGCGGGAAAACTGGGACCTTCATTGCTTTGGAACATGCGATCGGCAAACACGTATTGCTTGGCCATGTCGTGGTAGGGCGCGACCTCGGACTCGGGCGCGTAACCGAATGGGCGGAGATGAGTTCGCCTCGACATGCCCGCGTCGAAACCGTCCATTGCGCCATCGTCATAGTCCGTGAGAAACGAAGCGTGCTCGTGATGCAAGTCGTAATGAGCGCTGAGCGAAACCGGATGCAACTCGACGCGCTCCCCCTGGGAATCCTTGGCGAAACGCGAGATGTCGGCTCCGGGGATTCCTTGAAAGAGATTGTCGGGGGTTCGATTCTCCTGGATCACCACCACAACGTGGCCGATGGGAGTGGGAAGCTCGTTCTGCACCAGCGCAGCGCGCTCGACGCTGCCCACGACGGCCCGGGCCGGTCCGGCGGCGGTTGCCGGCAACGCCGAGGTCGAGGCCCCTTGAGCGCAGGCCGTCAACGCGAAAACGATGAGCGGAGCAACGATCTTCGCATCAGTCATGGCTTCATGCTATCGAGAACCCCTGGATAAATCCTGGGATTGCGCCGAGAAGCTGGTGCTGCCCGAACGCGCCGTGAAATAAATCTGCCGGCTGGTTTGCGCCGTTAGAAGGGCAGTGCAGAACCCTCAACATAGCGAAGGACGTCGACGTGGAAGAGGCAGGCCGCCTCATGGAGCGAGTGCGGGCCCGTGATACCGCCGCGTTTGAAGCGATCTACGATCGCTATCATCGGCTCGTCTACGGCGTGGCGTTGCGGGTACTTTCCGACCCGATTGCTGCCGAAGACGTGACCCAAGCGGTTTTCATGAAGGTTTGGAGCGATCCGACCCTCTTTCGCGATGGCAACTTCGGCGCGTGGATCGCGCGCATCGCCCGCAACCGAGCTTTTGACGTCGTCCGCGGACGTGCGCTTCACGGCGAGAGCGAGTTTCCGGCCTCCTTACCGGCCGACGATACGCTCGAAGACACCGCGCTGGCTCATATCGATGCCGCGCAGGTTCGAGCGGCGCTCGGCAACCTGCCGCCCGAACAGCGCGAACCGATCGAGTTGGGATTTTTCGGCGGCGTCACGCAGGAGCAGATCGCGCGACAGACCGGATTGCCGCTCGGGACGGTCAAGACCCGCATGCGAACCGGCCTTCGCAAGTTGCGCAACGCGCTCGAAGGTGTGTTGACGCTATGATGTCACACGACGAGATGCTCGACAACGTCGCCGCGTATGCGCTCGGCGTACTCTCTCCCGCGCAAGCGGCGATGACTGCGCGCCATCTGGAGACGTGCGAGCAATGCCGCGAAGAGTATCGTTTCTTGCGTCCGGCGGTGACCGCGATCGCCTACTCCGCGCAGGCTGAGGGAGCGCAAGCGCCGGCGATTCCTAGCGCGCTGCTCAAAGCGCGTATCATGAAGCAAGTCCGGGCGACGACTCCCCGCCGGTTCCCGATGCACGTTTGGCCGGCATACGCCGTCGCCGCCGCGTGTCTGGCACTCGCGATAATCGCCGGCGCCGCGGATTTCAGGCTCAACGCGCGGCTCGACCGCGACCGCGCGCAGCTGGCGGCGCAGGCGGCGGTCATGGCCGATCTTTCGGCACCCGATTCGCAACGCTACGCTTTTGCGGGCGGTCAGGTGTTCACCCGCGGCGAGCGCCTCTACATCGCGATGCACGATTTGCCGCAGCCGCCGCGCGGGCGCGTCTATCAGGCCTGGACGCTCGCAAAAGGCGCCAAGACCGTCGCGCCTTCTCTCACCTTTCTCCCGGCAGCCGGAAGAGTGGCGATTGTAAAGCTTCCGCAAAACGCGACCAATGTCGCCGCCGTGGCCGTCAGCGTCGAACCGGTGGGCGGTTCGAAACAGCCGACGACAAAACCAATTGCGCTCGTGCGCATCTGAGTCCTCAATCCAAAGACGCCGGTTCTCCGTTCCTTTACCGTCTCATCGGAACGAGTCGAAACGTCGGCTCAGAAAGGAACTCATGAACAACCTGCGATTGGTTACCGTTTTTGCGGTTGCCATGGCGGCGATCGGTACCGGGATCGCCTCGGCCAAACTGATGGCAAGCGTCGTCAACGCTCCAACGCGCTTCTCGGGATCCTGCTGTATTTATACGGGCGCACCGGCGCTCGCCGTCACCCTTTCAATGGTCGAGGCCGGCGGCGGGCCGAGCGATTTTAGCACGGCGACGTTATTGAAAACGCTGGCCGGTTCGCACTTCGATGCCGAAGTCGCAAAGCTCACGAATCAGTATGGCAAGGCTCAAGTCGGGCAATTCCTCAAAACGTTCGACTTCGTCGTCTCGGACTCGCTGGCAATCGTCACTGCGAAGAAAATCGCACTGCCAAGCCAGCCGAATCCAGATCCGCACAACGGTGCGGCTCTCGCCGGGGCGCTCTGGGCGGCGGGTCAAACCGGAGACGGTTACAACGTCGAGGTCATGCTCGACCGCGCCGTCTCACATCCGATTCACTTCAAAGTCATGAGCGACATTGACGTGAAGTACGGGGTGGCGGCGGACGCATCGTATCACGCGATCCTTACCACCGCGATGAAGGATCTCGCATCGGCCTACCATTTGAACGCGTCGGGTTCGATGGAGAGCATGTAACCCAAGCAAGGCAGGGCGGGGATGCCCAGCGCGACGAATCGGCAGACCATGTATCGATATCGCGCTTTCGCCGCCCTGTTTGCCGCCGGTCTTCTCATGACCGCGTGCACGCAGTCGAGTAACTCGAGCGCGCAGTCCAGCGCATCTCCGGAATCTTCCGCTGCCGCGACGGCAGCCGTCGCGGAATCGCCAATGACATCGGCGCCCCCGGCGACGGCAAGCGGCGCGATGGGTGAAGCGGAATCGCCGGCCGCGAACAGCGGAACGCCGGTAAGCTATACCGACCTCAACGGCGTCTTTGGGCAAAAGGAGATCACCGAGCTGGCGGCGCTGGGGGTCTTCGGAACGCCGAACGGCAACTTCAATCCGGCAGGTACCATCACTCGCGCGGAGTTCGCGAAATGGCTCGTTCTAGCGAATAACGCGATCTTTGTAAACGACTCGGGCAAACAAATTTCGCCTTCACAAGGCACGAGCTCCGCCTATCCCGACGTCGCGACGTCGAATCCGAACTTCTCCTACATTCAGGGACTGTACGATGCCGGTTTTGCGGTTGGATATCCGGACAAGACGTTCAAACCGGACGCACTGCTGACGCACGAGCAGCTGATCGCCATGAAAGAGAGTGTCGATCGCGGCGGTCTGCAGCAGTATTACGTTTCGAATTGGGATTCGACAATGCCCGATTGGAAGGACAAGGCGCAAATCAACAAGCTGTTTCGCGGCGCCATCGCCGAGGACAACGGGTTAGATCGCTCGGCCGTCCTAAGTTGGGGCCATCCGAATCTCGTCATCGGTAACGTGCCGCGCACGTTTGGCGCGATCGCCATGTTTCGCCCGCAGCAGCCGGCCACGCGCGCCCAAGCCGCGCTCGTCTTATGGAAGATAGGACCGCATAACGACCACATTTCGAACCCGACGACCGAGGACATGCCGCGCAGCGCAGCCGACGCGCTCGCGCCGCCGACGCCAACGCCGACGCCGTAACCATCCGGTCGGCACGAGGACGATCGTGAAATCGCTAGGGACGCTCCTCACGCTCGGCCTCGTCGCTTGTTCGACGATAGCGAATAACGCCTCGTCCGGCGCGTCGGGCACGTCGCTCGTGCCACGCGCAGTCGGTCATCACCATCCCAGTTTGTACATTACGCACGTCGTCATCATCGTCCAAGAGAACCGATCGTTCGATAATTTGTTCAATGGTTTCCCTGGCGCCAATACGGTACAGCAGGGGATGAACTCCCACGGTCTTTACGTGCAGTTGCAGCCCGAGCCCCTGACGGCTCCGTACAGCCTGGGCCATTCGCATGTACCCTCCTGGACGACCGACTACGATAATGGTGCGATGAACGGTTTCGATCTGGAAACGAGTGGGTGCAAAGGCGAGTGCCCGCCCAAAGACACACGCTCCTACGCCTACGTGCCCGAATCCGATGCTCAACCTTATTGGGATATCGCTTCTCAGTACACGATCGGCGACGACATGTTCGAGAGCAGTCAAGGTTGCAGTTTTCCCTCGCATCAGTACTTAGTGAGCGGAACCTCTGCGATTAGCGATACATCAACGCTGAAATTTGCCGAGTGCCCGGTGACGCCGGCGGGACGAAAAACTGCCGGTTGCGATTCGCCGCCACATACGCTGGGATTGCTGATCGACGAGTATGGAAATGAAAACCAGTCGGCATATCCATGCGTCGCTCGAAACTCGCTCATGCAAGAAATCGAACAAGCCCCCTCCGGACTGACGTGGGCGTATTACGCGTCGACCACGTTGGATAGCCTCTTGAATGCTCCCGACGCCTTGCAAACAATTCGCTCCGAGAACAGCTACGCCGAGCACGACATTTCACCGCCATCGCACGTGCTGACGGACATCGGCAATGGAAATCTGGCCAACGTCGTCTGGGTGACGCCGACGGCCGCCGCATCGGACCATCCCGAAAGGAATAACGGATCGGGTCCATCCTGGGTGGCGTCGGTCGTAAACGCCATCGGCGAAAGCCCCTATTGGAACAACACCGCGATCTTCGTCGTCTGGGACGATTGGGGAGGATTCTACGACCACGTCGCTCCGCCGATCTACAACTCTTACGAGTTAGGCTTTCGGGTGCCGCTTCTCGTGATCTCTCCGTATGCAAAACAAGGCTACGTATCCCACGTGCAGCACGAGTTCGGGAGCATCCTAAAATTTACCGAGGAGCAGTTCGGCTTACCGTCTCTCGGTACGACCGACGCGCGCGCCGACGATCTCTCAGATTGTTTCAACTTCGGCTCGGGTTCGCCGCGAGCGAAGTTTCGAAAGATCCGCGCCAAGTATAACGCTGCGTACTTCCTGCATCAGCCGAGGTCGACCGCCGTGGTCGACGAGGAATGATTTAGCGACGCAGCATGACGCGAGCTGCGTTCCAGCCGGCTGCGCCCATCACGCCGCCGCCGGGATGGGCGGCCGCTCCGCAGAGATAGAGACCGCGAATCGGCGTGGCATAGCCCGCGTAGCCCGGGACCGGGCGAAAGGCAAAGAGTTGATGTAGGGGCATGGCGCCCTGAAAAATACTTCCGCCCGTCAGACCGAACTTCGATTCCAAATCGACCGGAGTCAGAATCTGGCGGTCGATCACCGAATCTTTGAAACCGGGCGCATAACGCTCCACGACCTCGAAGCAGCGATCGGCGTATTCATCGCGTAATGCATCGGTCCAATCGCCTTCTTTGAGCCGGTATGGCGCGTACTGCGTGAACATCGACATCAGATGCTTGCCGGCCGGGGCTACGGTGGAGTCGAGCGAGGAGGGCATCGTACACTCGACGACCGGCTCGCGCGAGATTGCGCCGTATTTCGCGTCGTCGTAAGCACGCTCGATAAAGTCTTGGTCGGGACAGAGATGTACCGTACCGAAGTGTTGCGGTCCGGGCTCGTGTCCCGGCAATGCGCTGAAGCTTGGCAGGCGCTCGAGCGCGACGTTGATCTTGCAGGATGCGCTGGCATATGAAATGCGAGCGATAGCGTCGCGAAACTCGGGCGGGAGTTCGGCCTGGTCGAGCAGCTTTTCGAAGGTCAGGTGACAGTCAACGCCGCTGGCGACGCGCTTCGCCGCGAACTCGTCACCGTTGGTGAGGGCGACGCCCGTCACGCGCCCGCCGCGTGTGAGGATACGCGCGACCTCCGCATCCGTGCGAATCTCGACACCCAATGCCCTCGCGGCCGCCGCAAGAGCCTGCGTTAAGCCTCCCATGCCGCCGCGAACGTAGCTCCACACCCCACGCTTGCCGTTCGTTTCGCCCATAACGTGATGGAAAAGCACGTACGCCGTTCCCGGCATCGAGGGAGCCATGAAGGCGCCGATGATCGCATCGGTTGCAATCGTTCCTTTGAGCTCTTCGCTTTCGAACCAGCGATCCAAAATCGGTCGCGCGGCGCCCGTTAGCACTTCGATCGCCTCGCCCATCGAGGGACCGAGACGCTGCAGCGCGCGTCCCATCTTCCCGGCTTCCAGCAACTGGCCCAAGCTCGGGCGCAACAGGTTGGGTGGAATTTGCGTGAGCGTCGGCTCGACGACGGAGGCGACCCGCTCGAGCATCGCTTCGTACTTTGGAAAATTTTCGGCGTCGCGCTTGCTAAACTTCGCGATCTCTGCGGCGTCTTGCGTGAGTCCTCGCCCCAGCATCAAGAAACGTCCGTCCAGGAAGGGCGAAAACGAGGCCGGATTACGCTCTATTGCTTCAAAGCCGAAGTTCGCAAGATGCAGATCGGCAATGATCTCCGGCCTGAAGAGACTGTTGACGTAAGCCGCGGTCGAGACTTTGAAACCCGGAAAAACTTCTTCGGTCACGCATGCGCCGCCGACGACGTAGCGGCGCTCCAGAACGAGTACGCGCCACTTCGCGCGAGCCAGGTAGCAGGCCGTAACCAGTCCGTTGTGGCCGCCACCCACCACGATTGCGTCGTACTTCAAATGCTTAACCTCAGGCTGAAATACGCGTTGAATGGCTGGGCGAGTGAGCTCGTCTGATCGTTATAGGTGCCGATATATGGTTCGTAGGGATAGCGTAGGAATGTCTGCACGTTCGCACCGGGATTGTACGCATTGCCGACGGGCGGCGACGAAGGTCCGCCGATTAAGTTCGTGTAGAGACAGGTCTGGTTGCTCCAGAAATAGGTAAAGGCCGTGTGCTGCCCGCCAAAGCACGTCTGCAGCAAGTTCGCCAAGGTTAGCGATGCGTTAATCCGCGGCGAAACCTGATACGAGATTTGCAGATGACCGAGCAGCTGTGCCGGCTCGCGAAACGCGCCGATGCCATCGAACTGACCCGTGTATGGGTCGGGAATCGAGAGCGTCGCGGCGCAGCCGGGGTTATCGGCGTTGAACGGGCTTCCGCCGGCGGCACCGTACGGATATCGCGGGTCGCCGACGGTCGACCCCGATAGGGGCTTTCCGCATCCCGCCGCCGGATCGACACCCGGCGTCGTGAGCGGCGCGCCATAGCGATTGCCGGCTACGAATTGCAACGACGGCGTGAGCGCGAAGCGATTGTGTTTGTAGTTGAGAAGCAACGTCGCAACGTAGGGATAGTTGAATGCGTTGACTCCCGATCCGACGGGCCCCGGAAAGATCGAGTAGGGTAGGTACGACGCATTCGGATCGTAGAGCGAGAAGGCCGGCGAGAGCCAATACGGATTGGCGACGTCGCCCGCTTTACATGACAGATCGGCGTGACCGTTGTGTGTGTAGCACGGCGCCGCGGAGGACCCGTCGCTCGTCGCACCGCAGAGCGACTGGCCAAACTCGGTCTTTCCATACGCGCTGCCGCCCGGCGAGCACGCTTTGGTATACGCATTATACTGCGCGATCCCCGAGTTGATGGGTGAGAGGACGTTCGTCCCGTTCGGCAGGAGGCTATATTTCACGGTGGCATAGGTGTACGCAAAGGAGAGCTGCGCGGCAAAACCGTTCCGGCTGAAATCGCCCTTGTCGAACTGAAACTCGAATCCACGCGAGGTTTGATAGCCGGCGTTGAGGCCCGAGGTCAAGCCGGTGGTGTAGTTGATGTAGAAGTTTTCTATTTGGTCCTGCGTCTGGCGCAAGAAGGGCGTCAGCTTGAACGACATATCGGTCCCGGCAAAGTGATGCTCGAGTGAAAAATCGCTGTTGTACGAGACGGAAGGGGCGACTTGGTGCCCCGGGGTGGTAAAGCCGAGCGGGTAGAACTGCGCGAGGGCATCGGGCAGGTTCTGTTGGAGGCCGTTGTATTGCTCGTAAGCAGCGCTCGGCTGTTCGTTGTAACGGCCGTAGCTCGCGCGTACGACGGTGTTCGGGCTCAGCGTATAGGTCGCGCCCAAACGCGGCTGTGGAATATTATAGTCGAAGGATCCAGGGGTATTCTGCATATTTGCGTTGACGTATTGCTTGCCGAAGGCCGAGCAGGGCTTCTGCGAGTTGGTGCTCCAGGGCGATGACGCGAGGAGCGCGCTGCGGTCGACGAGCGTCAATGTCTGATTGTCGAAGCACGTATCTTGGTTGAAGGCATTGAACCAGAAATCACGCGCGGCGCCGAAATTGGTGTTCGCACCGACGTAATCGTAGTTGTCGACGCGCACTCCGAAGTTGAAGAAGAGACGGTCGTTGGGCCGCCATTGATCGGTGATCGAATAGCCGGTGAAGTACGGCGTGACGGTGTTGTTCAGGCCGTAGGCCCCATTTTCAACGACGTAATAGGCGCACGGACCGCCGCCGCAGCTCGCACCGTCGAGGTCGTCATGGCTGGTTGGATTGTTCAACCGAAGAAATGTGGGAAGCAGGCCGTAGCTGACGCCGCTGGCTTGTCCGTCGGAGCAGGTCGTCGGCGTCGCCGGCGCGCCGCCGCCATTGAAGTGATAGCAGGTTCCGCTGAACGGGTTGTTACGGTTCACCAACACCGCAAACGCGTTGGCATAGCCGTTGCCGAACTGAAACATCTGTTCGTTATAAATGCGCGCGCCGGTCGAGGTGGTATACGAGCCTTCGGCTTCGAGCAAGTTCTCCGGGCTGAGCTGATCGGCAAAAGAAACGCTCACGCCTCGGGTGTGATTGTTGATCTCGTAGTCTCCCGAATCATAAAATGCATACGGCTGGAGAGACTCCAGCGGGCCGTTCTCGATCCAATCGGAATAATACGTATAACCGTAGACGCGCAAATAGGCGCTTGAGTTAAAGTTTTTCTGATACTGTAATTTTACGATCGCCTGACCGTTGTAACCGCGATCGCGTTGGTT